>NZ_JBAOJI010000001.1:602933-1123031 GCF_037080055.1 Halovenus anhuiensis
GCTCTCCTCGGCGAAGGCCTCCCGGAGCCGTTCGTACTGTTCGTTGCCGGTAGTCATGCGGATTATCGGGGCTGCGAGTCCGACCGAGCGGTCGACTTCGGGGCGGATCGCATCACGGATCATCTTTCTCGTTCGGTCCGATTGGCTGCCGTGCATGAGGTTGTCGGCGACGTTCCCGATAGTCACCACCTCCTTGGCGACGATTTCGGCGTACTTCTCTGCGGCAGTTGGTTGTCGTTTGATAAAAAGTCCTTGGAGGCGAAACGGACCGATCTTGTACTCCTCGATCGGTCGAAAGATGATATTCAGCGCGATCCAGTTGGTCAGATAGCCGACGGCGACACCGCAGGCTGGCAGCACCCACCACGCGTCGATGTACAGAAAGAGCGGAATCGAAAACATCCCGAGGAAGGTCCCGATGTAGAACCCGGAGTTGACGATGAAGGAGAGTTCGCGGTCCCCAACCTCCAGAAAGATCCGGTTGATCAGTTCTGGGTTACGGTCGAGGTGGGTCGCGATCATCTGGTTGATATCCAGCAGTTCGTCGATGTTCTCGCCGATCTGTTCCGTGATCTCCTCGGCGACGTGTGGAAACCGGTCCTCGACGCGGGAGTGGATAAACTCCTTCGTGGATTCGGGGGCGTTACGCCACAGTTCGGGATACTCGGACTCGATCACCTCGGCGGTCAGGTCCCGGATCTCGTCGCGGGACTCGGTCACGATGTGAGTGGCGATTCGGTCGGGGTCGAATCGCTGGTAAAACTCCGACTCGGTGCCGATTTTGGCGATGCCTTTCTCCGCGGCGATAGTCCCCATCCGCGCCGACCGGGAGGGAATGATGCCCTGCCAGCCCACTCGCCCCTCGACGACGCCCGGTATCTGCTGGATCTTACGTGGGAGTGCAGGCGCGATCGTTTTCAATCCCGGCAGTGAGAGGCCGACGAAGTTCGTCGGATAGAAGAGGAGACGGATGGCAACCCAGTTCGTCCCGTAGCCGATCAACCCGGTGATGAGCGGAATGAGAATGAGTTGCCACTGCACGTCGGGCAGACTCGGAACGCCGGAGACAATTGAGATGGCCATAATCGTCGAAATCGATTGCCGCGACGACCCCTCGGGAGGCCGACACCGCTGGTTTGCCGTCATTTCTCTTTTCCGCCGGTTTAATCTATCTGTTGGACTTTCACCGGGTATCTTCCCGGACGCACGCTCAGATGGTTTCAGATGGTGTCAGATGGTATCTCGTGTGTTCAATCGGCAACTATTAAGTCTCACCGAAACGAACAGCCAGTACCGACGACACATGTCAGAGACACCACTCGGAGCGGTCTTTCAGCTACAGCGGGAGGCCATCCGACAGACCGAGACAGTTGCGGAGGAGATGATCCGGCTCCCGACGGAAGTCGGCGATCTGTTCACGGAGGGGGCGCGAACACAGCGAGAGCTACAGGAACAGGCGTTCGAGGTCTCCCGGCAGTCGGTTCATCGCTCGCTCGATGCCGTCGAGTCGGTCGCCGGCACTGGGGAGATCGAGTCGCTGCGGGAGTCGGTCGATCAGGCCTTCGAGACGCTGCAGGACCAGCAGGAAGCGACGTTCGAGGTCGTCGAATCGGAGTCCGAGAGCGTCAGTGAGGATCTGCTCGCTCAGGTGGGCGAACAGGCCGACCTGCTGGTCGAGTTCAACGAACAGGTCGAACAGCAGTTGGCCCAACTGCTCGACGAACTCCCCGAGGACGCCGGAGTTCCCGACGGGGTTGTCAGTGAGTTCGAGACACAACTGGAGGCGATCACCGAGCAATTCACGACGCAGTTCGAGGCGACGACCGGCGAGTCGGATCCAACCGAAATCGAATCGGCCGACGACGACGGGGCGACGACGTCCGACGACGGAGAGTAAACCGAACCTGTCGGTAGTCCGACCACAGTATAGCCAGGAGTCAGACAGAGATCCGACCGAGAAACAGAGAGTAGAGACGCTTCTGCGCCCGGAGCGATTTTTTTACGAATCTGGACAAGCAGAAATTGTATTTCCTGTGATAACGAAGTTCGAAATCATTAACAATGACTATGTTGATATCCGAGATACGTAGATGGTTATACCAAGACCAGACAGTGGGATTTTGAAGCGTGTGTACGCCAACCTCCTCGGCTCCGGAGGAGCCATCTCGCTCGATATCCCTGACAAGGTGTTGAAACGACTCTACACGTACGGAAGTCTGAAAAATACCGACGACGGAATCGAGTACGAGGTCAAAAACAGGTTACAGGACGCGAAGTTCGCGGGGATTCAGAAACTGGAGATCAACGGCGAGCAGGTCGATCTGGCGGACGTCAAGATGGAGACTGCCGACGGGCAGACCTTCCGGGTCGGCGAGGTGACGAAAAACGACCCGATTCCGTTTTCGGTCGGTCGGACAGTCGTGATCACCGTCGAAGGCTTCGAACTCCCGACGGGCGATCACGAAATCTACACCGAGTTCGTCGCCGAGCCGTTTGGCGAACTCTCCTTGAACATCAGTGATACGATCCGCGACGAGGGGCAGATCGCAAGCATCCCGCGCGACGAGAAAAACAACTACAGTGAGGAGGCCATCGCCGACCGTCACGAGTGGCTCGAAGAGAAGACCGGTGTCGAACTCGAACACGTGCCCGAGTACTCCTTCGACGCAGAACGCGGAGAGGGGAACGTCGAGAACTTCATCGGTGTCGCGCAGATGCCACTGGGCGTCGCCGGGCCGCTGAAAGTCAACGGCGAGTACGCAGACGACGAGTATCCGATCCCACTCGCGACGACGGAGGGGACGCTGATCGCCTCGTATAGCCGAGGGATGAAGGCGATCAACATGTCCGGCGGCGCGAAGACGACAGTCACCGACGATCGGATGAACCGCGCCCCGGTGTTCGTCTTCGAGGACGCCCGCAACGCGCGGGATTTCCGCGACTGGGTCTTCGAGCACCAGGAGACCATCGAGGAAAAGGCAGAGGAGACCTCGAGCGTGGCGAATCTCGTCCGCATCGAGGATTACATGACCAACAACTTCGCCCACCTGCGATTCAGCTACGAGACGGGCGACGCGGCCGGTCAGAACATGGTCGGCAAGGCCACCTTCGCGGCCTGTAACTGGATTCTCCAGGAGTATCCAGGCTACGTCGAGAACTTCTATCTCGAAGGCAACTTCGGGACCGACAAGAAGGCCTCGAAGGTCAACGACATGATGACTCGCGGCAAGCGCGTCACCGCCGAGGTGACACTCGACGAGGATACCTGTATCCACCACCTCGGGGCCGAACCGGAGAGTCTGGACCACCACGGCAAAATCGCGACGCTGGGATCGTTCTTCTCGGGCGCAGACACGAACGGTGCACACCCGGCGAACGGACTCGCCTCGCTGTTTATCGCCTGTGGACAGGACGAGGCCAACGTCGCCGAATCGCACTCCGCGATGATCAACACGACGTTGTTGCAGGACAACTCCCTGCACATCTCCGTGACGATTCCGTCGCTGATCGTCGCGACCTACGGCGGCGGGACGGGGATGCCGACCCAGCAAGAGTGTCTCTCGATGCTCGATTGCGACGGTGCGGGCAACGTCAACAAGTTCGCCGAAATCGCCGCCGCGACGGTGCTCGCCGGCGAAATCTCACTCGGTGCCGCAATCTCGGCGTCGGACTGGGTGACCAGCCACGAATCGCTCGGTCGGAACCGCTGAGATCTTTCACTCGCAGTCTGCAGTTTCTCGCCGTTTCAAGAGGGAGCCCCCAGCCCCGGCCGCAGCGAGCGCGGCTCCGATCCCGAATCCGGGGCCGGACTCGTCGCTGCTGGGTGAGTCGCTCTCGTTCTCTTGGGCTGATTCGGCGCTGCGTTCGGTCGTGTCTTCGGTGGACTGGCTCTCCCCCTCTGGCTCGTCGGCCCGGTCTTCAGTCGACTCCGTCTCGTCGGTCGAATCCTCGCGCTCCGCGTCGTCGGTCGAATCGGTCTGGTCGGCTGTCTCACCCGAGTCCGTCTCGCTGTCTGTCGTTGCCGCGGTCACGTTGATTTCTGTCAACACCGTGTCGTTGACTGTCAGCTCGAACGTTCCCGTTGAGCCGAACGTCTGGGTCACGCTGAAGCTGTACTGTCTGGTTCTCATGGCGTCCTCCAGAACGGTCTGTTGTTCGCCGCCGACGGTGACCGGCAGTTTGGGGAGTCCCTCGCACTCGTCGTTTCGGAGTGCGTGAATCAAGTAGGTTACCTCGTCGCCGGGATTGATTTCTGACAGCTCGTTCGGGCCGAGGTACTGCTCGGTATCGGCGGTGAAGATGTTGCTGAACTCGATTTCGGTGACTGCCAGCGAGCAGTCCCCGGCAGCATTTTCGACCCGTGTGAGTGCAACGTCATCGACGACGGTGAGTCGCCGCGAGAAGCGGACCGGACTCGTCGCGTCGACTGCGCTGGCGCCGAGTTGGTAGGTGCCCGGCGTCGAGGGCGCGTCGAACTCGACGGTTACGGTGTCTGTGCCGGGTCCAAACGTCACCTCGCGCTCGTCTATCGTCCGGTCATCGATGGAGAATGAAACTCGTTCGGTCACTTGGGAGTCGAACTCGGTCGCGGTCGGATCGAGCGTGAGTCGGACGCGGTCGCCGGTTCTGACCTTTCCGGCGAGCAACAGTGCCCGGTTCCCGTTGGGCACCGCCATCGACTCCCACTTGAGGCTGAGTGCTGGCTGGCGGACGTAGACCGTTCGCTCGCTCGTTCGACCGTCGACCGTGATTTCGTAGTCGTACGCTCCTGGCTCGAGGCCGTCGGGAATCGTGTGTGCGAGCGTCAGTCGAGCGGTCGAATCCCGCTCTAGGTCGACCGTCCGCTCGGCGACTGTGCTGTCTCCCAGCGTCAGCGTGACTGTCTCCGTCCGGGCGAGTCCGCGGTTCACAACCGAGACGTTCAGCGTCGCCTGCGCGCCCGCGACACCACGGTAGTCCGCGTTCCGGTCGCCCGGATAGGTCAGTCCCGCGCCGCGGGTCACGTCGGCCACCGCCAGAGTGGGACCGCTCCCATCGGAGACCACCCTGCTGAGGAGATGCTGTGTCGCTTTCCGACGCTGTCCGTCGACGGTCACGTAAAGCGTGACAGTCGCGTTTGCGGGATCCTCGATCGTCCGGGAGACGACCGGACCGGTCGCATCGACGGCTCCGTCGCCGTCGAAATCCCACTCGTAGGCGCTGGGTCGGTCTGGATACCACGACCGCCCCAACTGCTCGATTACGCCGGGGGTCCGCGCGTCGAAGGTCACCTCGGTCCCTGCCGAGACGACGAAAGGCTCGTAGGTGAACCCGGGCAGTGTGGTCGGGCCCTCGCTGAGTCGCTGGCGTTGCTGGCCGCGCTGATCAAGAAACTGCTCTCGAACCGTGCTGAACTCCGTTCCGGTTACGGCCTCGAGTTCCTCGGCAACGCTCCCGCCAGCGGGGAAGTACCACGCCTGTTCGTACAGCACGTCGAAGGCCTCGCGGCCGTATTCGTGGAGCAGGAACTCGTTGAACAGCGCGAGTTCGGCGTAGTTCTCACTGGTGACATCAACATCGCGGACGGTGAAATACCAGTCCTTGTCGAAGTCGAAGGTTGCCCGCTGTGCCAGTTCCGTGCCGGGCGTACTCAGATACTCGGCCGTTCCCTCGATACCGATTGCGAGCGGCCGCTGTGTCCCGGGGGAGCCAATCCCCGCGACGTCCTGGTAGCGGTGGACCAGTTCGTGGTAGAACAGCTCCGGGTTGCCGTCAGAGATGTAGATGGTCTCCTCCGATCCCTCGTAACAACCCGCGGCGTTGTCGTCTCCGCAGGGTAACTCCGACTCGCTGGTGAGCGCGACCCGGATGCGCCCTTCCTCCGGATTCTGGCCGAACCGCTGGAACAGGACTTCGTAGTATTCGTCGGCGACCGAAGCGACCTGTTCGGCGTCGCCATCCATCCCCCCCTCATACGTAATCACGAAGTGGTCGGTCTCGATTCGCTGCTCGGTGTCCTGCGTACTCGCGGCGGCGACTGGCTCGGCAACGGCTCCGAGCAGTCCAGCGGTGCTCACCAGCAGGAGAACCACCAGGAACCGCGTTCTCATCGAGCGCAACACCTCTGTTCAATCAACTTGGCTGATCCAAAGTAATTGGTCACACGCTGTCTGAGGCGACCCGCGCGCATACGAACGACACACGACCCGCCGCTGTTAATTGTTGTGGTGAATCGCTGGTTGCAGGACAAACGCCGCCTCTGGACTTCTCACTCCGCCGTCACCGCTCCGAGCGCGCCACCGAGCGAACCGAACACGAGCGGATAGACGATTCCGGCGAGTACGATCGCCTCTACCTGTGCCGGCCGGCCGGTCGCAGAACCGATCGCCACCTCGAACAACACGAGGCCAAGCGCCGACAGCAGGAGGTATCCCGGCAGGACCGTCGCGCCGACCAAGAGGCCGTCACGAACGTCCGAGACAGCCTGCGAGCGGACCAGTCCGAGTCCTGCGGCGACGAGCAGACCGACGGGGACGAGAGAGAGCAATTGCGAGAAGCCGTCCTCCCCGCCAATCGCGTTGGCGGTCTGGTCGCCGAGGACGGGGACGTTGACGATCACGGTGTCGACAAAGTGGGCGTTGTAGAATACCCAGCCGACCATCTGGTAGGTTGCAGGCTCACCTTCGACGGCCTCGATGAACTGCTGGATAAACGAGTCCTGTATGTCGGGACTGACCACCAGAAAGAGGAGGGCGTACCCGATGATCCACGCGCCGACGCCGACGACTGCACCGAGGACCAGTGGGGGCCGATCACCGGACGATGTGGTAATTGACATGCGATTGCCGTTCGAGGGTGTCACCTATATGTCTTTTCCGAATGTCAAGTCTCAGAATCCGAGTAGGCCGACGAGGGTAGCGAGACAGAAGATAACGAGAACGAAGACGAATCCAGTTCGTTTGACCCGCCGGCCGTACTGGTCGAGTCCGTCGTTCGTAAAGAGGATCGTAACGAGCCGCGTCGGCCGTGTGAACGGACTCGGCGGCCGCGGTTCCGGAATCCGTTCGCGGAGTCGCCGGTACTCGGTGAACGACCAGATGCCGTACAGCACCAGCGCACCGAGCAACACGACCGCTGCGGCGAAGCCAGCCAGCAACACGAGCCCGATAGGATCGGTCAGGTCGGCCTGAACCGAGGAGTTCTCGGCGCCGAGCAGCAGAACCACCGTCCCGAGCAGTGAGAGGACGACCGTGAGGACAGCACCCACGATGAGGCGTTTGCTGAGACGGTTGATTCGGTTCCGCTCGACACCAAAGAGCGTCTCGTACCGCATCGGTTCGTGGTCGTTCACCGGCCGGACTCCAGTGTTCCGTCCGGGTTCGCGCGCACCGATGGCGTCGAGGATATTCAACAGGACGACGAGACAACCGAATCCGGCGAAGAGAAACGGCCCGTTCGTCGTCCGCCGTTCGAGAAAGGCCGCTTCGGGCGCGGCGGGATCGACGTAGGCCGTCACCGTCTCGTTCGTGTCGTACCGATCTAGGACCGACTCGGCTTTCGACCGCGTGTCGTAGGTCGGGCTGATGCTGCCGGGAAAGCGTTCATCGTTCGTGTATTCGGTCCCCTGATACTGGTAGATATACTCGATTTGAACGTCGTAGCTGACCCCGCGACCACCGGTCTCCTCGAGATCTGTCTCAGTGATTGTCGCTTCGACGGCGACGGCATCCTCGATGGCGGCCTGCTGTTGGACGTAATCGTAGCCGCCGTACCCGGCAAATGCAAACCCGACGAGCAGCAGAATGGCTGTCGTTCGCGTGACCGTAACCGGAATACCGCCGACGGAACCGTCCATCCGTATCGGCAGTCAGATTCCCACGATTATAACCGGCAGTGTCCGGTTTCACGCCCAGAAACTACGCGAAGCCACCAGCTATTCCCCTCGGGAACTGTATCCGCCGGTATGGAGCAGATCACACCAGTCTGGGCGGTCGGGTCGACCGGGGGGACCGCCCGGAGCGTCGGTGAACTCGACGTACTCGGAGATGTTCTCCCGGGGTGGCTAGCAGGGCTGATGAGCGTGTTGACCCAACTCGGTGATTTCTGGTTTCTGACCGTCTTACTCGGCGTATGTTTCTGGCAACTGCCTGAGAAGCGCTCGGCAGTTGTCGCGCTCTTTGGGACGGCACTCGGCGGACTCGGACTGTACCGGGCGCTGAAACACACCTTCGAGTTCCCACGCCCCGAGACGGTTCCGGTCGATCCCGGGGCGGTCCCCGGCGTCTTGCGGCCACTGTACGGGCACGCAATCGCTGCCGGCGGGTACGGATTCCCCAGCGGCCACGCGACGACCGCGACGATTCTCTACGGCGGACTGGTGCTCGTCCTCACGGTTGGGACGAGATCTCAGCGGATCGCCGGGGCAGCGGGGCTGGTCGCGGTGGTCTGTTTCAGCCGACTCGCGCTCGGCGTTCACAATCTCGTCGACGTGATCGGCGGGATCGGAACCGGACTGCTCGCGCTCGGTCTGTTGTTCGTCCTGCCGGGCCGGTACCTGCCGGAACAACGAGCCTACGTCACCCTCGCTGCCGCCGTCCCGCTCGCGGGGCTGTACCTGCTTGCCAGCGGCGGAAACGTGACGGCGGTCCAAGTCGCTCTCGTCGCGGTCGTGACGATGGGCGGCTGGTGGGCCCTCGACGGCCGAGAGTAATCAGTCGAGGAAGTCGGGTTCGACGCGTTTCTCCTCGATTTCGGAGTCGAGATGGGCGCGGAACTCTTCAATAGGGATATCCTGGGTCTGGTTCTCAAAGCGATCTCGAACCGAAACGGTGCCGTCTTCCTCCTCATCGTCACCGATGATCAGCATGTAGGGGACGCGGTCGTCGTGGGCCTGCTGGATCTTCTTGCCGACGGTCCAGGAGCGGTCCTCGATTTCGACACGGAAGTCACCGAAGTCGCGGTTTTTGAGCCGCTTGGCGAACGGAATGTTGTCGTCCGAAACTGGGAGAATCCGGACCTGCTCGGGGGCGAGCCACGTCGGGAAGTTGCCGTTGAAGTGCTCGATGATAACGCCCATGAACCGCTCGAAACTGCCGAGCAGCGCGCGGTGGACCATCACCGGTCGGTGATCCTCGTTGTCCTCGCCGACGTAGCTGAGATCCAACCGCTCGGGGATGTTGAAGTCGAGTTGCACAGTCCCAATCGTCCACTCACGGCCCAGCGCGTCCCGGGCGTTGAGCCCGATCTTCGGGCCGTAGAAGGCCGCTTCGCCGGATTCGATGTCGTAATCGAGGCCGAGTGATTCCATCGACTCCCGCAGCGCGTCGGTGGCCTGCTCCCAGATCTCGTCGCTGCCGACAGCGTCGTCGCCCTTGGTTTCGAGTTTGTACAGCACTTCCAGATCGAACAGATCGTATATCTCCTCGATAACTTCCAGAGTACTAGTGATTTCTTCGGTGATCTGGTCCCGGCGGATGAAGGCGTGGCCGTCGTCTTGGGTCAGTCCGCGCACGCGAAGCAGACCGGAGAGTTCGCCCGATTGCTCGTTGCGGTAGATGGTGCCGAACTCAGAGAACCGCACCGGCAGGTCCCGGTAGGAGTACTGGCCCTCGTCGTAGATGTGGGCGTGGTTCGCGCAGTTCATCGGCTTCAGGCCGTACTCGGTGTCGTCCTGCTCCCAGGCGAACATCTCGCCGGCCTCCTTGAAGGCGTCGTAGTGGCCGGTCGGTTTCCAGAGTTCGGCCTTGTTCAGTTCGGGCGTGAAAACCTCGTCGTAGCCGAGTTTGTCGTTTTTCCCGCGGATGTACTCCTCCAGTTCTCGCCGAATCGTCATCCCGGCGGGGTGGAAGTGCGCACAGCCAGGGGAGTGTTCCGGCACCGAAAAGAGGTCCATCTGCTGGCCGACCTTGCGGTGGTCACGCTCTTTGGCCTCCTCACGGCGCTGCAGTTCGGCTTCGAGTTCGTCTTCGGTCTCGAAGGCCGTGCCGTAGACGCGGGTGAGAGTGTCGTTTTCCTCGTCGCCGCGCCAGTAGGAGGCAGAGATTTCGAGCAGTTTGACCGCGCCGATTTCACCCGTCGATTCGACGTGCGGGCCCTGACAGAGATCCTGCCAGTCGTCTTGGACGTAGAAGGAGACAATCTCCTCGTCAGCGGCCTCGTCGTCGAGAATATCCTGTTTGTAGGAGTTATCCTCGTAGATCTCGAAGGCCTCCTCGCGGGAGCGTTCGACCCGTTCGAGGTCGTAATCGGAGTCGATGATCTCCAGCATTTCCGCTTCGATCTCGTCGAGATTCTCCTCGTCGAGTTCGACGCCGGTCACGTCGTAGTAGAAGCCATCGTCCGTCGGCGGGCCGATAGCGAGTTTCGCGTCGGGATACAGTCGCTGCAGCGCCTGCGCGAAGACGTGCGCGGCCGTGTGCCGGATCAACTGGAGATACTCCTCTGAGTCTTCGGTGACGATTTCGATCTCGCAGTCCTCTGTCAGCGGTGTCGCTTTATCGACTAACTCGCCGTCGACGACCCCGGCGCGGGTATCTTCACCGAGGCCGGGGCCGATCTCGTAGGCCACGTCCTCGACCGTCGCGCTGTGCTCCATTTCAAGCTCTGAGCCGTCCGGAAGGACGACCGTGATGTGTTCTGACATGGATCGAAAGAAGACTGCTTTCGTCACCGGCAGGTATCGGTCACAGAACTCGACCTGTCACACGGAACCCTGCCATGATACTCCGAGATATCCGAGGCGCAAGCAAAAAGATTGCGCTATTCGCCGCCGGGGAACTCCTGAAAGAGCGAGTCGAAATCGTCGTCGAATCCAGAGACGGCTGTGTCGGCCTCCGCTTCGAGTTCCTCGACGCGCTCGACCATCTCTTGGTACTGGTCGCTCTCCTGCAGTTCCGAGGGGGTCTTCTCGGCTTCCAGTGTCGCCTTCTTCGAGGTCAGCGCGAAGTACTCCTGGAGCGTTTCGTTGTACTCGTCGCGTTCGAGCATGGAGTCGACGGCCTCGTCGAGGTCCTCGCGCATGACTGGCTTCGTGAGGTAATCGTCGAACTCCATCGAGACGATATCGAAATCTGGATCGACGGCAGTCACCATGACAACTCGACAGTCGAGGTTTTGCTCCCGGATCCGTTCGAGAACTTCGTCGCCGGAGTAGTCCGGCATCTGACGGTCGAGGAAGACGATATCGACGTCGGGATCGACTTTTTCGAGGGCTTCCTCACCGCCGTAGGCGGTCCGAACCTCGTGGTCCATCTCCAGCCACGTCGTATAGAGATCCGCGATATCCTGCTCGTCGTCGACAACAAGTATTGTAGTGTGTTCGTCGGTCATAGTTGTCAGATCCGTGCTCGTCCACCCGGACCCCACACGGCGGTCCCCAACCTACCCGCCGTGTCGGAACGAAACGGGGAAGACTCCGATCCGGACGGAGTCGACTCGTCCAGCCGAAACGGACGCCCCGATTGTCTCTCTATGCGCTGCACAACTTCGGTATAGAGGAGTGGAATTAAAATAGTATCGGCTATGTCGTCCGCCGCTGGGACGTAACGACTTTTGTCGTTGCGGCCGATACTTCGATTGTGTCAATCGAGTCCCCAGACCCAACAGTCGTCAATACAGTCGTGGTGACGACGGAGGATTTTGTATCCGCACTCGAAATGAACCGGACGAGCGGAAAACGTGCCGTCGTCCGGATGACGCCGCCGTTTAGCGGACGGATGCGGGCCAGACTTCACGTCGAACTCGACGAAGAGTACGACCAGACGCCGGCACCGATCCACATCGATCCGCGAGCCCTCGTCGACGACTCCCTGCCCGCCTATCCTCGTCCCGCCGAAACCGAAGACGAACTCCGCTCGGACTCCGACCGCGAGTATACCGTCGAGCGCCACCGTGAGTACCACGCGTCGGTCGTCGCGGAGTGGCGACAGCAGATCCCCAACGCGGTCAAACCGAGTGCGACAATCGAGACACCCGCCGGACCGACGACCGTCGAAATTTCGCTGTTGGGTAAACCAGAGTAATCGGGATAGATCGTATTATAAAACGTTTCGGCCCCTTAGCACCCGTTATTAAACGTTATTATATAATCACTTCTGGTGGCAAAACAAGACGAAATAGCGCGAAGACTAGTACGGTTATTTATGCAAAGTAGTTGTATATGTGAACAGGTGCGCCACATGTCCAGCTCCTCCATCACTGATCCCCGCTCGTTGCGAAGCGCGGTTAGCGGGGTGTCTATTCCCCGCTTGCTAGCGCGACCAGTCAAACAGCTCTCCTTCTGGGCGGCAATCGTCCTGCCCTTCATGCATCTATCTCTGTTGGCGACAGGACTCGACACCCGGTCGATGACAGCCGCATTCATCGGTCTCGTTGCGCTGAACATCTGTACGCTCTGGATCGGTCACCCCTACGGTCGTGAGTAAAAATCGCGTTGACCGATAGATTTTAAGGGAGTTCGGGCAGTATATAGGATATGGCCGCATATGGCCGGCCGTCATTGCGCGATCTGTTCGACGACGCACCGACACCACACATTGCCCACCCGCCGGCGACCCACCACCGTGATTTCTACCTGGCAACCGATGGTTCGTTCAGAGAATCCGGTGGCGGACTCGGCGTCGTGATCGAGACCCGTGACGGGACACGAGTGACACGCCTTTCGGTCCCGAACGAGTCCCCCGACAACAACGTCGCCGAGTACCGGGCGTTACATCTCGGGTTAGACGTGCTCGCGACACGAACACCGCGGACAGCGCGGATCGGCCTGCTCGTCGACCACGACGAGCTGGCCGCGAACATCAACGCCTCGGTGCTGGCGACGGGTAGTCGACGGTACGAGACCCAACATCCCATCTCGGTGCCCGAGAGGGGAGACAATCATTGGCGCGGGATCCGTGCCCGTCTCTGTGGATTCGAGGAGGTGCGTGCAGCGCGAATCTCCAGCGATAGAAATCCGGCCCACCCGCTCGCGAACGCCCCGGGACAGTACGCACACGTCAACGACGAGGCCGAACGCTGTGTCCGGCCCAGTGTTTCGTCGACGAGCGAGCAGATCCCACCGCCCTCCCGATCTGACCGCGGCGCGAGCGACTAACGATCGCTCACAGGCAGAATTTTTGCGGTTACTCAAACCGGACAGCGATTAGCAACAGCCACCGTAGCGTGCCATCTCCCGAAATCCACCGGGACGCCATATTACGATCATAAGTTATGAGGATAATCTATGTGAGCCCCTTACGGAGTTTATATGAATTCCTCTAACGTCACTGAGAGAAATTTTAAATAGGATAGGATCACTACTATCAAATGAGGAGGTGAGAACACATGGCAGTTAGTCGAACTACCGAGCGCAGAAACTCAGAGACGCTCTGGGAACGAGTAATCGGCCAGCTAACGAGATACGATCTCGTGCTAACTGTCATTCCGTTGGTGTTCTCGTTAGCAGTGGTCGCAACGACAGCGTTGTCCGTGCCGTTTCTGGCGGCGCTGGCTGGTGGTGCTGTAGTAAGTAGCCTCGTGCTCGCGGATGCGTTGTTCGTCAACCCGCCGATCGACTCCGGGTCTGAACTGTAGAGTCGGCAACGCTTATTCTGAGAGCGCCTTCATCGCGTAGTAGAATCGCTGAAGCGCAGTGACGTGGCCGACAACCGCGAAGACGATCAGCAACCAGCCGACGGGTGTGAATCCCGCGACAGTCAGATCGACGAATGCGGCGACACCAGTGACGACGCCGGTCAACGCGAGTCGGTCCGCCCGGCCGAGCACGCCGCCGTAGACGCGGTCGAGATCGACCGCCTGCGCCTGCGTGCCGAGATAGGAAGTCATCAACACGCCGGTAATCGCGGCGAGTCCGAGTGCGTACTCCCCGAGGCCAGCGGCGAGACCACCGATGATGAGGATGTCGGCGTATCGGTCGAGGACGTGATCGAGCAGGTCGCCAGCTCGTGAGTCGGTACCGAGTTCGCGGGCGAGATTACCGTCGACCAGATCGAGCACGCCGTTCAGCAGGACGAACAGCGCGCCGGCCAGATAGAGCAGTTGCGTCTCGCGGGCGGCGTAGAAACTGCCGGCAGCACCGATGGCAGCACCGAGGGCGAGGACGCTGATTCCGTTCGGTGTGAGCCCGACGCGTTTCGCGCCGCTCACCAGCGGTGCCATCAGCCGGTCGGCCAGCGGCCGGAGCGCATCGAGTGTCATAGATACTCGGTGTACGAAACCGTTCCAGCGCTCGGTTCGCGCGTCCCCGCAATAACCGATTCGATCTCTGCCGTGACAGCTTCTGGGCTTCGATCTGTCGTCTCGATTTCATAGACCGACTCCAGTCCGTGCCGGTTGACCGCCTCGCCGAGGATCACATCCAGTGCCTCGCTCTCCGCGTTCTCGGTGATCGAGGCTTCGCTCTCACCCCGGTCGGCGAGTCGGTCTTCGAGTGTTTCCGGATGACACCGCAGGACGATCACACGGTCGACGGGGAGGTTGTGTGCGAGGTGTGACTCCACGAGGATGTCCATCCGGCCGTCGAGATGATCCCTGACGGCGTCCAGATCCGCGATTGCGGAGTCGCGGCCGTCGTCGTGGCCGGTCGTCAGCCCCTCCTCGGTGATCAGGTCGTTCAGATGGATGACTTCGAGTTCCGTATCGAGTAGGTCCGTCGCGGTCGTCTTGCCGGTTCCGGGCGTGCCGGTCACGGCGACACGCATCACTCGAGCACCTCGTTGATCGTCTCGACGGCGGTTCGGGTCTGAGATTCGGTCCCGCAGGTGATGCGAACACAGTCGGGGAGGCCGAAACTCGAACAGTCCCGGATGATGACCCCCTCCTGCTGTGTTGCGTCGGCGACGGCGGCGGCATCACCCACTTCCGCGAGGACGAAGTTGCCGCCGCTGGGCCACGTCGGAGCGTCGAGTTCCGCGTGCATATATTCGCGCGCCCAGCGCGATCCTTCGACGGTTCGTTCGATGTGCTCGTCGTCCTCGATGGCGGCCAGTCCGGCGATGCAGGCGAGTTTGTTCACCGCAAAGGGCGTGTTGATCCGGTCGTAGGCATCGGCCCACGCTTCCGGGACGAGTCCGTAGCCGACGCGGAGTCCAGCCAGCCCGTAGGTCTTCGAGAACGTCCGGAGGACGGCGACGTTGTCGTACTCGTCGATCAGCGACCGGGCAGAGGGCTGGTCGGTGAACTTGCCGTAGGCTTCGTCGACGAGGACCAGCGTCTCCTCGCTCACCTCGGTGGCGAGTCGTTCGATTTCCTCGGGCGGCATCTCCGAGCCAGTCGGGTTGTGCGGTGTCGTCACGTAGATGATCCGCTGGCCGTCGTAGGCGTCGAGGACGACTTCGGCGGATTGCTCGAAGCCGGACTCCTTGCTGAGGCGGTACTGATCGACCGTCGCGCCGTGGGAGCGAGCGCTCATCGGGTAGTAGGCGAAGCCGGGGTCGGGCGCGAGCACTCGGTCGGATTCGTGGAGGAACGTCCGACTCACGTAATCGAGAAAGCCGTCGCCACCGGGGGTGAGCCAGACCTGTGTCGGGTCGACGCTCCACTGCTCGGCGATGGCTCCGGTGAGATCGGTGTGGGAGGATTTCGGGTACGTATGGATCTGCTCGGCCGCCTCCTGGACGGCCTCGATAGCGGCCGGGCTGGGGCCGAATGGGTTCTCGTTCGAGGAGAGTTTTACCAGTCCGTCGGGGTCGAGGCCGAGTTCCCGGGCGACCTCTTCGACGCCGCGTCCGGCACGATAGGGGACGTGTGCCGACAGATCCCGTGTTTCCATGCCCGGTACAAACAGGCGGCCAATCTTAAGGATGGCCATCCGATGGGAACGGTTTTTTTCTCGCAGTGTCGATGAGCGAGTAGGGCGTGTGGCCTAGCGGATAGGGCGAGGGGTTCCTAACCCCTCGATCCCGGGTTCGAATCCCGGCACGCCCGCTACCACTTTTTACTCCCTCGGGTTTCCTCGGTCGCTGCGCTCCCTGCGGGAACCACTCGGTCGTAAAAACTTGGGGAAAAACGTCCTGCTGGCTCGCATAGCTCGCCAGCAGTGAAACGGCTCGCTTCGCTCGCCGTATGCTCGTGAATATGAACCCAGCACGCTCGTTCAGTTTCAATTTACTGAGCGATTCACGACTGGTAAAGCATTGAAACAGTCACTAAATAAGAAAATATGCGACCCCACCAAACAATAGTAGGAAAATTGTTATCGGGATGATCCACTCGCGAAGTAATTTGAAGGGTGCCAACAGCGTTCCACGGAGCTTGTAGATAACGCGTCTACCAAAACCGGGCCCACTGGGCGAGGAGGCGGGATCTGGGGCGGATGATTCTGCTACAGAGCCATCAACGCTCACACCAGGCGAAGACTCGTATTCTGGCTCTACGCTCCGGCCAGTCCGCTGAACATCTGAAAGTGCTTCGGGGCTATCGATCCCGCCCGATCGGTTTGCGGCCTCTTCGTCGCTGATCGGACTGAGAATCTGATGGCCACAGCTACGACATTCGACGGCATTCTGTGTGTGGACAGTGCCACATCGGTCGCATTCCCAGTTCATTGTCGTTGCGACGTTGTTACCGTGGTGCTTCTCTAACGGCCCATATCAACGTAACGCCGGTTACCATGCCACCGACGCTCACAAGAATCATCGGCAATAGTGCGCTGATAAGCGCGACACCAGCAACAATAAATACCAGTCCGAGGACCATCACAAGACCCAGCGACGCGACCCCGATAAACGGCAGACCTCCAGTGAGTACGCCAACAACGCGGCTTCCGACGAATATCGCCAGGACGAGAATGAAAATAATGCCAGTAAATCCTGCGAGCGCTGGACGGGCACCCGACTGCATCACCGCAACGATTCCAACACCGAGATAGCCATAGAGAATCGGAGCACCATTCTCCACCATGTACTGATAGCGTCCTGTTCCGCTGACGCCGCTGACAGTTAGTATCGTACCGATGACGAGCAGTAAAAACGGAAATACGTAACCAACCTCAAGCGTGGGGAGCCCTGGTGCAGTCTGCGTTAGCAACGGTGAGTTCGCTGCCCCAGGTTCGAGGACAACGCCATTCGCATCCAAGAAAACCCAGAGTGCGGCCCGCCATTCGCTAAGGTTGTCAACAGTATCGACCGGGACAGTTGCCCAGATTGCGAGTATTCCCAGAGCAAATGTCGCAGCCCCAATTACGGACCCATAGACGACCCGTCGTTTCTCAAGCCGCATACAGGTACAGTGGTTCAATCATACTTATTTTTAATTCAATCATGTTCAGAATCTATCGACGCAAAAACAGATAGGGGTGTGGTTACCCCCTGAAATCCGCTACCCGTCGAGATTCTGCACGGTATTCAGCGCATTAATTCGGCCAGCGCCGAGGTCGGGATCACTCTTGCCGTTGGCCAGTTCTGCTCCGGCCTGGATCTCTGTTTCGACCTGCTGTGGGTTCGATTCCGGCGCAAGCTCACGAACAAGCGCCGCCACGCCCGCGACTTGCGGCGCCGAGAACGACGTGCCTGCGATGTAGGTGTACCCGCCAAGTTCGAGCGGGTATGCCGTGAAGACGAGGTTTGTCGGGAACGGAAACTCGGTGCTCTCTGAGAGGGTCTTTTCGAGGGTTTCGTAGCCGCCGCCGGGCGCGGCGACGTCGATCTCGTTGGTGCCGAAATTGGAGTAAAAGACCCGCTCGTCGTTCGGGCCAGTCGCACTCACGCTGAACGTTGCTGGGATGCTGTTCGGGAGTGTGAATCCGCCGCCCTGCTGGAGATTGCCGCCGCTGTTGCCAGCGCTTGCGGTAATAACTGTCCCCTGGCGGACCGCCGACTGGTAGACCCTCTGACTCGCTGCACGGAGACCACCCTCGTTTGCCTGTGGCGGGAGAACTTCGGGGATACCGAGACTGAAGTTCGCCGCGTCTGCACCGACCGCAGCGGCATAGCTGATCCCGGTGAAGATGTCGACGAACCGGGCGCCGCCTTCATCGGGGAAAACCCGGACCGGGATTAACTCAGTGTCGGGGGCAACGCCGGTAATTCCGACTGCGCCAGTCGCTCCAACGACGCCGGCAACTGCAGTGCCGTGTCCGCGGACGGAGTCGTCAGCGCCGTCGGTCGCCTCCGCGTCGTCGGGAATAAACGTCGCTGCGAGGTCCTCGTTCACGTTGCCGAGATCCGGATGATCGAAGTCGATTCCCGTGTCAACGACGGCAACGCTGGTCTCCTCACCGGTCGCGATCTCCTGTGCCTGTCCGGCCTCGATCACGCGGTTGTCCCACTGCCGATCCGAGAACGCGGGGTCGTCGGCACTGGCCGCCTCCTGAACCGGCGTCTCGAAGTCGACTGTCACGTCCCGCGAAACCGCTTTGATCCCGCCAAGGCGTTCGATCTCTGATTCGGCATCTTCGGGCCCCGGACACCGAAAACCTGCGAGTTAGCAGTGTCCCGAAACACCTCGAATCCCGCCGCAGTAAGCCGATCACGGGCGCCTGCGCCGGTAGCGGTGACGACGTACTCCGCTCGGCCGTCGTCTGCTGTCGCGTATCCTGTTGCCGTCAGCGATACACCTGCTGCACCGATCGCCTGGAGTAGTGTTCGCCTCTCTACATCCATGTTACTTCCACCTGCAAACGTCATAATATAGGTGTAAGGAGACACACATAATAATTATCCTGAGACTGGACATACTTCAGACAAGATGTCAGCAGCGGCGAACAGTCTACAAGCCGAGAGAGCACCCGGGTGGCCAACGAGCGCAGGACAGCCGAATTGTCCGCCGGCGGAGAACAGTTAGGCCTCCGCGCCGTCGCTGCGGAGTTTGAACTTCTGGACTTTGCCGCTGGGATTTTTCGGCAGTTCGTCGACGAAGTTGTAGCTTCGTGGTCGCTTGAAATCGGCCAGTTTGTCCGACTCTTTGAGGTACTCATCGATTTCCGCCTCAGTCACGTCGCCGACGACGTAGGCGACGACCTGTTCGCCCCACTCCTCGTGGGGTTCGCCGACGACGGCCGCTTCGACGACGCCGTCGTGGGTGTACAGCACGTCCTCCACGTCGGTCGGATAGACGTTCTCGCCGCCGGTGATGATCATGTCATCTTTCCGGTCGACGACGAAGAGATAGCCGTCCTCGTCGCGATAGCCCAGGTCGCCGGTGTAGTACCACTCCTGCCCGTCGGCCTCTCGAAGCGACTCGGCGGTCGCGTCCGGGCGGTTCCAGTACTCCCGCATCGTGCAGGGCCCGGCGAAGAGAATCTCACCGATGTCACCCTGCTCGACCTCGTCGGTAGGATCGCCGTCAGGTTCGATGATCCGCAGGTCGTGATTCAGCGCCGGCAGGCCCGCCGACCCCTGCTTGTCGATTTGATCTTCGGGATACTGGAAGGAACCACAGGGACCGATTTCGGTCATGCCGTAGGCCTGTAGATAGCCGGCGTCGAAGACATCCAGACAGCCGTCGAGCACCTCTTGTGGCATCGGCGCTGCTCCGTATAGTCCGAGTCGGAGCGAGGAAACGTCGACATCGACCTGGTCGGCGGCCTGCAACAGCCCGTTCCATCCGGTCGGCGCGGCGAAAAACAGCGTCACGTCGTGTTCGTCGATGGTCTGCAGCGCACGGACCGGGTCGAAGTCGTGATGGATGACGCTCGTGGCACCGACGTGGATTCGCGGGAACAGCGCCGCGTGGAGTTCAGCACAGTGATACAGCGGGAACGCCGACAGACCCACGTCGTCGCGTCTGATTCCCCCTTCACCGATGCAGATGAGATTATGCTCAACCATATCGCGGTGCTCGTGGACAACCCCCTTCGGCCGGCCCGTCGTCCCCGAAGTGTAGATGAACGCGTAGACATCGTCTTCCTCGACGACCGTATCGGGACGGTGACTCGCACCAGCCGAGAGCGCGTCGTAGAAATTCTCGGTCCAGTCGGGGCCGCCCTCGTCGATGAAGAGATACTCGTCGACGGTCTCTAAGTCGTCGCGGGCGTTCGCGACCGCCTCCCGAGTCGCCTCCTCGAAGAGCAGCGCGCTCGATTCCGCATCGTTGAGGATGTATTCGATTTCGCCGGCCGGCAGGCGGTAGTTCAACGGGTTGAACACCGCGCCGAGTTTCGCGCAGGCGAACACCGTCAGGATGATCTCCGTCCCGTTGTGCAGCATCGTCGAGACGCGATCACCCTTCTCGATCCCCCGATCAGCCAGCGCGTTCGCGAGTTGGTTGGCCTTCGTATCGAACTCCTCGTAGGACCAGCGCTGGTCCCGTCGCGGATAGATCAGCGCGTCTTTCTCCGGATACTTGTCTGCTGTCTGTTCAAGCGTCTCTCGCAGTGTTGGATACATTGTACCCCCCGATGAGCTATTCAGCGGTCACCGACTAAATATTACCGCAGCCGAATATGTCCGGCGGTACCAAACTGCTCGGTCGGTAAGTCAGGATTCGATCCGGTTCACCTCGAACAGCGAGTCGTCCAAGCAGACTGGCACGCCCGACATGTGCCCGTCAATACTTATCCCGCCGCACGCACTCGGGCCAATTATGAGTTCGTTCGATTCTGATCACCGTCTCGAAGATATCGCTGTCCGGGACACCGGAGTATCCGCCGCAATCGACGAGCCGATGCGGGCGATGATTCTCGACATTCTGGCCGAAGAGGAGTTGCCCGCGAGTGACGTGCACGACAGGCTCGCCGACCGCGGCATCGACCGGACGGAGAACACCGTTCGTCACCATATCAACGAACTCCGCGATGCGGGACTCGTCGACGTGGTTCACTTCGAGGAGGGACGAGGCGGCACGATCAAATACTACGGCGCGAACACGACCGTCCTCTCGTACTCGCTTCCGCAATCGGCTGCGCCCGCAATCGAGGAGATGATCGACGCGGTACGGCCGGAAGTCGAAGCGGCTCTCGACACACTGACCGAGGAGTACGACGGCGCAATCGACGAGATTACCGAGGAGATGCAGCCCTGCGAGCACTGTCGAACCCAGAAGTACGAGACGTACGTGCTGTTGACCGTCCTGCGGCGGGCGTTCGTTCGCGCGTATTACGCGGATTGATGGCCGAGCATCGATACATCTAATCCCCTCTGGTCGTGACCTGCGAGTATGGAAGACGAACAGAAACGGAAGCTCGCGGCGATCATCAGCGTTCTGCTCTCGCTGACGGCAATCGGGATTTCCCTGAGCAGCGCAGGCTACATTCCGCCGTGATCAATCGGCCGCACTCGGCCGCCCGGACTCGGTGACCGTGACGTATCCGCCGCCGAGATGCTGCTTGATTCGGCCGGCGCGCTGTAGTCGCTGACAGTGCCGCCGAACCGTACTGGGATGGACGCCGAGCGCGCCCGCGATCTCCGGCCCCGTTACCGGCCCGGCCTCCGCGACGACCGTGAGGATCGCATCTTCGATTTCACCGGTCATACGTACCGATTTTGGACACGTATGCTAATGAAAGACATGCAGTCCTGCAGCGGGCATTTATTACCGAGATGTGATATTCGAGAGAACACTTAATTCGTTCATCATATATAGGATATATTTATCGAGTGAAAGACAGGCATACAATCTTATTAATATTGTAAAGTACAGTCGAAAACAGCATGTATGTCTTGTTATACCCCTTAAATTTAAATATACACCCTTATTCCTAGCAACTATGCGATATCGTGGGGAAGCAGACAGACGGACGGTACTGAAAGCGACAGGGGGGACACTTGCTGTGGGAATGATCGGACTTTCGGGCTGTCTCGGTGACGAGAGCGACGGTGACGGCGAGTCGATTACGATCACACTCACGCAGTTTCCGGATACGATCGATCCGCTCAATCACATCACGGGGGACTATTTCAACGTCCTCGATCACATCTACGAGCCGCTGTTCGAGTTCCGGCCCGGTGACGGAATCTTTCCCAGAGTCGTCGAGAACACAGAAGTCGTCGGCAACGGAACGACCGAACTGCAACTCCGGGACGACGTCGTCTTCCACAACGGTGACGACCTGACCGCCGAGGACGTGGCCTGGACGATCAACCGGACGCTGGACGACGATATCGGCGTGCCGAGTCCGATCGGAACGTTCGGGCTCGGCTCGATCGAGGGGGCAGAGGCGACCGGCGAGACGACACTCGAAGTCAACTACTCCGCTGCACCCGGACTCGCTGAATTCGAGTACGGGAACTACTCGCGAGCGATGAACAAACAGTGGTCGATCGACAACTACGACGCCGATCAGGCGGGCGAAGCCGTTTCGGGGTCCAGTGCGGACGATTTCAACGGCACTGGTCCTTACGAGGTCGTCGAGTTTACCTCCGGCGAAGAAGTCGTCCTCGAACGGTTCGACGACTACTGGGGCGAAGAACCCGCGTTCGAGCAGGTGACGTTCAACGCCAACAGTGAGTCGAGCGGTCGCGTCAGTGCAGTCGAAACCGGGGAGAGCGACCTCACGATCAACGTCCTGCCGGAAGACGTGGGGATCCTCCAGAACACCGACGGAGCCGAGGTACGCCGCGTGACGAGTTTCCGGTCGATTTTCCTGCCGATGAAAAACACCGTCGCGCCCTTCGACAGCCTCGAATTCCGGCAGGCGATGAACTACGCCGTCGACAACGCGGGCATCGTCGAGTCGGTGTTGAGCGGCTTCGGCGAGGCCCGCGGTCAGCCGGTTTCGCCGGGCATCAACGGCTTCAACCCCGATATCGAGCCCTACGAACAGGACATCGGGATGGCCGAGAGTCTGGTCGAAGAGAGCGGCTACGGGGGTGCCGAAATCGAGCTCGTCGCGCCGCAGGGCCGGTATCTCAACGACTCGGCAGTCGCCGAGACGGCCGCCGACCAGATCGACTCGCTCAGTAACGTCAACTGCAGCGTGAACATCGTCGACTTCGGTGTCGTCTCGGACGCGAACTCGGCCGGCGTCGATCCCGACCAGTTCGACATTCCCTTCTACATGATCGGCTGGGGTGTCATCACCGGCGATACCGACTACGGCGTCCAGGGCTTCTTTACGATCCCGGACAACCCGAACCGGACCTTCGACGATCAAGAACTCAGCGACGCAATTCTGGAGAGCCAGCAGATCGAAGATCCCGAGGAGCGAACACAGAAGCTACAGGAAGTCAACCAGTTGGCCCACGAGAAGTGTCCGTTCGTGTTCCTACACACCCAGGAGAGCCTCTACGGCGTCAACTCGGCAATCGAGTGGGAACCCCGCGAGGACGAAGTCGTCTACGTCTGGGAGATGGAGTAACCGTGTTCGTATCACACGGATGTGAATCGACAATCGAGCCACGAACATCGTAGCCATGTCGACAGTCAAGTTCCTGATCCGTCGGGTACTTCAGGGTATCTTCGTCGTCTGGGGAGCCATCACCATCATGTTCGGGCTCCGTGAGATCTCTCCGGGCGATCCGGCGATCCTGATACTCGGACAGGGCGCGCGCCAGGACCGCATCGAGACCGTCCGCGAACAGGAGGGGCTCGACGAGCCGATTTTCGTCCAGTACTTCGACTATCTGAGTGACTTCGTCGTCGGTGATCTGGGCTACTCCTGGCAGTCGAACCGGGAGGTCACCGCGATGGTGCTTGAACGCGTCCCCGCGACGCTGGAGTTGGCGATTGCCGGCACGCTGGTCGCCATCGTCATCGCGATTCCGCTCGGCGTCATCTCCGCGACCCGCCGGGGCGAACCGGCGGATTACGGAGCGACGATGTTCTCGCTTCTGGGAATCAGCACGCCCAACTTCTGGCTTGGACTGATGCTCATTCTCGTCTTCGGAGTCTGGTACGGCATCCCGTACCCGTCGCCGAGCGCCAGCGGGTTTCCCGTCGGGCTGAGCTTCTTCGATCTGCCGATCGGACGCCGACCGGTCGGGTTCGGGGAGGCGGTGATGACGCTGTTACGAACCGGCTCAGCGGCCGATTTACTCACCTGGCTCAGACACATCACGCTGCCGGCGATCACGCTCGGCACCTACTTCACGGCGCTGATCACCCGTCTCACGCGCAGCGGGATGCTCGACGAGATGGGCAAACCCTACGTCACCGCGACGGAGGCGAAGGGGCTGCCGGAGGTGTTGATCCGGTACAAACACGTCCTGCGGAACACGATGATCCCGATCATCACCGTGCTGGGTCTCCAGCTCGGCACCTTGCTCGGGGGGGCGGTGATCACCGAGACGGTCTTCAACTGGCCGGGGCTGGGCCAGCGGCTGATCAACGCCTTGAACGCCAGAGACTGGCCGCTGATGCAGGGTATCGTCGTCTTCATCGCCATCGGCTTCGTCACGCTCAACATTGTCGTCGATGCGATCTATCAGTATCTCGACCCACGGGTGAGCAGTGAATGATTTCCGACCGTGTCAAATCGAGTCTGAAACAGGAGTTCTCGAACAGTCTGCTCGCAAAGATCGGGGTAGTGCTGCTCGTGGCCATCTTCCTGATGGCACTGTTCGCGCCCTTTATCGCGACACACAACCCGAACGAGACCGGCTATTTCAGCGACCGCGGCAACCCCTACCCCCCGGTCGGCCACGAGTACGAAGCGACCATCTCTGAAGGCGGTGAGTTCGCCGAGGTGACCGTCGAACCGAACAGCGAGCACGTCCTCGGGACGAACAACGTCGGGCAAGATGTCTTCTCGCGGTTCGTCTACGGGGCGCGCGTCTCGGTGCTGGTCGGCCTGTTCGGAACCGCGCTCGCGATGCTCATCGGCGTCCCCTACGGCCTCATCGCCGGCTACTACGGCGGCCGCGTCGACGACGGCATGATGCGCGTCGCCGACGTGATGCTCTCGTTTCCGGCGCTCGTGCTCGCGCTGGCGCTGATCGGCGCCTTCGAGTCCTCGACGATCAGCATTCCCGATCCGTTCGTCCAGTTGGGGCTGGCCGACGGCATGCCCGAGAGCATCCCCTTACCCGGTACAGTGACCATCGTCGCGGCGCTGGTGATCTGGGTCTGGTTCGCTCGCGTCGCCCGCGGGGAGGCTCTGTCGATCCGCAATCAGGAGTACGTCAAAGCCGCCCAGAGTTTCGGCGCGAACAACCGGACGATCCTGTTGAAACACGTCCTGCCCAACAGCGTGACGCCGATCATCGTGCTGGCGACGATCCAGGTGGCGGTGATCATCCTGCTCGAAGCCTCGCTGGCCTTCCTCGGCTTCTCCGGGACGACGCTGTCGTGGGGCTTCGAGATCGAACGCGGACAGGACCTGCTCCGAACGCGGCCGTGGGTGGCAATTTTCCCCGGTATCGGTATCGTGCTGACGGTGATCGCAGTCAACCTGATCGGCGACTGGCTACGGGACGCACTCGACCCCAACGTCGAGGGAAGCGAGCGGGGTGCCTGAGATGAGCGAACAACTCCTCCGTGTCGGGAATCTCTCGACGCGATTCTTTACCGAGGAAGGGCAGATCAATGCCGTCTCGAATCTGGACCTCGATATCGAGCGCGGGGAGATCTTCGGCATCGTCGGCGAGAGCGGCAGCGGCAAGAGCGTCACCGCCCGCTCGCTGATGGATCTCATCGAATCACCGGGGGAGATCACCAGCGGCACCATCGAGTACCGCAGTCCCGACCTCGCGGCCGCCGTCGAGGACGACCACCCCGAGGCCGTCGACGGCGAGTTCGTCGATCTGCGCACGGTACCCGAGGAAGTCAGACGCGGCCTCCGCGGGAGTTCGTTCAGCATGATCTTCCAGGACCCCGAGAGCAGTTTCAACCCGAGTTTGACCGTCGGCGAACAGATCGCCGAGGCGGTCGAGGTCCAGCGGCGGGCGAGCGCCCGCCCGCGGTCGACCGCGGCCCGGACGGCAGAGTACTCCCTTGGGTCGCTGGTCGCCTCCACGGTACTGGGCTCGCGGAAGTTCATCAAAAAAGAGAGCAGAGAGCGGGCGGTCGAACTGCTCGAAGAGGTCGGCATTCCCGACCCGGCCAAGCGGGCCGAGGAGTACCCCCACGAGTACTCCGGCGGCATGTTACAGCGAGCGATGATCGCACAGGCGCTGGCTGGCGAACCGGATCTGTTGGTCGCCGACGAGCCGACGACGGCGCTGGACGTGACCATTCAGGCCCAGATCCTGGACCTGCTCGCCGAGTTGCAGGAGGACATCGATATGACGATTCTGCTGATCACCCACAATCTCGGCGTGATCGCCCGGATGTGTGATCGCGTCGGTGTGATGTACGCCGGCGAAATCGTCGAGCGAGGGACACTCGAAGACATCTTCGACAACCCGATCCATCCGTACACACAGGGGCTGCTCGGCTCGGTGCCGGACCTGGAGCGTGCTGGCGGCCGACTCCAGCCCATCGGGGGCAACGTCCCGAGCCTGCTCGATAGTGGGATGGCCGACCGGTGTTACTTCGCCGACCGCTGTCCGAAGGCCATGGAGGAGTGTCTCGACAAACCGCCGGAGTTCCCCGGCGACGGGAGCGACGACCACGAGGTGCGCTGTTATCTGGCCGACCACGAGTACGATCCGGCGACTGCACTGCCCGAGGATCACTTCACGGAGGTGGACGATGACTGAACAGCCGCTTGTCGAGGTCGACAATCTACAGAAGTACTTCTACGAGCAGGACACTATCGTCGACCGCCTGCTCAGAAACGAGCCAGTCGCCGTCAAGGCTGTCGACGGCGTCTCCTTCGACATCTACGAGGGCGAGACGCTCGGGCTCGTCGGCGAGTCCGGCTGTGGAAAGTCGACCTGCGGCGAGACGCTGCTCCGATTGCAGGAAGCGACCGACGGTAGCGTTACCTTCGACGGCACAGAGGTCTTCGAGCTTTCAGGCGGCGATCTCAAGGAGTTCCGCCGGAACGCCCAGTTCATCTTCCAGGACCCCTTCTCCAGTCTCGATCCGCGGATGCCCATCGGCGAGTCGATTCGCGAGCCGCTCCGGATTCAGAACTGGCCGGAGAGCGACCCCGACGTGACGACAGCAGCCAGCGTCGAGGCAAGTGGCATCTCGGCCGATCGCGTGACCGTGACCGTCGGCGACGATATCGACAAAGTCGTCGAGCCACGGCAGGGGGTCGCGGAGGTGACAGTCCACATCGCAGCAGAGCGCGACGAGCCCACAGCGGCGTCGGACCCAGGCGTCGACACGGCCGGAGCGTTCCGGGTGCGCGTCGCAGACGGCCTCTCCGTCGAGGCGAGCGAGGCGGACGACGAACTCGACGTAGCGGTGTCTGTCGGGCGTTCGGATGCGGAACTGCGGCAAGCGCGGGCGGCTGATCTGCTCGACCGCGTGGGGCTGTCCGCCGACCAGGTGGATCGATTCCCACACGAGTTCTCCGGCGGCCAGCGCCAGCGGATCGGCATCGCCCGCGCGCTCGCACTCAACCCCGACTTCCTGGTGCTCGACGAGCCGACGAGCGCGCTCGATGTCTCCGTCCAGGCCCAGATTCTCAACCTCCTCGGCGACCTGCAAGCGGAGTTCGATCTCACCTTCCTGTTGATCTCACACGATCTCTCGGTCATCCGGCACATTAGCGACCGGGTCGCGGTGATGTATCTCGGTGAGATCGTCGAGATCGGACCGGCCGAAGCGATCTTCGAGAGCCCGAAACACCCCTACACGCAGGCGCTACTCGAGAGCGTCCCGCGGGCCTCGACGGAGGAACAGGATCGGGAGATCGAGGCGCTGTCGGGGGACGTTCCCTCACCACGGGAGCCGCCGAGTGGCTGTCGGTTCAGAACGCGGTGTCCGAAGGTCATTCCACCCGACGGGATGGATATCGAGCAGGAGAGCTACCGCGAGATCATGGATCTCCGCCAGCAGATCGAAAGCCGGCGGTTCGACATCGAGAGCATCGACGGGGACGCCGAGACAGACGGCGTCGTGGAGACGCTCAAAGAACGAACGATTCAGACCGACCTGCCCGCCGCCCACGAGTCGACCGTCGACGACGCACTCGAAGCGGTCGCCGGTGAGGAGTGGGAACGGGCCGAAGAGATCCTCGCGCAGCGTTACGAGAGCGTCTGCGAGACGACTGCGCCGCCGCTCGTGGGCGGAGATCATTGCGGAGCCTGTCACCTGCTGTCCGACGACGAGCCCGTCGAGAGCGGCAGCGACACCTCCGGCGTGGCGACTGACGACTGAGTTGCCCCGAACCGGAACACCCTTGCCGGAATCGGTCCCACTGAGAGATATGGTGTCGGGTACTGCTGGCGAGTCGACCGACGACGAGTCCTTCGGCAGCCACCTCCGGAAACTCGACCACTGGACTTTCTTGCTCGCGCTCGGACTCGTCGTGGCGAACGTCGCCGTCAACTCCCCGTATCTCAGCGCCGCCGCGGCCCTGCTGTTGCTCGTCGCGCTGGGATACGACGCCTGGGAGTTTTACACCGAGTGAGCGGGAAAGCTTTGGTACTCCGGAACACACACAAGCGTGTGGAACTAGACGAGATGCTTCCGGATCCGGGCTTGCTCGTCACGGCCGCTGGAATCGTCGTCATCGCCGTCGTCCTCTGGGGAGCCGTCTCGCTCGTCCGGGGACAGTTGATCCAGCCGCTGGAAGCCGTGATGTTCGCGTTCGTCTTCGCGTTCGTCTACTTTGGCAGTCTCTCGTTGCTTGGCAACAGCGAGTCAAGCAGCGATTCCAGCTAACGACGGCGGACAGAATCAGAGCAGTTTGTCTGTCGGAACTGCCTGCTCGAACTCGGGGATTGCTCGGGACGGCATAGGGAGATGAACATTGCTTCGTCGAACTGTACCGTTTTGACGAGTGCCGCTCTCGACAGCTCCGAGCCATCGTATGGAACAACAAGAGACGTACCGAATCAGAGGCGCGGTGAGTACGATTCCGTTTCGAGGGTGAATTGCGACGGCGAAACGAGCGAGCCCAAACACCCAAACCGAGGGCTATCCTCTGTTCGATAGAGCCACGGAATGTCAGGAACGGACGACGAGATTTCCGAGATGATCGAGCAGATATCGACGATCGAACTCAAACTCCAGTCGATCGAGGAGGCACCGCTGGGGATCGCGATTGCCGATATGCAGGCCGACGACGAGCCGCTGATCTACGCGAACGAGGGATTCGAGGAGATCACGGGCTATCCGGAGTCGGAGATTCTCGGCCGGAACTGTCGGTTTCTGCAGGGCCCGGAGACTACCGAGGAGTCGGTCGCACGGATGCGGGCGGCGATCGAAGCGGACGATTCCGTCCGGGTCGAACTACGTAACTATCGGAAAGACGGCGAGCAGTTCTGGAATGAGGTAACGCTCGCGCCGCTGCACAGTGAGAACGGCGAGGTGACCCACTACGTCGGCTTCCAGCAAGACATCAGCACGCGAAAGGAGTACGAACGCCAACTCGAACAGCAGAAAGACGATCTCAGCGTGCTGAACGAGATGGTTCGGCACGATATCCGCAACGACCTGCAGGTCGCGCTGGCGTCGATGGAACTGCTGGAAGCCGGCGACGGCGACGACGAACAGGTGACCGCAGCCATCGAGAGCATCAATCAGGCGATCGGACTCACGAACGTCGCCCGCGACGTGGCGGACGTGATGCTCAAGATGGACGACTCCCATCACCCCGTCGAGATCCGCCCGATCCTACAGACCGAACTCGAAAACGCGCGGGAAACCGTCCCCGAAGCGACGATGACAGTCGCCGGGACGATTCCCGCGGTTCGCGTGCAAGCGAACGAGCTACTGGGCTCGGTCTTTCGGAACCTCTTCACCAACGCACTCACGCACACCGACGCGGCCGACCCAACCGTGCGAGTGTCCGTCACGGAACGCGACGGCGAGGTGACGGTCATCGTTTCCGATAACGGACCGGGCGTGCCCGAGTCCGCACGCCATCAGCTCTTCGATCGCGGCTGGACGGATCCGGAGAGTCGCGGGACGGGCATGGGGCTGTACATCGTGAGCAGACTGGTCGAAAGTTACGGCGGAACGGTCGAACTCGCGGGGGAGACAGAGGACAAAAGCGTCGGTCTCGGCGGCGCGGCGTTCGTCGTTCGGTTCCCGACGAGCGGCGACGACTAAGAACTCAGACGAAGCGGAACGTTTCGAGATTTTTCGGCGCGAAGGTGCGCATGTTGAACTCGTGATACAGCGCCGAGGAGAACTCCTGTGTCGAGGATTCGTCGCCGTGAACACAGAGCACCTTCTCGGGACGGGGGTTCATCGTGCGGACGAAGTTCTCCAGTCCCTGCCGGTCGGCGTGGCCGGAGAAGCCGTCGACCACTTCGGTGTCCATTTTCAGCGTGAGCGTCTCTCGACCGCGACCGCCATTGTCGATTGGAATCTCGTCCCAGCCGTTCTGGATGCGTCGGCCGAGGGTCCCCTGGGCCTGATAACCGACGAAGGTCAGCGTCGAGTCGGGGTCGGTGCCGAGGTGTTCGAGCCAGGACATGATCGGGCCGCCTTCGAGCATTCCCGAGGTGGAGATGATGATCGACGGGCCTTCGTCGGCGACATCCTGCCGTTCCTCCTCGCCGCCGTCGATATGGTTGAACTGATCGGAGAGGAAGGGATTGGCGTCGTCGTGGAAGATGCGCTCGCGCAGATCGTCGCGGAGATACTCGGGATAGGTGGTGTGAATCGCCGTTGCCTCCCAGATCATCCCGTCGAGGTGGACCGGCACCTCGGGAATCTCGCCTTCCCGCATCGCCTCTTCGAGGACGAGCATGATCTCCTGTGAGCGGCCGACGGCGAAGGCCGGGATGAGGACCTTTCCGTCCCCGTTGAGGGTGTTTCTGATCGTCTCTTTGAGTTTCCGCTCGGAGTCCTGCTGGTCGGTCTGGTAGTCGTTTCGGCCGCCGTAGGTCGACTCCATGACGAGCGTCTCGACGCGGGGGAAGTCGTTGACTGCGCCGTTGAACAGCCGCGTGTCGTCGTAGTGAATGTCTCCGGAGAAGGCGACGTTGTACAGGCCATCCCCGATGTGGAAGTGCGACACTGCGGAGCCGAGAATGTGGCCGGCATTGTGCAGCGTGAGTTTGATATCCGGCGAGATATCCGTCACGTCGCCGTATTCGAGCGGGATGGTGTGTTTGATCGCTTCCCGGACCATCTCCGATTCGTACGGCGGGGCGCGCCCTTCCTTGGCGGCCACGTCGAGATAATCCAGCGTGAGCAGGCCCATCAGGTCCCGTGTCGGTTCGGTGGTGTAGATGGGGCCGTCGTAGCCATACTTGAACAGGAGAGGAATGAGCGCAGAGTGATCGAGGTGAGCGTGGGTCAGCACGACTGCATCGAGGGAACTCGCACCGGAGCCCAGCGCTTCGGGGACCTGCAGATAGGGGACCTCGTCTTCAGCGCCGGGTTTGTCACCGCAGTCGATGAGGACGCGAGTCTCCGGTGTCGAGAGAATGAACGCGGCGCGACCGACTTCTCGGCAACAACCCAGCGTCGTGATACGAACCCACTGGTCGTCGGACATCTCCTCGCGGTGGATCTGTCGGCCGATCCGTTCGAGGATATCGCGACGGTCGTCCCGTTCCTGTTTCAGGAAATTCCGGACGTTTTTGACCGTAGAGGATTCGATCGGCGGCGTCCGAACGACTTCGGGCGTCCAGCCGGTTTCCTGCGTAATCTCTCGCAGCGTTTCACCGTGGCGGCCGATCACCATCCCCGGCTTTTCGGCCTCGATGACGACTTCGCCGGTGTCGACGTGGAAATCCAGATCCGTCACGCCGGCCTCGTCGGGAATGACATCGAGTACCTGATCGCGGGCGTCGTCGGGCTTCGAGAGCACCGCCGGATCCGGACGGACCGTGATCCGTTTCCGGAGTTTCGATGCCAGTTGCCGGACGAGATCGCCGTCACGGGCGAACCGTTTCGGGTCCCGCGTGTAGACGACCAGTTCGGGGCCCTCGTATCGGACTTCCGTGATCTGCACGTCGGATGGCACTTCCTGTTCGATCGTCGCTTCTATCTCTTCGAGTTGTTGCTCTACTGTGCTCATAGGTCAGAACCGTTTCGCAGGGCACACGCGTGCGCTGTCCGCACCCGTGTGGACTGTTCGCTGTCGATAATTGAACCAGACATTGTCGAATTGCAAGGTGTATCCGGACACGCGCCCGGAAAACCGCTTGGTGACTGAGATTTGACGGCGCTGCATATAAAAACCTTCGCAAAGGATCAGTTTCGGGAACTGAGCGGTTCACGGCGGCAGACGCGCACTCGGTCAGGACTCGAAATCGCTGTCGGGCTGGACCCGTGAGAGCCGCATCGCGTTGCCCGTCACGCCGAGGCTCATCCCCATGTCACCGACGACAACGGCGACGGCGACGCTCACCAGCCCCAGCGGGACACCGAGCGCGAGCAGGAACTTCACGCCGAGACTCGCCCAGATGCTCTGTCGAATGACGCCGTTGGCCGTGTGCGAGAGGGAGTACAGGTACGGGAGTTTCCCGATGTCGTCGCCCATCAGCGCGATATCGGCAGTCTCCAGTGCGGTGTCGGTACCGGCGGCACCCATCGCGACGCTAACATCGGCCGTCGCCAGCGCAGGGGCGTCGTTGATCCCGTCACCGACCATCGCGACCGTCCCGTATTCGGCCTGCAACCCTTCGATAGCCTCGACTTTGCCTTCGGGCAGGAGTTCGGCGCGGTACTCGTCGACGCCGACCTCCTCGGCGATAGCGCGAGCGGTACCCTCGTTGTCGCCGGTGAGCATCACGACGTGTTCAACGCCGAGTTCGTGGAGGCGTTCGACAGCGCGCTTGGCGGCCGGTCGCACCTCGTCGGCGATGGCGACCGCCCCCAGCAGTTCCGAGTCAGTCCCAACGAGCACGACCGTCTTGCCCTCCTGTTCCAGCGCCGCGATGGTCTCGCCGACGGCCGGGCCAGTCGACTCCGTGGCCGCGGCCGCAGAGACGCCGCCATCGGTCGCTGCCGGTCGGGAGAGGTCGAAGCCGAGATCACCGAACAGGGCCGGTTTGCCGGCGTAGTAGGTCTCGCCACCGTCGGACGAGTCCGACGAGCCTCCGGCTTCGCCGGAGACGTCAATGTCGGCGCGGATTCCTCGCCCGGTGAGACTCTCGAAGTCGGTCGGTTCGGGCAACTCCGCCACGCCAGTCTCCTCGCTTCGCGTGACGATTGCGTCGGCGATTGGATGTTCGCTTCGCTGTTCGACGGCGGCGGCGTACCACAGCAGCGTCGACTCGTCAGTCTCGCCGAACGGGACGACATCGGTTACTGCCAGTTCGCCTTTCGTGAGCGTACCCGTCTTGTCGACTGCGACGGCGTCGACTTCACCCATCGTCTCCAGGTGGTCACCGCCCTTGATCAGAACACCGTTTTTCGCAGCGCTGGTGATACCGGAGACGACCGAGACGGGCGTCGAGATGACGAAGGCACAGGGACAAGCGATCACCAAAAGCGTCAGGCCGCGGATGAACCACGTCCGCCAGCCGTCGCCGAAGAACAGCCCGTAGCCGGCCACGTCGACGGTGATCGGATCGGTGATGAGCAGCGGCGGCACCGCGGCCGTCAGAATCGCCAGCGCAACGACCAGCGGTGTGTAGTAGCCCGCGAAACGGTCGACGAACTGCTCGGTTTTGGTCTTGTTCGCCTGCGCGCCCTGGACCATCTCGATAATCCGCGAGAGCGTCGAATCGCCGGCCGTCGAGGTGACCTCGACTTCGAGATACCCCTCCTCGTTGATCGACCCAGCGTAGACCTCCTCGCCGGGCGTTTTATCGACAGGGACGCTCTCACCGGTGATCGGCGACTCGTCGACCGCGCTCTCGCCGTCGGTGACCGCCCCATCGAGAGGAATCTTCTCACCCGGGCGGATCACGACGGTTTCACCGACCGCCACGTCCTCGGCGGGAACGGTGACCTCCTCGCCGTCCCGCTTGACTGTCGCCTCGTCCGGCGAGAGTTCCATCAACTCCCGCAGGGAATCTCGGGCCCGATCCATGGCGTAGTCCTCCAGCAGTTCGGCGATGCTAAAGAGGACCGCGAGCGTCGCTGCCTCGACAAAGTAGCCAATTCCCGTCGCGGCGATGATGGCCGTCCCCATCAGCAGGTCGATATCCAGACTCAGATTCTTCGCCGAGTAGTAACCGCTGCGGATGACGGGAATCCCGCTGGCCGCGACAGCACCAAGGAACAGCACGTCGCTGATCGCCAGCGGAACGTCGAGGACGGCGGCAATATCGACGTTCTGGCCCGTCAGGAGAAACTCGAAGACGAGGCCGAGCGTGACCAGCACTGCGCCGAGCCACGTCTTCTTCGCGCGGGGGGTCGTCCAGATTTCCGACGGCGGCGCCATCTCGACCTCGTCCCCATCCGAGTCGGAGTCATCTCCGCCGACGACCTCGTAGCCGGCGGCTTCGATCCGTTCGACGATGTCACCCTCGCTGGCCCGATCGGCGTCGTAGGTGACCGTCGCCGTCCCGGTGGTCGGCTGGAGATCCATCTCGACGATACCGTCGACGCGCTGGAGACTCTTGTCGACTTTCTGGGCACAGGACGGACAGTCCATCTCCGGGACTGTGAGCCGAGCGGTGAGTTCCACTCGGGAACCGTCTCCCACGCCGTCAGCGTTCTCTGTCATTACCTGCCCGTAAGAGAGTTAGTTCGATAACCCTTTGTTGGAATATTCCAAGATTCAGAGCGAGGGGGCGTTTTCGGCCAGTTGCGTCCCGGTGACGTGGCGTTTGGCGAGTTGTTCTTCGGCCCGTCGGAGTCGGTAGGTGAGCGTCGACCGCGGGATGTCGAGGTGGTCGGCGAGATCACCAACGTCGATTTCTCGGGGCGACTCGTAGTAGCCGTGTTCGACGGCGGCCCGGAGTGCTGCCTCCTGTTCTGGGGAGAGTTCCCCCTCTGGCTCGTCGCCGCCCGTCCCGGCGGCAGTTTCGCCGGTTCGGAGCATCTCCATCTGGGCGCAGTCGCCGACGGCCCCGTCGAGGGTGTCGAAAAAGCCGGTCACGTCGCCGTCGTCGGGGTGGATGAGCCGCCAGGTGTAGTGTCGGCCCTCGTTGCGCGTCTCAAAGAGGACGCCGTCGCCGAGGTGATCGCGGGCGATATGCGGGACCGAGGCACAGGTCGGCGTGCGCTCCCACGTCGAGTAGAGGACGAGCGTGTCGTCGGTGCGGTCGAGGACGCGAGTCGTCTGTGTCGCGCCGCAGTGGTCGGTCGCCAGGCAGTCGGCGTAGTAGTCGGCGTCGAGAAAAGCGTCTCTGATGTCGTCGAGCGCCGCGGCAGAGCCGCTGACGTGATCGACCCGCCAGAGGTGATCGGCGGTCGCGTGCAGCGACAGCGAGCGAATCCGGGCGTCGGGATGCTCGGCGAGCGTGTCGGCCACGCGGTTGTAGCCGGGCTCGTATTCCAGAGCGAAGACGAGTTCGCGCATGTGTGGTTTTTGGGGATGGTAGCAATTATACTGCGTGGCTGGTTTCGGAGCGTGGTTTGGTTGAGTTCCTGTGGTTGACTACGTAGAGGAGGTCAGCGAACGATTCACAAGGTGATTGTTTCATCGTAGAACTGGCTGAATACGCTGGTAAGTAGACGTGCGGACTGGGTGGTGACATTACTCACATCATTCAGTGATGTTAGAAGAGGTATACAAGATGCAGGGCCCGTATCTTGACAGTCCGCTCGCCAGATTAGATTAAATCAGTCATCATTTGAGACTTACCTACCGGCGCAGAGTGCTAATCTATCTACATCGTGCCAGACACTGCTTACAAACTGCAAAGAACCTATTCGGCTACAAACTCAACATTTGTAACTTCAAACCGTGCTCCACCAGTAGAACCTTCGACAACTTGAATTTCCCACTCGTGCGAATCGACAATCTGTTTAACAATACTTAATCCAAAGCCAGTTCCCTGCGCTGAGGTCGAGTGTCCAGACTCAAACACAGCATCTCGCTCGTCAGACGGGATGCCGGGTCCATCGTCCTCAACATAAAATCCATCGTTGAGGTCACCGACAGTTATCCTCACGTCAGAACTACCATGCTCTACACTATTTCGAAACAGATTCTCGAATAGCTGTCTGAGGCGACTCTCTTCAGCACGAATGGTTGAGTGAGTCACTACATTGATAGCCGCACTTTCCGTTTGAACAGTCGTCCAACAGGTGTCAACCAAATCTGAGAGTTCAATCATGGTCTGTTCAGACGGGGTTTGGCCTTGTTGAGCTAAAGTCAAGAGATCAGTAATTAATGCTTCCATACGCTCATTCGCACTCTCAACGTGTGAAAGGTGTTTGCTGTCGCAGTCATCTTGGGCTAGTTCCAGCCGTGCGTTGGCGACGTTCAGTGGGTTTCGCAAATCGTGGGAGACAACATTTGCAAATTCCTCTAACCGCTCTTTTTGATTTTCAAGATGCTGCTCACGATCTTTCAGTTTACGGGTACGCTCCTCAAGTTCTTTCGTCCGAATTGTTACTCTGGACTCTTCGACTCCGATTAATAATCCACCGATAGAGCCGATCATTAGTGCGATTGATTGTGTACCGACAGACCATTCGACGGTAACACCTGGATGGAGGTCACGTAAGAGTATGAAGCCGAACATGACGCCAGTCCCTCCGACAATCCATGTGATCACCCGCAGATAGTACTGCGGAGAAATGCCGGAACGTGGGAGCCAATAACCGGCAAACATGAGGGTTGCACCCGGGATGCCTACGAAAATGAACTGAAAGAGAGCGGTGACTACTGATCCGTCACCAAAAAGGTGCAAAATGGCCTGTGAGATGCCGGTTAGGCAAATTAGCCCACCGACAAGAAAAAACAAACCAGGGAGGCGCGATAAATATTGAGAGAGTTTGCTGGTAGATTCAAAATTCGCGGTGTCAACCATCTAAAGTCTTTAATGCTCATTGCACATAATATGCAGGAAATTAATCGGAGAAATTTCAGTGGACACTTCATAGATGTATTTTAAAACTCAATTGGGACGTTATTTAGTCGAAATAGCACACTTCCTGTGCCGCATCCATCCTCTATCGGTTACACTGGACTTTTGACAGACCCCTCTCGGTTATCACTCGTCGCGGTACGTATGCCCCCTGTACTAATCGACTCCAGCCCAGCCGATAACAGCGCGTCGGTTCTACAGATACCGAAAACGTGGACAACCAATAGCGAGACAGACTGAGATGTTCGTTATTATGAATCTACACAAAACATATGTCATTGGTGAGAGCGATGAGTCATATGATCTCTCCATCGTCAGTCCTTTTCTTTTTGATTGTTGGCTGTCTCGCCGTTGGCCTCAGTGGTCTAATCGGAAACTCAGTTACTCCCACATCGAGATCAGACGCTACGGTTCTTGCAGTGCTCGTCATAATTGGTGCAATAGGCGCTTTTGGATTGGTTACTGCACCTAGTTCAGAATACGAATACAGAGTTACCACTGCAGACGATTGCGCGAATAACGACTACGTTCAGGATTATGACGACCTCTCACCACGAGAGCAGGAGGTGTTTGATGCAGCAGTTGCGGCAGATAATACAGACCCCCATACCACGAATCGCAATCCCGGGTTTACACTCGGGACTGACACAGGAGGAGACAATTGTATCCAAAAGAACGGGCAATCCTATCGGCTGTTTGTTGAGCAACTCAGTCCGAGAAGCTTGTTAGCGACGCTGATGTTTTTAGTGATGTTTATGATCGGCTCTCTCTCGGCGCTGCTTCACGGGTTTCTCCTCATCGAGAGACAGCTACCAGCCCAGACTCGCAGATAGATTTGATTACGTGGGCAAGCGGTTCACATTTTGACCACCTGGATAATTCAGGACTCCGGCTGTGAGCGGAGCAAGGCCCTTCCACTCGCCGCGAAGACTAATTGTTACGCCACACCAGAACTCCGATATGCACATCACACCGGCCGTCGTCGTCGAGGAGTACGAGTGGGTCCAGTCCCGCGAGGAACGCATCGTCCCGCTGGTCAACGACGTGCGCGACGACCTCGGGGAATTATTCGAGACGGAAGTCGATCACATCTCTCGGGAGCAGTACCGCGAGGCAGTCGAAGACGTGTTCGTCGACGGCGATCTGGCGGTCAATGTCGCCGCACTGGTCCGCCTCTTACGGGAGCTCCACGTCGATGAGGATTACCCCGGCTTCGTCGTCGACGAACTACTCGGCCGGGAGTTGGCGGGGATGATCGCCGGCACCCAGCCCCTCCGACTGCTCGGAGAAGCGACCTTCCACTACGCGGACGTGCACGTCCACGAGGGCGAGAGTGCCGGCGCCGACGATCTCGATGCGGCGCTGGCCGCGGGCTTTCAGACACGACTACCCGGCTGGGACTGGACCGAAGGCGAGAGCCCGTTCACCGTCTCGGGACAGATTTAGGGGAGCATGCTCCCTACGGAGGGGTATGAGTTCAGTACCCGAACGCGGGGATATCGACGAGCAGTACAAATGGGACCTCCAGTCGCTATTCGAGACCGACGAGCAGTGGCAGGAAGCCTACGAGGCGGTCGAATCCCGTCTCGACGAGCTTCGTGCCTTCGAAGGACAGGCCGCCGAGGACGCCGAGACGCTGCTCTCGCTGTTCGAGAATTACGAGGACGTGATGCGAACGGTGGCAAACGTCATGGCCTACGCCCGGATGCGCAAGGACGAGGACACGCGAGACGGCGAGCGCCAGGCGATGGCGACCCGCGCTCAGTCGCTGTACGCCGAGGCCGACAGCGCGACCAGTTTCATCGAACCGGAGATTCAGGCGCTGGATCGAGAGGAAATCGAGGCGATGATCGACAAGGAGTCCGAACTCGAAGAATACGAGCACTTCCTCGACGATATTCTGCGGACGAAGCCACACACTCGCTCGGCGGAGGTCGAAAATCTGCTGGCGGAACTGGGTGAGATCACCGGCGCCTCCGGCGAGGTGTACAACATGCTCGCCAACGCTGATATGGAGTTCCCCGTCGTCGAAAAGCCCGACGGCGAGGCCGTCGAGATCACCCTCAATAACTTCACGACGTTGCAGGAACACCCGAACCGGGAGTTCCGCCAAGAGGTCTACGAGCAGTTCTACGACGAGTGGGAGGACGTCCGCAACGCCGTCGGAACGGCCTACCGCAACAGTGTCAAGAAAAACGAGAAACTGGCCGAAGCGCGCAACTACGAAACTGCTCGCGAGGCCGCACTCAACGGCCCGAACATCTCCGTCGAGGTGTACGACACCCTCGTCGACACAGTTCGGGACAACCTCGGTGAACTGCACCGCCACGCCAACCTGAAACGGGAGGCCGCCGGCGGCGACGAACTCCAGATGTGGGATCTGTACATCCCGCTGGTCGACGGCGAGAGTCCCGAGATCCCATACGAGCAAGCCTGTGAGTACGTCACCGACGCGATGGCACCGCTCGGCGAGGAGTACCAGTCCCGACTTGCGGAGGGGCTGGACTCCCGGTGGGTCGACGTGTACGAGACCGCCGGCAAGCAATCAGGGGCCTACAGCGGCGGGACCTACGACTCACAGCCGTACATCCTGATGAACTACCAGGATGACGTGTCCTCGATGTACACGCTGGCGCACGAACTCGGCCACTCGATGCACTCCGAACTCGCCAGCGAGACCCAGCCGTACGTCTACGCGGATTACACCATCTTCATCGCCGAAATCGCCTCGACGGTCAACGAGACGCTGCTGACCCACCATCTACTCGATACCGTCGAGGATGAACGACTCCGCCGGCACATCCTCAATCAGTATCTCGAACGGTTCCGCTCGACGCTGTTCCGCCAGACGATGTTCGCGGAGTTCGAGCAGCGTGCTCACGAGCTTTCGGCAGAGGGCGAACCGCTCACCGCCGACCGACTGGACGACCTCTACCGGGAACTCAAGGGCGATTACTACGAGCCGGGGGTCATCGACGACCGGATCGCTCGCGAGTGGATGCGCATTCCGCACTTCTACCGGGCCTTCTACGTCTATCAGTACTCGACGGGAATCTGTGCCGCCGTCTCGCTGGTGGAAGCCATCAGAGACGAGGGCGAGCCGGCAGCCCAGCGCTACCGGGAGTTCCTCCAGAGCGGCTCACACGGCTACCCGCTCGAACTCCTCGGCGAGGCCGGCGTCGACATGACCTCCTCCGAACCGATCCAGCAGGCTATCGACGTCTACGGCGAGTATCTCGACGAGTACGAGCAGTTGCAGTAAAAAACGCAGAAGCGCAAAGCGGGATCGCCCGCCCCGAAATCAGGCGGGTTCGGGGTCGAAGATCTCTGGTTCGGCCTCGCCCTCGACGTTGATGATGCCGAGCATGCCTTTGCGGGCGACTCGACTGAGCGCGTGGTCGACCAGTTTGATCGGGCCGGGCACCGGCGTGTCGATCTCTGCGATGGCGACACTCCCCGGAACCACGGGCGCAGTCTCGACGTAGTGGTCCGGATCGGAAGCGATTGCGCCGTCGCGGTAGAACGTTTCCCAGACGTTGCCGATTCCGTGCCAGGAACTGATGAGGTTCGGCCCGCCGTTGGCGTGGAAGATGCGGACCCGCTCACCCTTCTCCACATCGACGGGTCCGTAACCGTCGCCGGTGATGGCGTAGGCTTCGCCGTTGAGACAGACGTAAGTCGGATCCTCGGATTTCATCGCGCCGAAGTCGAAGTTGTGGTGGCCTTTCTCGCCCGCCTCGGCGTCGGTGTACAGTTCGTGCTGGCCGAAGTACAACTCCCGATCAACCTCGGGCAGCCCCTCTTTGGGTTCGACGAGGATGGCACCGAACATCCCGGCGCTGATGTGGTGGTCCAGGTTCGGCACCGCACAGTGGTAGACGTGGACACCGGGGTACATCGCCTTGAACTCGAATGAGGCGGTTTCGCCGGGGTTGACCGTCGAAGCGCCAGCGCCGCCACCGGGACCGTAGACGGCGTGGAAGTCGATGTTGTGCGGCATCGAGTTGGACTCGTCGTTGGTCAGCGTAACATTGACCGTGTCACCCTGGCGGACCCGAACCATCGGACCCGGAATGCGGCCGTCGAAAGTCATGTAATCGAACGTGACGCCCGGTTCGATTTCGGCAGTCTCCTCCGTCGTCTTCATCTCCACCTCGTGGTGACGCGGCTCGGACCAGTCGACTGGGTCCGGAAGATCCGTCGGATCCGCCGCGATCCGGTCGGTATCGACCTCCTTCGCCTCCGGTAGTCCTTCTTCTTCGTTCTGGTCGGCCTGAGTCTGGGGCTGTTGTTCTGGTTCGTCGTCATCGCTGTCTGACGAGGTGAGACAGCCCGCGAGTGCGACAGCACTGGCTGCGCCTGCTGCTTTCATCAATGGTCGACGGTTGGTGTCTGGTTGTTCTGATGGCATTGGACCTTACATTTACAGAGTATTTTACCGAGGCACATATACCGGGGAACGCGTTCTAACGGCCCCAAGAGTCATTCTGAGCCGCCCAAAACGGGACCTCAATACTCGGGGGCGTTATATCAGCCACCGACCTCGATATCGGTCGAGAGATGAGCAACTGTCGGGTCTTTTCCCGTGCGAATTCCAGTCAGTCTGCGAGGTGCGCTCAGGAACACGCCGACTGAAGAATCATAACTCAGAACCAGAACTAACACAGGCCCCGCCCCACACGAGAGCACATGGCAAAAACCGTCGACGATCTCAGAAACGAACTCAGGGTTGCCTCGGGTCGCTTCGAGCGCGAGATTTCGGCCACGTTCACGAAAGAGGACCTCGCGGCACTCTGTGACGCTGTCGGTAGTGAGATCGACCTCGATCCGCTGCCACCGAAGCCGGAAATGCGAGCCGCCATTCTGTCCGAGATTGGTGATGACGACGAACCCACTGATACTGACCGACCGTTTCGGAAGGCAGAACTCGAAACGATCGCAGACGCGCTCGACGAGTAAACCCCGGCAAAAGCCGGACAGCGACACACCCAGAACGGGGGCGACTGGCCGAGCGTCAGTTACCCACGCATGAGGTTCAGCACTTCGTCGACAACCTGAGACTCGACAGCGACGATGTAGCGTTCGTCGGGTTCCAGTACGGTATCGGGCCCGGCGAGTTCTTCCCGGTCTGCGGTCGAGAGCAAAAGCGCCCCCTCTGGAAGAGCGATTTCGTCGAGTCGTCGATCCGCAACGGGTGCCGATTCGGCGACAGCGACCTCGATGATGTCGAGATCAGCGGTGGGGTAGACGAGCGTGCGGATATCCGTGCCAGTGAGCATATCTGCCGCGTGGTCGCCGCCGAGATACTGCGGCAGGAGGGTGGCGTCGACCACCTCGTCGTACTCGTGGTCGGACTGGGTCTCCGCGCGGGCGAGCGTTCGGATCGACGGAGCGAGTTGCTGGGCCTCCATGCAGATTGTCAGATTCGTTCCCGTCTCGTCGGTCAGCGCCGCGATAGCGTCGGCATTCGGTAAGTCGGCCTGCTTCAGGACTGACGGACTGGTCGCGTCGCCGTGGAAGACAGGCCCAAGATAGGCGTCGGATAGTTCTTCGACCCGCGTCTCATCGGCTTCGATGATCGCCACGTCGTGGCTCTGCTCCGCGAGATTCTCGGCTGTCTGTAAGCCGACGCGTCCCCCGCCAGCGATCACGTATCGCTTCTTCTGTGTCATGGTAAGTGAATATTCGAGCGATCTGTAGTCGCTGTGTCTCCGGAGACAGTTCCCGAGTGTTGACATATTGTTCGTGGAGCTGTATTAAACATCAGCACGGTTCCTATGCCAGAGAGATTCGACGGGGTAGTAAAACCGCAACTTCCGCAAAACCAAACCCACATGGACGACCAGCGAAAGACGGTCAGAACGAATGAGTAGCGAAACTCGATCCCCGAACGCCGAACTCGGATTGCTCGACGCGACGATGATCGGGATGGGCGCGATGATCGGGGCGGGAATCTTCGTGTTGACCGGATTAGCCGCCGAAATCGCCGGACCGGCGGCGATTCTCGTCTTCACGCTGAACGGCGTCGTCACCGCGTTCACAGGGCTCTCCTACGCGGAACTCGCCGCGTCGATTCCGAAAAGCGGCGGTGGATACGCCTTCGTCCGGGAGATTTTCGACGACCTCTCCTCGTTTCTCATGGGCTGGATGCTCTGGTTCGCGTACATGATTGCGGGGGCGCTATACGCGCTGGGCTTTGCACCGAACTTCCTCGAATTACTGCACGTCTACGGGCTGGTCCCGGCACCAGGTCAGGTCGGCGCAATCGTGATTCCGGCCGTCGGCGTGTCCGTTCCGCCGAGTTTCCTGCTGGCGTTCGTCGCGGTGCTCGCGCTGGTCGCACTCAACGCCGTCTCGACTGCCGCCAGCGGGAGCGCCGAGACGATTTTCACGATCATCAAGGTCGGAATACTGCTGGTGTTCGTCGTCTTTGGCCTCGCCTCGCCGATGTTCTCCAGCGCAGAGTTCCAGCCACTGTTCAAAGACGGAGCCGGCGCGACGGCGATTCTTCCAGCGATGGGGCTGACATTTATCGCCTTCGAGGGATACGACCTCATCACGACGGTCACCGAGGAGGTCAAAAATCCACGCGAGAACATCCCGAAAGCGATTTTCATTAGCCTCATCGCGACCGTCATCGTCTATCTGGCAGTCGTCACCGTCGCGGTCGGAACCCTCGGGGCGAATGGGCTGGCCGATGCTGGCGAGGCAGGAATCGCCACGGCGGCAACCTCGTTCATGCCGACCGGCCTGCCGATTATCCAGAACGGCGGTGCGCTCATCGTGTTCGGCGCGGTGTTCTCGACGCTGACGGCGCTGAATGCAGTCGTAATCGCCTCTTCGCGCGTGGCGTTTTCGATGGGGCGTGAAGGACAGTTACTGCCCTCCTTCGGCCAACTACACCACCGATACGGGACGCCGTTTTTCGCGATTCTCGCTAGCGCAGTCGTGATGCTCGGGTCGGTGGCGCTCCCGACACAGAGCGCGGGCAACATGTCGAGTCTGTTCTTCCTGCTCTCTTTCGTCATTGTCAACGTCGCCGTCATCAGACTCCGGCGTGAACGTCCGAATATGAACCGTCCGTACGAGATGCCGTTCTACCCGGCACCGCCGATCATCGGGATCGGACTCAATCTGCTGCTCACCGGCGTGCTCGTGGAGTATCTGATTCGGACGGACCCACTCGCGCTCGGACTCAGCGTGGCGTGGATCCTGCTCGGCGGAGTCGCCTACATCGTCCTCAACCGGACGAACGTGGCACAGAAGCCCAGCCTCTCATCGACCGAAACGAACCTCAAACCGGACACCGAAGACTGAGAATATGGCTAGTACATTCGACATTATCATCGCTGGCGGTGGGCGTGTCGGCTTTCAGACAGCCGAGATCCTCGGGGATCGCGGCCACAACGTGACGATCATCGAACGCGACGAGCGAATCGTCTCCGAACTCGCCGACGAGTGGATGGCGACTGTCATTCAGGGTGATGCAACCAACCCCGACATCATCGAACAGGCCGGCATCGAGCGGGCCGACGCAATCGCGGCGCTGACGGGTGAAACCGGGCTGAACCTCGCGGTCTGTCTGGCCGCAGCGGAACTCTCTCCGGGTATCAGGACTGTCGCGCGCATCGACCGCTCGACTGGTGAAGCGTACACACGGTTCGTCGACGCCGTACTCTTCCCCGAACGAGCGGGTGCCCGCGTGGCGGCAAACGAGATTCTCGGCAGCGATGTCCAGACGCTGGCGGACGTGACGGGTGATCTCGATATCATGGTCGTCCGCGTTGCGGAAGGGGCCCCGGCGGCCGGAAAACAACTCTCGGAAGTCCGGTTTCCGGCAGGGTCGCTGATCGTCTCCGACGCCGACGGCCACCAGATCGCCCGCCCGGACACGACGTTGACTGCTGGGAGTCGCTACGTTGTCGCATTCGAACCGGATGTCGCCAGCGAAGTGATGAACCTGATGCGCGGCTAGTGGGTTCGAGAACGTCCCACCCGAACTCGAATGGATTAGACCGAGTCGGTCGCCAGCCTCCCGAGGTGGTCGATTGTCGTCTCAGCCTCCTCGACCACTGTCGTGACTACCTCGCCGGCGGGCTGGAGATCCGAGATGGTCCCGACAGACTGCCCGGCGTACAGCGCCATCGCTTCGAGATCACCCGTCGCGCCGTCGACGGGCAGATCGTCTCCGTATCGCTGGATCTCCGTCCCCCAGGGATAGGCACCGACTGTCTCGCCTTCGCCGGGTCGGTCACCCGACTCCGGGCGGCCAGCGGTTTCCCAGGCGTTGACCGTGTCGTTCCGAAGCACGCAGTGGGGCTGGTCGGGCCAGCCGACGTCGAACAGTTCCGTCCGGACGGTATCGGTCGCGGCCGCCTCCAGCACTCGCTCGCGGTAGACGGCCGCGATGTTCGCCTCCGGCGTCGCCAGAAAGCGCGTCCCGAGCCAGACGCCGTCGGCACCGAGCGCCAGCGCCGCGGCCAGCCCCCGGCCGTCACTGATGCCGCCCGCGGCGACAATCGGAACGTCGACTTCGTCCGCGACTGCCGGGACCAGTGCCGCCGTCGTGACATCGCTCTGGAGGTGTCCCCCGGACTCGGAGCCCTGTGTACAGATCACGTCGGCACCGGCGTCGGCCGCCGACGCCGCCTCTGCTGCGCTGCCGACGGTGATGATAACCTGCGCGCCCGCGTCGTGCGCCCGTTCGATCCAGTCGTCGGGTTCGCCGAACGAGAAGGAGACGACGGGGGCACCCGCATCGAGCGCGGCGGTCAGGAGTTCGTCGGGGTCGTAGGCCTGGGCGTCGGCATCGACGACGAGATTGACCGCGAAGGGATTGGCTGTCCGGTCGCGTGTCTCGGAGACGACCTCAGCGACGGCATCCGGTGATCGCCATGTGATCGAGAGGTGACCGAGACCGCCGGCCTCGGAGACGGCCGCGGCGAGTTCGGGACAGGTCGCGCTTCCGATCGGAGCCTGAACGACCGGCTGTTCGATACCGAGCGTCTGGCAGAGGTGAGTGTTCATTCTCGATCATTCTCGAGTCGAGTACTAAATTTGTGTGTGTTAGAATCGTGGATCTCCCCCGCGGCCGTCGAAAACCGATTTGACGCCCAAATTGTAATGTGGTCGGTGGCTGAATGGTCGATCAATGGAGTACGATGGGGACGAGCAGCGCGCTCACTCGACGGCAGAACTGAAAGAAACATTTGCGACAATCGGTAACGAAACGCGTGCTGAGATCCTTCGCATCCTCGGTCAGCAGCCACATACGGAACGGTCATTCTCGGAACTGCGCGCCGAACTCGACGAACAGATCGATAGCGGCCAGTTCAACTATCACCTCCAGCAACTGCTCGGCCAGTTCGTCTCGGAGGGCGAGGACGGCTATACGCTCCGGCCGGAAGGAGTGATCCTCTATCGGTTGATCCGCACCGGGTCGTTCACTCAGGAGTTGCACCTCGACCCGTTCGATACGGGCTTCGAGTGTCACTTCTGCGGGACAGTGGTACAGGCACGGTACGAAACCGGGGTGTTAGAAATGGAATGTCCGGGTTGTGAGTCCCCCTACGGAAGAGCGAGACTTCCACCGAGTGCGATCGATCCTGCAGAGCCAGAGAGTGCACTCACGCTCATCGATCAGTATCTTCGTCAGGAAATTCTCGCCCTCTCCAACAGAGTCTGTCCGTTTTGTGTGAACGAACTCGACACGACGTTCTTGCCAGGCGACGAGGTCTGGACGGACGGCGCGTCGAATCTCGATCTGTTCGTCGAGTATCGCTGCGATCACTGCGGAAACCGACACTATCTGACAGTCGGACTGTCACTGCTGTACAACTCATCGTTGATCGCCTTTTTCGAGGACCACGGCGTCGATATCACGACGGTTCACCAGTGGGAACTCGAATTTGCGATGACCGACCGCGCAATCACGGTAGAAGACACTGACCCGTGGGAAGTGACGCTCCGCGTGACCCAGGATAACGACACCTGCGTTCTGACAGTCGACGAGGATCTGACAGTCCTCGACGCTCACCGAGAGGTCAGTTCGTAGTCGTCGCCGGAAATGTAGGGACAGGCCACCTGTCTGGTACGTCCCACTTCGTTCCGCAGAACCCGTTCGTTGAGGTTTCGGTCAGGGATGTGAACTCGATGGCGAGATTCGCTACGCTCGTCTTGCGTAGTTCAAATCTCATTCCGGTGTTCTTTCTTCGTCACTTCGTTCCGCAAAAGGATGCTCGGTCAGGGATTTGAACCCTGGTCTTCGGCTCGAAAGGCCAAAATGATTGGCCGGACTACACCAACCGAGCGTACACTTTCCTGTCCGGGGCAGTGGATAATAAACCCTGTCTTTCTAGTCGGAAACGACAGCCGTTAGCATGACTAAGATGGCTCTTTGAGTCCACCCATCGTATAATCGGACAGCGGTCGTGGAAGCCATTGTATGAGAGCACAGCACACACTCGTCGTCGCAGTCCTCGCGATCGCAGTGTCAGTCGCCGGCGTTGGAGCGTTGGCCGCCGTTAGTGACGGAACCGCGACCGCAGCGGCTCAGGACGGGGACAGTGAGACAGTGAACGACTCGGACGCACCCGACCGACGAATCCACGTCTCGGCGGTCGGGGAAGCCAAAGCGGAGCCAGACCAAGCCGTAGCCCGTGTCGCAATCACGGCTGAGGCCGACTCTGTGGGTGAGGTGCGAGACGAACTCGCCACGGGAAGCAACTCTCTCACGAGTGCGCTCGACGAACTCGGCGTCGAGTACGAGACGGCCCAGTACGATATCAGCGAACGACACCAGCGACGGACTCAACAGCCACCGGCCGAGTACGAAGGCACGCACGCCTACGAAATAACGGCCGACGATCCTACACTCGCCGGCGAAGTGGCCGATACAGCCGCCTCGGCGGGAGCAGAAATCGGATCCGTGACGCTCACGCTATCAGCAGACCGTCGCGAGGAACTCCGCAGCACGGCCATCGACAATGCGCTCCAAGACGCGAGCGACCAGTCCGAGGCAATCGCGGACGCGAGTGGGCTCGAAGTCGTCGCTCCGGTCTCGGTTGACGCCTCACAGCGGAGGTTCGTGCCGGCTCCCTTCGAGTCGGCGCAGGCCGACGGCGACGACGGCGGACCGCCGACCGAGATTGCAGCCGGGACAGTGTCAGTCACCTACGAAGTAGACGTGACTTACGAAGCCCTGCGAGACTGAATCGGCGAAATACAGTTGAGTAACAGATAATCGAACCGCGAGGTCGCCTTATTTGCCCTCGAACTGCGGATCCTCGTCGCTCTGGATCTTCGTGACGCCTTCCATCACGTCGTCGGTGGCGATGAGGTGACCGAATGCGAAGGCCTCGGTCTCTAGTCCGGCCTCGGTGTCGTCACGGCCGGCGTGCATCGCCTTCTTCGTGTATTCCATGGCCAGCGGTGGGCCAGCGGCGAGGTCAGCAGCGAGTTCGATGGCGTCGTCCTCGAAGCTGTCCTTGTCGGTGAGGCGGTTGACGAATCCCCAGTCGTGCATCGTCTCGGCCTCGTAGCGGTCGGCCGTGAAGATGACTTCCTTCGCGCGGCTCTCGCCGATGTGGTTTTTGAGTCGCTGCGTGCCACCCCAGCCCGGCAGGAGTCCGAGGTCGAACTCCGGCTGGCCGAGTTCCGAGCGCTCGGTGGCGATACGCAGATCTGCACAGGCTGCCAGTTCCATCCCGCCGCCGAGTGCGAAGCCGTCGATCGCTGCGACAGTCGGGACGGAGGCGTCTTCGAGTTTGGCCCACGTCTCCTGGCCTTTCCGGGAGAGTTCGATGGCGTCGATGGGGTTGGCCGAGCCAGCCATGCTCATCGCATCTGCGCCCGCACTGAACGCGCGGTCGCCCGCGCCCGTGACGAGAATGGCACGGATGTCGTCATCTTCCTCGAAGATGTCGACGGCTTCGGCGAACTCGTCGAGCATCTCGGGGTTGACCGTGTTGAGCTGGTGGGGTCGGTCGAGGACGATCTGTCCGACCATCTCGTGTGGGTACTCGACACGGATGGCCTCGAACTCGACGGCGTCGTCTTCCTCCTCACTGCCGTAGAAGCCTCCTTCCTCGGCGGCGTCACGAAGTCCGTCGCTGACCTCGTAGCGAGCGGCGTCGGCGCTTTCCTGCAGGCCTTCGAGCGTCTCGACGGCGTTGTCGAGCCCTTCTTCGTCACAGAGCTTGGCCGGACCTTTCGGGAACGCGGCACCGAGTGTGACGGCCTCGTCGATGTCTTCCGGCGGCGCGACCTCTTTCTGGACGAGTTTGCCCGTCTCGTTCGCGAGCACGGCATAGAGTCGGGCGAGCACGTCGTCGCGGACCTGGTCGGCCGGCACGTCTGCGCCCTCGCCATCTTCGTAGTCGTAGAAGCCCTTGCCGGTCTTCTTACCGAGGTGTTCATTCTCGACAGTCTCTTCCAGCAGTGGACACGGCTCGTAGGCGTCGCCGAGCACGTCGTGCATGTATTCGAGGACGTGGTAGGTCACGTCGTTCCCGACCTGGTCGCCGAGTTCGAAGGCGCCCATCGGCAGGCCCATGCCGTATTTCGTCGAGGAGTCGACCTCTTCGATGGTCGCGACATCCTCTTCGACGATCCAACAGGCTTCGTTCATCAGCGGGACGAGAATGGAGTTGACGATGAATCCAGGCTCATCTTTGCGCACACGGACGGGCGTCTTGCCCAGATCCGTCGCGAGGTCCTCGATGAGATCCATCGTCTCGTCGTCGGTGTGCTCGCCGCGGATAACCTCGACCAGTTCCATCCGGACCGGCGGGTTGAAAAAGTGCATTCCGCAGAACTTCTCCGGACGGTCCGTCAGTTCCGAGAGGTCCGTGATCGAGAGACTGGAGGTGTTGGAGGTGAAGACCGTGTGCTCCGGCGCGGCCTCGACGACTTCTTCGTAGACATCGGCTTTGATGTCCATATTCTCCGGGGCCGCTTCGATGACGACATCGCTGTCGGCCATCGCTTCCTCGATATCGACCAGCGGCGTGACGCTGTCTTTCGCCGCCTCGGCTTCCTCCTCGCTGATGCGCTCGTTTTCGGCGAGTTTGTCCAGCGACCACGTGATCTGCTCGTAGCCGTCCTGAACGAACTCCTCTTTGATATCGCGCATCTTGACCGAATAGCCCGCAAGTGCCGCTACCTCGGCGATGCCGTGACCCATCGTCCCAGCACCGAGAACCGTAATTGTGTTGACGTCCTCAAGTTCCATGGTTACAATTCATACACTCCCTCGCACGTGGCTTCAACGTTGTCTTTTGTCGCTGTGCAAACCGAAAATCCGTTCATTCGTGTTTTTTGCTCATGGTAACACAGAGCCAGCAAACGCGTACAGTTTTGCAGTTTTTCAGCCGGGCCGGATCAGGCGTAAAACAACTCAACACTCGTTCACAAGCGTGTAAAAACCGTTATGTGTACACAGTCGATGGAAAGAGTGTATGGAATTCGGACTTACACAGGAACAGGAGCAGATCCGTGAGGAAGTGCGCAAGTTCGCAGAAAACGAAGTGAAACCGGTCGCCTCAGAGTACGACCGCAAAGAGAAGTACCCACACGAGGTCGTCGACAAGGCCGCAGAGATGGGCCTGCTCGGTGCCCGCATCCCGATCGAATACGGCGGCGCGGGCTACTCGACGCTCGAATCGATGATCATCAGCGAGGAACTGTTCGCTGCCGACCCCGGTATCGCCCTCTGTCTCGTCTCGACTTCGTTCGGGACCGAGAACATCACCGAATTCGGGACCGAAGAACAGAAAGAGCGATTCCTCGAACCCGTCGCGCGTGGTGAGATGATCTCCGGCGCGGCGATCAGCGAACCCCACGCTGGCTCCGATGTCTCTTCGATCTCGACGACTGCCGAAAAAGACGGCGACGAGTGGGTCATCAACGGCAACAAGATGTGGATCACCAACGGAACGATTGCAGATTACGTCGTTGCGCTCTGTGAGACCGACCCCGACGCCGCCGGCCGGTACAACGGGTTCTCCCAGATCATCATCGAGACCGACCGCGACGGCTTCGACGCCGACAAAATCACCGGAAAGCTCGGTATTCGAGCCTCGGACACGGCCGAACTCATCTTCGACGACGTGCGCGTGCCCGAAGAGAATCTCGTCGGCACCCGCGGCGCTGGCTTCCTCCAGCAGATGCAGTTCTTCGACGCAACGCGAACGGGCGTCGCCGCACAGGGTGTCGGTATCGCCCGCGGCGCGGCCGAGCGCGCGCTGGAATACGCCGAGGAGCGCGAGCAGTTTGGCCAGCCAATCGGCGAGTTCCAGGCCATCCAGCACAAACTCTCGGATATGTTCACGAAAATCGAAGCCGCACGCCTGCTGACGCTGAAGTCCGCGTGGGCCGTCGAGAACGACGCCGACGCGAACCTGACGAAACTCGCCTCCATGGCCAAAGAGTACGGTTCCCGCGTGGCCGTCGATGTGGCTAACGAGGCACTGCAGATCCACGGCGGTGCCGGCTACGTCGACGACTTCGACGTCGAGCGGTTCTACCGCGACGCGAAGATCACCCAGATCTACGAGGGCACCACCGAGATCCAGAAGAACATCATCGCCCGCGAGCTGCAGGGCAAGGGCATGTCGTAACGACAGAAACCGCAACTCGATTCCTGCGGATCGGCTCCTTGTTATTCGTCAACCCGAATGTACGCGTTCTTTTTGCTCGGGATTATTTAAACAACCCAAACTATGCGGGAAGGAACTCATTCACCTGTACTGCCTACCAAAGATTGCCGGGCGACGTACATGCCAGATACCGTCCGGCATGCTGGGGACTCACGTCTGGCCGCCTTGCCACCGACAGTCCGGGTAACCCGTTCTCCCGGTCTTTTCGACTCACCGATCCTTTCCGAACAGCCGTTGGAAATCTGATTTAATTCGCCCGAGAAAGCCCGAATCAGGGCCCCCACTCGACTGCCGCGAGCCATCCGAATCCTCAGAGCCGAACGACAGTCCCTTCATCAGCGGGTCGTGTTTCGGCCCGTCGCTGGTCTCGGGGGTTAATTTGGGCGCTGTTCTGTCGCGGTCCGAGCCTGCGTTGGTGTCTGTGCTGTCGTAATTGAGAATGACGTGTGAGCAGTCCGTGCATTGAAAATAGATGTTGCCCCCGCCGTCGCTGCCGAAGCGCTGGTAGGTCGCGTGTTCGCAGTCGTCGTCACCTCCGATACCGACCCCGTCGGATGGAATCTCTTCCCGGCTGAATTCTTCGTGTGCCATACATCCTCATAGTGCTGAGTCAGTTTCAAGCTTGCGTCAGAGGGCGAGGTAGACAGGCTTCGTAAGCCGATACGCTCAAACCGAACTGGCGTGTAGCTGTTCTCGATGACCATCACCGTCGAACTGGCTGGCGAGGGCAGTCGGGAACTCGACGCCGCCGGGAAGACCTACGCCGACCTGCTGGCTCCCTTCGACGTGAGCAAACACGAGGTGTCGATGCTCGTCGACGGGCGACCGGTCCCGGAAGACCAGCCCATCGAGAGCGATGTCGAACACGTCGAAGTTGTCAGACTCATTCAGGGTGGATAGATGCAAGTCCGCGAGGCGACGCCGTCACAGCACGCCGAACTCCTGAGCATTCTCGACGCCGCAGCCTTGCAGACCGACAGCGAACAGACCCGTGCGGCAATCGAACGCGGCGATGTTTTCGTCGCGCTCCCGGATCGAGACAGCGACGGAAACAGGAGAGATGCGGGATCCCCACCGGTACTGGGGGCGCTCGTGTTGGACGGGCAGAAGATTACAGCAGTCGCCGTCCGACCAGGCCGGCGCGGGCAGGGAATCGGCCGAGCGCTCGTCGCGCGTGCACAACAGTCCAGCCAGCGACTCGTCGCCGAGTTCGATCCCGGCGTGGCCCCCTTCTGGGAGGCTGTCGGATTCGAGGCGTCCGAGCAGTCCGGGGCCGAGCGGTTGAGTGGCGTGTGGCGCGAGCGGTAGGAACCGGGCGGATTCAGTCGAGCAACGGCTGCACGATTACCTCTCCGGCGTCAAGCAACTCCGAAACACGCTGTTGAGAGTTCGATTCGGCGTAGACGCGAAGCTTCGGCTCTGTTCCCGACGGACGGATCAAAATCCAACTGTCGTCGTCAAGGCGGATCTTGAAGCCGTCGACGGTTTGAATCTCGGCGACCTCCCGGTCTGCAACCCGATCCGGAACCGTCCCGTCGAGACCGTCGATGATTGCCTCTTTTTGCTCGTCGGGGCAATCCAGACTCCGCCGGTCCTGAACGATATTGCCGTGTTGCTCAAACAGCGCATCGATGCGTTCGTCGAGAGATCGGTCGGCGTGTGCCGCTGCGAGCAACAGCGCAAGAACGACACCGTCTTTGTTGGGGAGGTGGCTGCCAATCCCGTAGCCACCGCTCTCCTCGCCGCCAGCGAGGGCGTCGTGCGCCTCCATCGCCTCGGCAACCCACTTGAACCCGACGGCCGTCTCGTGGACCTCCTGTCCGGCCTCACGGGCAATCTGGTCGACGAGGCTACTCGTCGAGACGGTTCGGACGACATCGCCGGGCGCAGGGCTGTGGTCGAGCAGATACCCGTACAGCACCGCCAGCAACACGTTCGGGTCGACGAAGCCCCGCTCCGGGGTGATGACCCCCAGCCTGTCGGCGTCGCCGTCGTTGATGAGCCCGAGCGAGACGCTGCCATCGTCGACGAGGTCGGTCAGTTCGGCGGCGTTTTCCGGGACCGGTTCCGGGGAGGCGCCGCCGAAGGTTGGATCCCGGTCACAGCGCAGACGGGTGAGATCCGCCCCCGCATCTTCGAGGATCCGATCGGTCACGCCGCGGCCGCTGCCGTGCATCGCGTCGTATCCGATCGCGAGTCCGTCCAGATCGGCTGCGACGAAAGAGTGGGCGTGTTCCGCATATGCCTCGGTGAAATCGGCCTCGGTGATCGCTCCGTCTGGATCCTGTGGTCGGGGGCCGGGTCGGGAAAGTCGTCGTTCGATCTCCTCGGTGACATCGGGGAGTGCGGGTGTCCCGTCGCTGACGACGTATTTGACGCCGTTGTACTCCGGCGGGTTGTGCGAGGCAGTCACCATGAGGCCGCCGACGTACGGGCCCGTTCGGACGGTCCAGGCGAGAACGGGCGTCGGGCAGTCTCCGTCCGTGATCGTGACGGCTCGGCCGCTCGCGGCGACGACAGCGCCGAGTTGTTCGGCTGCCGCTCGGGAGTCCTCGCGGGCGTCGTAGCCGATTGCGAGCGGGCCGTCAGCATCGTCCGCATCGAGCAGTTCGGCGACGGCAGCTCCGATTGCCCGGACTCGCTCCATCGTGAACTCCTCGCCGGCGGCTCGCCAGCCGTCAGTCCCGAATTCGATCGCGTCGCTGGGATCGTCGTCCATACAGGACTGTGCTAAGTGATCGTACATAAAACACGGGCGAACACAGCGGCGGTATCACTACCGCCGGCTGTGACTGTCTCGCACCGTATCGCTCCCGTCCGCAGGAAACGGATCGTACCAGCCAGGTGGGGTCCGCGGGATCGATACGCTCACACCTCGTGGGCGCGCTCTCTCGCCGCCTCGGCGATTCCAGCGTTCGCCGAACAACTCGGGCATGCCCGGATCCGACCGTACTCGTCCGCAAATACTCGAGCAAACCGATCTGAGACGTGCGCGCCGCAATGATCACACTGTGGCATCGTATACATGCCGGACTCGTTTGCCGGCGATATAACATAGTGGAGGTAGACAAATAGAGGTGGTACCTTACTATGTTAACCCCAACCGGGTAAGATTTTTTACCGATCGACGGATACGGGCCAGCGCGGGCTCATTCCCGGATTTTATCGAACTGTCGCGCGATGAGGCCGGCCTGCACTCCAGCGGTGAATCCGGCATCAATATTGACGACGCTCAGCGCGGTACAGGACTGAAGCATCCCGGAGAGAGCCGCACGGCCTTCGCCACCGTGGCCATATCCCGTCGAGATCGGTAGGCCGATGATCGGGACGTCGACGAGGCCGGCGAGCACGGTCGGCAAGGCACCTTCGCGGCCGGCCGCAACGATCAGGATATCCTGTTCGCGCAGCAGCGGAACCTGATCGAGTGTCCGGTCTAGCGACGCGACACCGATATCGTCGATCCGTTCGACAGTGGCACCCATCTCCCGGAGTATCGTCGCGGCCTCTCCGGCCGGCATGGCGTCCGACGTGCCTGCAGTGACGAGACCGACAGTGGCGTCGAGGTCGGGGCTCTCGAAAGACGATTCTCGGACGACGACCGTCTGTGCGCGGTCGTCGACGTTGACCGATATCTCTGGGTCCTCGGCGTACTGCTGTTCGACAGCGGCAGTCACCGTCGGATCAGCCCGGGTGACGATCGCTCGGCCAGTTCCTTCGAGGCTCGTATCCACGAGCGTCGATACTTCTGCTGCCGTCTTGCGGGTCGCGAGGATCGCTTCGGGAACGCCCGCCCGCTGGGTTCGGGCCGTGTCGAGTCGGCCCGCCTCGCTGGTAACGTAGCCGCGGAGTCGTGATTCAACTGCCTCGGGCGAGAGTTCTCCCGCCGCGAGCGCTTCGAGCAGTTCGCGCATACGCCAGCAAAACGGGTCCGCGTACTCGTCGCTGTCGGTTGGGAGCGAGTCGACGGGGGTCCTCGGCAGAAATCACCGCCGAAACGGGCCGCAGAGCCGGCGAAACCGGGGAGAAACGGGAAAGCTTATAAACTATCCTCGAAAAAGCTCGCCTGTATGGCAGACCTAATTGTCAAAGCCGCCGTGAAGGAAGAGCTCGACGACATGAACGTAGCATCGGACTTCTACAGCGCCCTCGACGACGAGGTTGAGGAACTGCTCGAAGATGCTGCGCGACGCGCAGAAGCAAACGACCGAAAGACCGTTCAGCCGCGCGACCTGTAAGGCTGATTCCCCGTTGAGGGGATCTTATTCTGTCCGGACTACAACCCCATCAGCCGTGCCGACGTGGATCTCGTCCGCGAGTCCGACGAACAGTCCGTGTTCGACGACGCCAGGAATAGCCGAGAGCCGTGCTGCAAGCGTCTCAGGGCTTTCGATGGCACCGAACTCACAGTCGAGTACGAGATTGCCGTTATCGGTGACGACCGGGCCGTCTTTCCGTTCTGCGGCCCGGAGTTGTGGCTCCCCGTCGAGGCCCTCAATGCGACTGGCGACGGTCGGCCGCGCGTCGGGCAGCACTTCGACCGGGACCGGATGGTCGAGTATCTCCGCTTCCTTCGTCGGATCGGCGACGATCAACAAGCGATCGGCGGCGCTATCGACGATCTTCTCGCGAGCGTGGGCCGCCCCGCCACCTTTGATCAGCGTCGTCCCCGCGAACTGGTCCGCCCCGTCGATTGCGATATCGGGCCGGTCGTCTTCGAGAGTAGCCAGCGGAATGCCCGCCTTGTGTGCGCGCTGACGTGACTGGTAGGAGGTCGGGATGCCAGTAATATCGAGGCCTTCATCGATCCGGTCACCGAGGTGATCGATTGCGAAGCCCGCAGTACTCCCGGTTCCGAGTCCAACAGTCGTGCCCGATTCGACGGCTTCGGCCGCGCTCTCGGCGGCCCGTCGCTTCTGGTCGTCGGTGCCACCACGTTTCATACCGCTTGCTCGCTGCCCGCGGTGATAAAATCTTCCGGGACGGCTTGAGGAAGTTCGTAACGTATATTTGTCCCACTGGGTTACGTGGAGATGCGTGTCCGGGCTGGGGTAATGGTATCCTTTAGGCTTGTGGTGCCTAAGACGCGGGTTCGATTCCCGCGCCCGGACCTTTTGTAAGGTGTGAGAGCGAATATCGTAAGATTTCGACTGCGAACCGCGAATGCGTGAGTAGTGAAGAGTGAGAATACTGTCGTGAGGGAAGTGTACTCTGGAAGTCGCAGCAGCCGTGCAGAGCGAGGGTGGCCGTCTTCCTCCGGTGAGGTTCTTCGCGCCCGGACCTTCTTGCGAAGAACGGATGTGATGAGCAGACGGTCCACGGCACGGGAATCGAAGCCACGAGGTCGCAGCACACGCAATGAGCGTAACCATCTTCTTCCGGTGAGGTTTCGCGCGCCCAGACCGTTCCGGAAATAAAGAAACCGAAACGGCAGAGAGCCAATCGAAAACTCTGAATTTCAGGACTAATATTATGTACGAACGAAGCCTGAGAGTGTGGTCCTCATGCTCTTGTGGGTCGTTGCATCCAAACTGCTTCAAATTCTGTTTCCCTTGTTCCCAGTGGAGAGAACACTACGTTTTTAGCTATCAAGTGGAAAATGGAGATGAGCGAATGGCAGACGTACAGGATATCACATGGCGGCAAAAGGGTGCTGCGCTCCTCCGAGTTGCAAAGTACCGACCGCGATTCACCGCAGGAATCGTCTTTCTCGGAGGGATCGTTGCCCTTCTCGAAGGAATCGGACTGAGTTTTATTTACCCCATCATGGAAGTCGCCCAAGGTGGGGAGGTGCAGGCCCAAGATGCGATTATGAGTGCGTTTCTGACAATCTACGATATCGCTGGCATTCCATTCAACCTTGGCTTGTTGATTGTCGGAATAGGTACAGTGATGACTGTTCGATTCACCTCGTCGTTTGTGGTCGCTTGGTTTAGGGCGCGGCTACAACAGGAGTACGAGCGCCATCTGCGAACGCAAACCTTTGAGCGGGCGCTCAACGCAAGGGTTGGGTATTTCGACGAGCGTGGTTCTGACGACATTCTGAACGCGATTATTACCGAAACGCGATACTCGGGCCGAGTGATCAAGCGAGCGGTTCTCTCACTGGAAACGATGTTTCTCACCCTCGTCTACCTCTCTATTATGTTCTATATCGCACCGTTGATGAGTGTCTTCGCGCTTGGATTGCTCGGAGGAATTACCTTGATAATGCGGTTCGTCATCGAACCGGCGTACACTGCTGGATCTCGGGTCGCGGAGGCAAACGAAGAAGTCCAGCAGGCGGTACAGACTGGCACACAGGGAATTCGCGATGTTAAACTGTTCGGGCTTGCCGAGGAAGTACTGGACAGTTTTAAAGAATCGATAACTAGGTATACTCGTTCAGAAGTTGACCTCCAGCGCAATGAGGCCGCATTACAGAATTTCTACGACCTCGCCGCCGCACTCTCCCTTTTCGTACTCATCTATCTCGGGTTTCGGTGGTCTGAACTCTCACTGGGGGCACTCGGTATTTTCCTGTTTGCAATGTTCCGTCTCTCACCACTGGTAAGTCGACTGAATAGCCAAGTATACGGGCTTGAAGGTGATCTCTCTCATTTAGTCCGAACACAAGAGTTCGTTGATGAACTAGAGGAGAAAAATGAATCTGATGGCTCGCGTCAGATCGGAGAGATCAGAACCGTCAGTTTCGACGATGTGTGCTTCTCTTACACCGAAGAAGAGACCGTGCTGCGAGAACTCTCCTTAGAGATCCAGAAGGGAGATTTCGTCGGCTTCGTTGGCCAATCTGGCGCCGGCAAGTCTACAATTGTGTCACTGCTTACCCGGATGTACCACCCAGATGCTGGAGAGATCCGTGCTAACGGCGTTCCGATAGATGAGTACGATCTCGACGCGTGGCGCTCCCGTATTGCCGTGGTACGACAAAACCCGTATATATTCGACGATACACTCGAACGAAACGTGACGGTTGGGAATCGAGATGCGACGCGAGAAGATGTAAGACGTGTCTGCCAGATCGCAAACGTCGACGAGTTCCTTGACGATCTGCCGAACGGCTATGACTCTCAACTTGGCGACGATGGAGTACGGTTATCAGGCGGGCAGCGCCAGCGTGTTGCCTTGGCAAGAGCACTGCTGAGAGATGCCGACTTCCTTATATTGGATGAGGCAACGAGTGATCTAGACTCCAATCTAGAACGAGAGGTCCAGACTGCCATCGAAGCGATGGACCGGGATTATGCCATCGTGACAATCGCACATCGACTCTCGACGGTCAAAAATGCCGACCGGATCTATACGCTGGACGACGGCGAGATCATCGAAGAGGGAACTCATCGGGAGTTACTCGCGGACGACGGGGAGTATGCGGAACTGTACGCTATTCAGTCACAAGGATAGCCAATTTGAGTCGCAACTCAGATCTTGTACCCGAGGCTACGTAATCTCTGGTCAATAGAATGTTCGTCACCAACTGTGAGCTCACCGTCAGGTTCTTCAACAACAATGTCTCTGCGCTCGTCGTGATCAACGACGAACCACGGGACTTTGGTTAGAGTATCGCTGTAGTAGCTGGACGGGTGAGCATACAGTTTGATCGGGACAGGGAAACCTCGTTCACCGAGAAAATCGCCGTGGTCTGCCGAAATCACGGTTTTCCCATCGAGATGGGGCAGGAGATTCGAGACGGCATCGAGCGCAATATCGACATTTTCTGCGTACGCTTTCCGAATGAGTTCGTCCGAGGCCGAGAGCGTTCCTTGGTGTCCGCCGTCTCCCCATCCGAGTGGTAACTCGTCAAAATGTTCGATACCAGTCGGCCCAATAAACGGGATGTGTGGCTGGTGGTAGTGGATGATGTGTCGCTTGTGTGGATACTGCTTGACCATTCGCTTGGCCTCTGCTGTTGTCGACTCTGGTCGCACCCACCCGCCCCGGCCAGCGTCCGCAAACTTATAGTAAATCTCGTCATCTCGATTCAGTTCGTGATTATCTTTTATAATCCGTAAATCGTGGACAGAAAAGCCGTCTTGGAGAAAAACTTTCTCATACCATCCATTGGCTGACGTGATGACTAGATCGTGATGTTGCTGGTTACTCAGGTTAGCCCGAACGAACTCGCTACTTGACGATCCGAGCGACTGAAACGGAGTGAGATTGCCCGAAAACGTATTTTTTTGTCGAAAATAATCATATCGGCAAGAGTCAATGATGATTAAATTATCCCAATCTTTCTCATGGATGGACTGACCGGCTGGGTTGTATTCCGCATCACTGTCGCGGTACCACCAACGGTTGATGTCCTTCCCAACGATATGGTACGCTCTCTGGGGATCTTTGAGACCGTTGATCACGCTCCGCCATCCGTCATACATTGATAAGCGTAGGATCCGTCTTACGTTATAAATATGTTACTTTTTGCCGAAACAATACACACAAAATCACAGCGAGTGCATTTCTAGTTTCGTAAGTTACGAGACCGATCTGAAGTATATCGCCGATAACGTCAAACAGTGAATTCCCCGGCATACGATAATTCAGACAGCCCTTGAACCAGAACGTACTTGACCGTCTATATCAAGGGAGATAGTATGGAAACAGACGGTCTCTCTACTTGTGTGATTGGACAGGGGTACGTCGGATTGACGTTGACATCGGTAATGGTGCGCTCAGGGTACGATGTGCTTGGGGTAGAGAAAGATCCTGAAAGGCTACAGAAACTACAGGCTGGTGAACCTCACTTCGAGGAGCGAGGTCTCGAAGAAACGATACAATCGCACCAGTCGATGGGTCGACTTAGATTTAGACAGTCGCTGGAGGGACTCAATGCATCAGAATATTCGATATACATTATTGCGGTCGGATCACCACTCGAAGGCGGAAAACCAGACACGAGTGCGCTCGAATCTGCAGTCGACGAAACAGCGAACGTCGTCGAGCCGGGCGACACGGTCATCATTCGAAGCACGATCTCTGTTGGCACGGCAGACCGGATGCTCGACCGGTTGATCACACAGAGCAGTCTCGATTCACGTCAACAGCTATATTACCTCCAAGCACCGGAACGGACGGTTCAGGGCGACGCGCTAGCCGAGATTCGTGACCTGCCACAGATTGTCGGTGGCTACAATGAAGCGTCGACGAATCGAGGGGCGGAGATATTCAGCGAGATCTCGGACGTGATAATCGATGTCGATTCCCTGGAAGCCGCGGAGATGATCAAACTCTTCGACAACACGTACAGGGACATCAATATCGCAATCGGGAACGCATTCGGTCAGATTGCACGCCAGCACGGACTCGACGGCCAGCAGCTAATCAAGCTCGCAAACTCCGGCTACGGCCGTAACAATATCAAGCAACCTGGTGCGGGCGTCGGTGGTGGATGTCTGCCCAAAGATCCGTACCTACTCATCGAGAGTATGGAGACAGCAGCAGGTGACGGACTTGATTCGGAGGTCCGCCAGCTGATCGAAACTGGACGGCAGATCAACGAATCGATGCCGGAGGTCACGCTGTCTCAGGCAAACGAAGCTCTTCAGAGGACAGGACGAGAGAGTAACACAAAGACGCTCGTTCTCGGTGTAGCATTCAAGGGTCGTCCGACGACAAACGATACCCGCAATACACCTGCCGAGCCGGTGATCGAAGGATTGAGTGAGTACGGGACTGTCGATGCATACGACCCCGATGTCGAGGATTGGAAGATAGAGAGCTTGGGTGCCAACCCGGTTTCACCCGATTCGGAGTTGACCGGCCTGTTCGAGGAACGGACGTACGACCTCGTTGCACTGCTAAATAACAATCCGGCCTTCGAGGATATCGATCTCTATCGGACGTACCAAGGGATGGCAGAAGAGCCAATTATCGTCGACGGTTGGGATGTCTTCCCGACACGAACGGTAATCGATCTCGGATTCCACTACGAAGTAGTCGGTGGCGTGAGCTACGATCCAACGACATCCGACACCAGCGGCGAGTGAAGTTACTGTTCGGAGTTACGCCACTGTGCTGCCGATTCGCCGGTGAAATACTCACAGTACCAATCGAAGGTCTGTTGCAGCCCTTCATCGAGTGAGACAGCTGGTTCGTACCCGAGTTCGTCTCGTGCCCGAGAAATGTCAGGTTGGCGGCGGCGCGTCGATCCCTCCAGTTCTTGAGAATCCGTATGTTCAACCTCGGGCGAGAAACCTGCGATAGCGAACAGGCGCTCTGCAAGTTCATTGATCGTAATTTCGTCCTGCGTACCGATATTGTAGATACCGCTCGCAGCTGAAGGGCTCGTACCAGCACGATAAAACCCGTCGACGGCATCGTCGATATAACAGAAGCTTCGTGTCTGCTCACCATCCCCGTAGATTGTGAACGGAATATCGGTGACGATTTGCTCGATGAACTCAGGGATAACGTGATCTTCTCCCATGGCTTCGCCGTAGACGTTGTGCGGGCGAAGAATAGTAAATCCGGTATTCGTCTGCTCGAGACCGTTCACGACATACTGCTCGCCGAGAATCTTACTGCCAGCATAGGAGAAGCGTGAATTCGTCGGATCCATAATCTGCAGTGGATGGCTCTCTGGCGTCGGGAACGTTGTTGGGTACCCGTACACCTCAGATGATGACGCAAAGACGAGACGGTCACAGTCGCTGTTTCGGACGGCACGAATTACGTTTTGCACACCAGAGACATTCACCTCCATGACATCAACTGGACTGTCGTAGAAGTTCTTTGTCCCGTTCACCGCTGCGAGATGATAGACGAGATCCGGGGAATCGATCGCTGCTTCGACCGACTGGTACTCTTTGATATCTCCCTCGATAAATTCGATGCTATCCGCGACGGGGTCGAGGTTCGTAACTCGACCCCGACTAACGTTATCAAGTACCGTTACGTCGTGACCTTCGCTCACCAGTCGTCGAACCAGACGGGAGCCGATGAATCCAGCACCTCCAGTTACGTGAACGTCCATGCACAGTGTTCATCTAGGAGAAATAAATACATCACGCTGTTCTTGTAGTGATCACACTACCGCTTCGATAACGTTGCAGACCTGTGTAATCTCGTCATCACTCAGAAGTGGACTCGAAGGCAAGTTCACCCCCCGCTCGTACAACTCCATCGCGACCGACTGTGTTGTGTCGTGGTGGGCTCGATACGGTGGCTGATCATGCAACGGATAAAAGAATGGGCGTGTCTCGATATCTGCACGCTGGAGGGCTTCAACCACCTCGTTCTGAATAGAGGATGACTCGAAGATTGGAGTGTTCATCCAGTACGTCGGGGACATCGACGCTGGTTCCGCTTGAAATCGAAGAGGTAATTCAGAGAGTTGCTCGCGGTACGTATCGGCCACGCGTCGCTTTTCGCTAATGATCTCGGTCGCTCGTTCAACTTGGCCGACGCCGATGGCAGCCTGCATGTTCGTCAGCCTGTAATTGTATCCAATCACTTCGTGATAGTATTTTTTCTCGCGGGACATCCCATCACGTCTGTACAGGCGTATACGGTCTGCCAACTCGTCGTCGTCGGTTGTGATCATGCCCCCTTGGCCGGTCGTGAGTATCTTGTTACCGTAGAAACTGAAACAGCCGACATCACCGATCGAACCAACGGACGAGCCGCGGTACTCTGCACCGTGTGCCTCGGCGCAGTCTTCGACTACGAACAGACCGTGGTCTTCAGCAGTATCTAACAATGGATCCATGTCACACGGATAGCCATAGAGATGAACAGGCATGATCGCCGCAGTATCGTCCGAAATAGCGTCCGTAACAGCCTCAGTATCGATGGTGAACGTCTCTTCTGACACGTCGACAAATATTGGATCGGCACCAACCCACTTCACGACGTTGGCACAAGCGATCCAAGTCGTGTCTGGAACAATCACCTCATCACCGGGACCAATGTCGGCGGCGACGAGCGAGAGATGGAGTGCAGCGGTCCCTGTCGAGACAGCGAACGCGTGATCCACTCCGACGAAATCAGCAAAGTCGTCCTCAAACTGCTCAACATAATCACCCGCAGGCGAGATCCAACCTCGCTTAACGGCGTCCGTGACGTATTCCAGCTCTCGTTCACCTATCAACGGTTCAGCGACCGGAATCATGATCTGATGGAGAGTGTCGTGTAGATTAAAACCATTGATCACGATACCGCGGTTCAGAGAGAGACGGAAGATTGATTCCGTCAGATCAAGGGTAGTAGTGTATGAACAGGATCGGTAGATCCGAGCAACAGGCTTGTGAGGTCATCGCCGAGGCCGGGATCAATCATAACGGAGACCTCGGTACAGCAAAGCGTCTAGTCGACGCGGCCGCCGATGCAGGTGCAGACACAGTCAAGTTCCAGACGTTTCAAACCGAGGAAATTGTCACACGCGACACAGAGCGCGCGGGCTACCAGAAGCGTGCTGGAGATAGTAGTCAGTACGAGATGTTAGAAGCAGTCGAACTGCAAAAGAGCGATCATTTCGCTTTGCAAGAATACTGTCAAAACCGCGGCATTGAATTTCTTTCGACACCGTACGACCCAGGGAGCGTCTCTCTACTCGAAGAACTTGATGTTGACCGATATAAGATTGCCTCTGCCGACATCATCAATAAGCCACTCCTGAAATCGGTTGCGGATACCGGCAAACCAGTGATTCTTTCGACCGGCATGGCCAGTCTCGGAGAGATTGAACGTGCCGTCGAGTTTCTGCAGACTCACGGTTGTGATTCAGTCGTACTGATGTACTGCGTTTCGTGCTATCCTGCAACGCCAGACGATATCGATATGCAGTGTATCGACACACTTAGGCGTACGTTTGGTGTTCCTGTCGGGTTCTCCGATCATACTCGGGGAACATCGGTCCCGATCATCGCGGCCGGAAACGGTGCTTCCGTGATCGAAAAACACTTTACGCTCGACCGCAGCATGGAAGGCCCGGACCACGAGGCCTCGCTCGAACCCAGCGAACTTGAGCGGATGGTCAACGGGATACGGACTGCAACGGCGGTGGAGGGCGACGGGACAATCAAGCAGCCACCGTGCGAACGAGAGAACCGTCCGCAAATGCGGCGGAGTCTCCACGTCTGTCGTGACATCTCAGCAGGGGCGGAACTGGCGGAAGACGATTTGATCGTTGTCCGTCCCGATGACGGAATCTCACCATGGAAGATAGACGATGTCGTCGGCTGTACAACGAAACGAGATCTAAAAGCCCAAGAGTCCGTAACCTGGAACGACATAAGGAAGCGGGCCGTATAGAGTAATTTACCAGATGATGCCGAAGCTATACGCATCGACAACGTGCTTAGGCGGAAGGTCGTATGCCGAGACGATAGACGCATACAGGACAGCGGGGATTGATGCTGTCGAACTTGGGTATTGTCACGACACGGGGTTCGACGTAGGAACGCTTGTTACGCAGTGTTCCTTTGATCTGACTGCGCACAACTATTTCAGACCAGTCCCTGAGGAGTTCGTCCTCAATATTGCCTCTCAGGACGACAGTCTGCGACAGCGCAGTGTAGAGTACGTGCGTGACAGTATCGATTTTTGCGCACAGCATGAGATCGACCGGTACACGTTTCACGCAGGATTTCGGGCCGATCCTGACGAGAATCTTCGATTCGACACGGCAGAGCTCTCACCCGTTTTGCCGTGCATGGAGACGTTCGTCGACTCCCTCGAAACTCTCGTGCCGTACGCAGAGCGCCGCGGCGTATCCGTCGCCATCGAGAACAACGTCGTCGAACCACGACACCTCACCGATGAAGGGTCAGTGGTGCTGTTAGCCGATCCAACTGAGTTCGAGATGCTGTTCGACCGTATTGAAATAGACGTGTTACTCGATATCGGCCATCTAAAAGTAGCAGCAGAGACACTTGATTTCGACGCCGAAGAATTTCTCGATATCGTCACACCACAGGTCAGTCACATTCACCTGCACACAAACGACGGCACGCACGATGCACATCAACCGGTTCGACCGGGCTGTTGGGCATTCGACGTCTGGAAGCGGTTCAACGACACCCCGACAACTGTCGAAGCACGGTTCGACACACTGGAAGAACTCATCGAGTATCGCCATCGCCTCATCGAACACTAGAGACTGAACGAATCAGTCAGACTCCTCATCGTGTTTTATCTCGGCTGGCGCACCGGCTACTGTCTTCCCTGCTGGGATATCGTCGAGGATCACAGAGCCAGCACCTGCTGTAACCTCTTTTCCGATCTCGACGTAGTCACGTACCGTCGATCCCATTCCGATGAATGTGTTACTGCCGACAGTCACACGACCAGCTACTGTCGTCCCTGGTGCGATATGTACATGTGGTCCAATGACAGTCTCGTGGTCGACGATACTTCCCGTATTGAGAATCGTGTTCTCACCGATTTCGACGTTCGTGGAGACGTTGACCCCGGCTGCGATGACTGTTCCCGCCCCGACCGTCGCAGTCTCCGAGATTACTGACTCGGGATGAATTGCGCTCACAGGTTCGAGACCCCTGTCTAACAGCGCCTCGAAATGTCTCTGACGAATCTCGTTGTCACCGACAGCGATGATGAACCCACCGACATCCTGCTGCTTGACGACCTCAGGAATAACGTCGTGATCACCGAGAACGGGGATGCCCATGATCGTCTCTTCTGTCCCTCGGGGCGTATTGTCCACGAAAGCGACGACATCGACGTTTTGATCATGCCGAAGAATATCGTACACGACACGCGAGTGTCCCCCAGCGCCGACAACGATGGTATTCACGTTACCATTGTACTGCACTGGCATCTATATGATTTATGGTGTTTGTTGGGGCCTTCATAATACTATTCTGATGGTGGCGGTAAAGTGCTGAATATGGCAAGAAAAGTACTCGGAGTAATCCCCGTTCGTGGTGGTTCAAAACGTGTTCCAGACAAGAATATCAGGACTGTTGGTGGGAAGCCACTCGTCGCTCACGCAATCTCACACGCCGAAAAGTCGACAGCGATTGATCGCGCGGTCGTCTCAACCGACGACCCCACAATACGTGACGTTGCAGAGTCCTACGGCGGTACGGTGCCCTTCGAGCGACCTGCGGAATTAGCTACTGACACAGCAACGAGCGACGATGTTGTGCTTCACGCGCTGGACTGGTTCGAGCAAAGAGACGAGCAGTTCGATATAGTAAGCATGGTTCAAGCGACGAGTCCATTTCGGACGCCAGGGGACATCGACGCTGCAATCGAACGATTACAGGATACGGACGGTGATTCCGTTATTTCGGTCTCAGAGTTCGACATCCCACCGGTTTGGGCCGTCACTGAAAATCAAGATGGACAGCTACACCCGTACCTCGACGAGGGGTACCTCTGGACAGACGACCTTCCGCGAAGCCAGGATACCCCAGCACTGTACCATCCGAACGGGGCAGTATTTGCAGCGTACGTGGATGCATTTCGCAAAGAAGAGAGTTTTTACACCGAGAAAACGGTAGGGTACAAAATGCCGCGGTCTCGCTCACTCGATATCGACGAGCCCTTCGATCTCGACATGGCCAAAGCGTGGGCCGAGTATCAAGAGTGAGTTACCAACCAAACTGTTCTGTTGGTTTTCCCCGAGTGTTGGGAACAGAAACCAGTCTACTACCATTGTGAGTGCCTAAATAGTGCTGTCGGTTGTTGCTGAGATCGATAGCAAGCCCGATGCGTTTATTAGCTGAAGACAGAGTATCTTCACAGTGTGAGTGCGCAGCACCCGAACATCGTCTGGGTCACGTTAGATAGCATCCGTGCGGATCACACCTCGGTAAATGGGTATCACCGAGAGACAACCCCGGAACTCTCTCGCATTGCGAAGACAGCCGCTGGAAACAATTTCTCTCACGCAATTGCACAGAGTACAAGAACACCGGTATCGGTACCATCAATGCTGACAGGACTCTACCCATCCAGTCACCGGATGGTTGGTGAGAACTCCGGCGACAGGCTTCCAGAGTCGATGGTAACCGCACCGGAACTGTTCGCTGAACGTGGCTATCACACCATCGGGATTGCGGAGAACGGATACGCTGGCAGGCTGAAAGGATTCGATACTCGATACGACGACTTCGTCTCGATCAACGCAGACGCACAGCAGTTGTTGTCGGAGCATCTGCCGTCGATGGTGAAGTATCTGTTCAATATCCGGTCACACGGGCCAGGCTTCTCGCCGTATAAGTCGAAACACGGCGAACAGACCTCGTACTTCACGAGTGACATTCTCAAGCGAAAACTGAGACGGCGGCCGGACAAACCCGTCTTTTGCTACGTTCACTACAACGACTCACACCATCCGTACATCCCACCGATTGCGTACCGTGATGAGTTCCTCGACGGGATCGACGCATCGGGAACAGAAGCAGTGACGTTCGCTAAACGGATGAACGAAGAACTGTACGAGTGGATGGCAGACGGTATTCAACTTTCTGACCGGGAGTGGGAGATGCTCTTTGCGATGTACGACGCGACGATCAAGTACATGGACGCCTGTGTGGGCGAGTTGTTCGGTTTCGTTCAGGAACAGTTGGGAGAGACGATCTTCGTCGTGACTTCAGATCACGGCGACCTGTTCGGCGAGGCGGGCCTGCTCGGTCACCACATCGTGCTTCACGACGGAGTAATCAACGTCCCGCTGGTGATCCACGGGCTCGACGGAGTGAGCCATCACACCGACCGGCCGACACAACATATCGACGTGATGCAAACATTGTTATCGGTCGCCGGTGCTGACACCCAACAGTTCCAGGGGATCGATCTCAGACGAGAGTCCAGAGAAGTGGCAATCAGCCAAGATCACAGAAGAACCGTCGACGACGACAGCGCACGGAGCTACGACCGGATTCGACAGTACAACCCGGATATCGACCTGTCACATCTGCCGAAATCGCTTACGACTGCTCTTCGGACGACCGAGTACAAGCTGGTTCACACTGAGGAGTTCGAGAAACTGTATCGGCTCCCCGATGAAACGACAGATGTCAAAGGCGAAGAGCCGTCGGTGTACAGAGAGCTAAGCGAACACTACCGTGAGTGGAAACAAGAGACAGAAAACAGATTCAAGGCGGAACCAGAGGCTGTCGAATTGGACGAGGAGATGGAACAGCACCTCCGAGATATGGGCTATCTCGAATGAGAACTGTTCGAAGGTGTCCCAATCGAAACGAAGCCACTGCCGGTTCATTCGCCAATGTTCCCCCGTAGACGAGAATGGGCAAAAGAGTCGAACGCCGTCAGGAAAATCGTGCGCGCCCAACATACTACGCGGAAACAGATAACGAACCACTCGGCGAATGAGCAATCTCCGGTTCCTCCTTCGAAACGGCACTGCTGCACAAGCAGCCGTGTATGGCCGATCAACGTGTCGCCAGAAGGAATGCAAGTGTTCTTGTGTACTCGTCAGGGTAGTATCGTGCAGCGGGAGAGACAACGAGCGTGAGAGACAAATTACAACGAGCCAAGCGGGCGTACAACGCTGAGGGGCTTGGTGGCCTCGCCACCGGGATATTCAATCACTTCCGGAGACCAATCGAAAAACAGACCGTCAGCCGAACCCGGTTCGAGATTCCGTACTACGTTCGCAAGCACAACAAGCGAGCGAAGCGATTTACTAGACTTTTGGCTGAGAGAGGGATCGGCCCACGGATTGCCGAGGCTGGCCTTTCCGATTACAAGTCGAGTGATACGCTGTTTATTCTTGGCTCTGGGTCTTCCATTACGCAGATTACCGACGCACAGTGGCAACACATCGACGAACGTGATTCTGTCGGGCTTAACCGCTGGCCAATTCACGAGTTTACACCGACGTATCACGTGTTCGAGACCCGGATGGAACCCGAGTACGAGGAATTTACACGAACGTACTGGAACCTGCTGAACAGCAGGCAAGCGGCATACGAGAACATTCCAATCATCCTAAAAGACGTGAGTACGGTGTACCGGCGCTTGGAACCGGACGACCTTCCAGGATGGCTCGCTGGAAACCTGATTGTCTCCTGTGATAGCTCCTACAACAATATCGTTACACCAGCATCGAGTGTCGAACGGAACGAAGCACTGCTACAGCATCTATACGACCGAGGTCACTTTAATTCGGGAGAGTTCAACATCCTCTACCGAAAGCGGGGCTCGATATCGTATCTAATACACTTTGCACTGTGTCTGGGGTACGAGAATATCGTCCTGTGCGGCGTGGATATGGTGGACTCAACGTACTTTTTCGACGAGCGAGAAGCCCACTATCAAGAACAGGGGATCCCGATTCCACGGCCGCCATCTGCCACACACGACAATCACAACAACGAAGAGACACATAAGACAAACGACCCCGATGCGGGGCAACTAACTCTGGAGAAGGTTATTTACTCGCTGCGTGAAATTGTACTGAAAAACGAAGGAGTCACGATATACGTGGAGAACGAAAAGTCAGCGCTACACCCACGGTTGCCCCTGTATCCCTACGAGGAAGTATAGTGGGAACTGGGCGATCAACGAGCATCGGTAGACGTTCCGAGCGGTTTATATTGGCAGCAACTGTAACCAATTCTTATCGGATAGTGAACGAACGAATTGATTATCGGGCACGGAAATGGCTATTACAGCGATTCACCACTGACCGAAATTCGAACCAACTCCAACGGGTTGAGGCAATCGATTGGGACATCCTTGTCATTCTTGATGCGTGTCGAGTCGACACGTTGCGAGAGGTTGCCACATGGCCCATCGAAACCGCAGTCTCGCCGGCCAGTTGCACGCCAGAGTGGCTTCAGAAAGTCGTGGAACGCGGTGCGTTCGACGGGAGTCACGTTCTGTCGGGGAATCCACAGTACGAGAAAATCGAGTCGACGACAGACGCGACAACTGTCGAGCGGTGTTGGGAGAGTGACTGGGATAGCCAACGGCAAACAGTGCTTCCGGAGCCGATTCTCGACCGGGCGACCGAGGTAGCCGAAGAAGCAGACAGTGTGGTCGCACACCACCAACAACCGCACTGGCCGTACGTTGCGAAACTGGACGAAGAGTGGCTACTCGCGTACGACGATCTCGGATCGTGGCAGGGGTCGGACGGTGAGGTTGACTCTGTACAGGTTGCGATGCAACGGGGACTAATCTCGGTACGAGAGGCACAACGAGCGTATCGGGCATCGGTACAGAGCATCTGGGAGACACTCGTTCCATATCTGGTTCGCTGGATCGAGCGAGGAAATACCGTCGTCGTGACCGCGGATCACGGAGAGACGTTCGGGCGACTGCAGGACTTTCTGTTCTACGAGCATCCGTGTGGCTGTCACCTTCCGCCGCTAGTGAACGTACCGTGGGCGGAGTTTCGGCCAGCCGAGACGACCGAAACGGGCGACGATCTCGAAGACAGGCTTCGAGCGCTCGGATATGCAGACTAACTACGCCGTGACGTACTGACTCAGCACCGAACGAATGAGTTCGGCACGGTGTTCGTAACTGTATCGCCGGTCGGTCTCGTCCGGGTTGATTTCACGGTATTTGTCGGCTGCGGCCTCCATAACGGTCGACAGATCTTCCACGTCTCCAGCTTCGTAGGTGAGAATCCGTGGCTCGGTCTCGGCCACTTCTGTGATCGACGGTACGTCTGTTCCGACAACGACCAGCCCCGAAACGAGATACTCGAACAGTTTCAGCGGAGAAGTGTACTTCCTCGCTCGGAGATCAGCGGGCTGTTGGACGACAACGCCCACGTCGGCCGCCTTGAGATACTCAAACACACGTTGCTGTGAGACATGGCCCACGAAGTGAACCGCCTCCGCAACACCAGTGTTTGCCGCGTATGTCTGATATCGCTCAACGTTGGATTCGTCTCCACCCACGATGTACAGCGAAGCCGACCGATGCTGCGTCACGGCGTGGAATGCGTCGATCAGACACTCGATATCGTATTTACTCGCGTAGAGGCTGCCTGCGTATACGAAAACCGGACCATCTTCATCGATTCCGATTTCCGTCCGGAGTTGGCGCTTCGAGGCAGTCGGAACGTGGTCGGTGTTCGCAGCATCCCAGACAACGGCGTCTACGGTAATGCCGAGTTGTTCGAGGTCTTCTCGGATGCCGTTAGAAATCGTAACGACGCCATCGGCGCGGTTCAGTCGTCGGCGCTCGTCGGCCTCGCTCAAGTCTCCGAGTTGGGCGTAGGACTTGTGTGCTTCGTAGACGACGGGTGGGTGGAGGCGACGCGGGATCAGGCGGAGAAATCGGAGAAACGAGACATCCCTCGTGTAGATGGCGTCAATTCCTGCTCGGATACTGTGAGCGAGCGAGAGTGCGTAGTAAGCGGCGCGATCCAGCGTATCGTTACTGAGGGAGAACGGGCGACTAACTAACCGACCGTCGATTGAGAGGTCGTGATAAGATAAGTACTCGTGGACCGACTGCGGAGCAAACAGCGTCGGTGTACAGTTGATTGCGGAGAGAGCGTTGACCGTATTTATTATCTGTGTCCCAGAGGAATTTTGTTCTGCATATTCTGAGTGATAGAAGTATCCAACGTTCATTACGGGAGATATGTATGGCTCACAGCGTGGGATATATTGGTTTTACTCATTAGCAGACAGTAGAGCACGAACTCACAGGTAGCCAAGATCCTCTAACCGGTCAGTAACCTCCGTTCGATCCTGTGAGTACGAAGCAGAGCGACCGAACGGAACGTCGTCGTACCGCTGCTGCTCGATAGGTTTTGAAAGGATGTCTCTGGTCAGCGAGTCCGCGAGTCGCTCCGGAACGGGAGCTTCAAGCGCGCCAAACAGCATCGGCGCGACAGCGAGCAGCGAAATCGGGCCGTCCGGCCGTCGGTCGATCGATGGTCCGGAAGCCACGAAAATCCCATGCTGTTTGTGGTTGTGTGAGTCAATCGACCGCATCGCCCGGCCGTGGAAGTTCGTCGAAATTTCGTGATCCATGCTGGCTGTCTGGAACAGGATATCACAGGCGTGCTCAGCGTACGGTCCATCGTAGACTGCCTCACGAGGCTTGACTGACTCGAAGACCTTCTCGCCGCGATCCGTCTCTAGATTCGAGAGCAACTTAACCAACTCGTCGCGAAGTTGTTCGTACTCGGCTTCCGTGACGACACCTGACTCGTCTCGGCCCGCAAGATTGATTCGAATCCCCTGCTCAGAGGTCCGGCGACAGTACGCCTGTGACGCCCGCCAATCGACGCCTTTTGCCAATGACTGTGTGACCAATTCTGGGAGTACATCGATAATCTGTTGCTCGATACCGAGACGCTGTGCGATTCGGTATCCTTGTTGTGGTCCGAGGCCGATTCGCCCGAGGAGGTCACTGACGCGTGCAAGCGCGGCCATCGAGTCACTCTCTCCGCCGTCTTCGTCCGATTTGACTCCCGAGAGTTCGAGATTGGTTGGATTTGCAGTCGTCTCGACGTAGCCGTGCTCTTCGAGAATGTCGTTGAGATAGAGTTCACCGCTCGTCGGCCCCATCCCGTGATCCGAGACGAGTACCACGGTTGTCTCGTCGTCGACGTGGTCGGTCAGTCGCCCGACGAGATCGTCAGTGGCACGGAATACCCGTCTGAACACCGCCTCTTCAGAGAAGTTGTGGAACACGGTGTCGGTCTTCTGGACCTGGATAAAAGCAAAATCCCAGTCGGTCGTCTCCATGAGATACGTCGCTGCCGATGCTCGAGAGCGGATCAACTCGGCGTACTCTGAGGCCGTCGGCTCGTCTTCGGAAGTTTCAGAAGAAGCGTAGATCCGGTATGGCTCACCGAGCGCATCCGAGAGTTCATCACGAATCCCCTCTGGATGGCCGCCCTCGTCAGCAGGAGCGAGATAGCCGGGAACGACGACGCCATCGATCTGTTCGGCGGGATGGGTGACCGGCACGTTGAGGACGATACTCGTCCGGTCAATTGCCGAGAGGTAGTTCCAGATAGCGGGGGCATCGACATCGTTGCGGGAGACAATCTCGGCCTCGTCGGGATAGCTGTCTCGGTAATCGAAGAAGTCGTACACGCCGTGGGTACTGGGGTCCAATCCAGTGTACATCGACGGCCACGCACTTCCAGTCCACGGCGGATGAGTCGCGGTGAGTGGTGCTTCGACCCCACCGTCTCTGAGTGCGGTGATGTTCGGCAGATCGTCCGTAAACCGGTCGAGATACCGAAAATCGACACCGTCCAAACCAACGACCAGAACCTGTTCAGACCCCATATTGGCCTGTGTTTCGGGGTGAGGTGTGATGTGTGCTTCGGTAGTCGAGAGCAGAACGTGAGCGGCTTTTTTGTACTGCGTGTTAGAGTAACTCGGTGTACGCTTCGAGATAGTGCCTAGTCGTCTGTTCTAGTGTGTACTGATCGCGGATCAGTCGTTCTGCCGATTTCCCGAGCTCCATTCGCAACTGTTCGTCTTCGACGAGAGTGACGAGATTGTCGGCCACGTCCTCCGGATCGTTTAGATCGTGAAACTGTGCGACCTGTCCGAACGGCTCGGTGAATTCGGGAATCTCGGAGAAGAGACAAGCGTTACCGAGCGCAAGCCCTTCGAGCGCAGCAACACAGAATCCCTCCCATCGGGAAGGCATCGCATAAATATCTATCTCGTCCATCATTTTGTACACCTGCTCACGCTCGTCGAGAAATCCGAGGAGGTGGAGTCGGTCGCTGTGACCCGTTCGCTCAATCTGTGCCGTCAACTGCTCACGTAACTCACCATCACCGGAGATGACGAGTTCGATCGGTCGGTCACTCCGGTTGTTTGCTCGGCCTACTCCGTCGATGAGTACGTCGTGGGCTTTCTGTTCGGTAAGCATTCCCGCAGAACCGACCACTATCGCGCTTGAGCCGATCTCAGTGGCGTCGTAAATACTCCACTCTCGGTTCGTCGCTGCTTCGAGTCGGTCGAGGTTGACGCCGTTGTTGATGACACTGACTTTCGAGTCGGCAAGCAGTGTTCGTTCCCAGCGAAAGAGCGACTCGCGGACAGACTCCGAGACGCAGGCGACCGAGTCGACGAGTGGATTTGTTAGCCCATTTGCGGCCCGACCTTTCCGCGTAAATCCATCGTGGTTATTGTGTTCGGTATGGATAATGGGTTTTCCGAGTCGTGTCGCGATGAGTTTCGCGTAAAATCCCGAATGAGGATGGTGTGTGTGGATGAGATCGTACCCCTCGAATACTGATTTGACCGTCGCATACTGTTCGGATGTGATCCGGAAAGTGTCTGGGACATCGAGACAAACTGTCTCGATACTGTCGATACCCTGGAAGGTGTCAATATCGAACCACGAGAGGACACCGACGCGGCCGAAGGAATCGAGCGAGGCTTGTGTCGTTGCGAGATCACCCGGCATACTCGTGTCACCGAGCGCGTTGACCACATGACAGACGCTGAGCCGCTCCATTGGCCACCAATAAACGAAGATACCAGAAATGAGTTGTGGGATGACACGGGTAGTATCTCATGGTGTGCAAGAGCGAGTGATTGAAATACTGACCAGCCATTGATCCCATCAAGATGACCGCATGACAGAGAAGCCCAATATTATCTGGTTGACTCTCGATAGCGTGCGGTACGACCACACGACGATGAGTGGGTACGACCGCAATACGACGCCGGAGATTCGGGCCATCGCAGACCGTACTGACGGAGTCTCTTTTTCGTCGTGTTTCTCACACGCACGGTCCTCTCCTGCCTCTGTCCCCTCGATTCTGAGCGGGACGTATCCGTCCCGACACAGAACGTATTTCGGGAACAGTCGACAGCTTCCAAGCGAGTTATCGCTGATATCAGAACTGTTAGGCGATGTGGGCTACCGGACAGTCGCGCTGTCGAACAACGGCTACGCGAGTTCACTGACCGGGCTTGACCGTGGATTCGATGACTTCACGCTTCTCGGCTCTTCTCCCGGTGAAATCCTGGAGAGTGCAGGACTCAAAAATCTCGTCAAATACGCTGCCAACATCCGACGACACTCTGTCGGATTCTCGACGGACTCTCACGCCCATTCCGCCGGCTATCTGATGAACGAACTCGCAAAAGAAGAGCTCAAATCTCCCGACGAGCCACTCTTTTATTACATTCACTACAACGAACCTCATCGTGCGTACTACCCGCCACTGCCGTATCTCAACCGATACACTGACGAGATCAAGATGGACGGTCGGGAGGCGGCCTCAGTCGCGATGGAGATTCATCACAACCTGCTCGATATCGTCGCCAACGGCTGTGATCTCAGCGAGGCCGAGATGGAGGCGCTCCTCGCGATGTACGACAGCGAAATCGCCTACACCGATCAGTTGGTCGGCGAACTGTTCGACGTGATCGAAGAACACCTCGGGGAAACGATCCTCGTCGTGACTGCCGACCACGGTGAGCTATTCGGTGAGGACGACATGCTCGCTCACAAGTACAGCATGCACAACGCTGTGCTCCACATTCCGATGGTAATCAAGGGGATTTCTGATCTCTCTGACGATGGCATCGTTCAGCATACGGATGTCGTGCGGACGCTACTGGAAATTGCGGGCGCCGAGACGGAGACGATTCAGGGGGTCGATCTCCGAACCGATAGCCGCGAGTACGCGATTAGCCAATCGGGCGCGAGTGACCTGACGCCGCTGCTCGAACGGAATCCCGACTACGATCGGTCGAAATTCTGTACTGAAGAGTACTCAGTAATCCAGGACGGGGAGCACAAATACAGCCAGCGGCCAGACGATCCACGGCTGTACCGGCTTCCGGACGAGGAGACAAATCTCATTGACTCTGCAGAGGAACAGGCCACAGAGATGGCTTCCTGGCTCGAAGAGTGGCTCGAAACGGAGGGGGAGGCGGTCGGTTCGGGAACCGAAGCCGAGGTCGACGAAGAGATGCGGTCACGACTCGCTGATCTCGGATATCTCGATCACGAAATGTAGAGTGCGTGGCTACATGTAGCCCAGATCTTCGAGTTGTTCGCGAACTTCCGACGAATCGCCAAGTTCGGTGTCTTCCTCTCGACCCTCCGGCGTGTGATCATGGCTGTCGAGTTCTGTCTCGATAGCCTGGCGCACGTCGAGCACGCTCGCGACACCGTCGATAATGTCCGGATCCGTCGCGGCGATCATCGCCGTCTCCGTGTGCAGGCCGTCCTGTAAGCCGTGATCGCTGACGAGGACGAGTTCGTCGTCCTCGCCGAGGTCGCCACGAAGTTCACCAACGAAGTCGTTCAGTTCATCGTACGCACGCTCTTGGAGGGCTGGCCGGTCGTAACTGACGTGACCGACGAGATCGAGACCGCTGGTGTAGCCGAAGACGAGTTCGTACTGTTGGCCTCTGAGTGCTCGCCGGACTCGTGCGGTTCGGATCATCGTCATCTCCAGACACTGTTCGTAGAAGGCAACGGGATCGGCGGAGGTGTGACCGCCCTTCGCTTCGGGATCACGCTCGAACAGTTCACCCATCTCTCGGCGGAGTTGGTGCTCTCGGTCTTCGCTGTCGGAATCAGTGACGTAGTTCGGGATGCCGATTGTCTTCGAGTCATAATCGTCGAACACCGTCGAGAGGTCGTTGTCCGCGTAGTACGAGGCTGGTGTTCGGAATGCGTCTTCGTCAGTCTGGTTGAGCAACAAGGCTCCGAGTTGTGTCTGCACCGAGTCCGGCAGGACGTAGTCACCGGCTTTGCTTCCCATGCGGAGCACCGGACTGTCCCACGCGACGCCATCGTCGAGAACGAGTCCGTGCTTGTCCGGTCGAACGCCGGTGATGATCGTCGGCCAGAGTTCGTGCGTGCTCGGCTCTCCTTCGACGCTGTTGATCGTCTCGATCGGGGCGTGTGCCGCGAGCGTGAGATGCGGGTGCTCCTCAGGATCGACGAGGTCGGGGTCGAGCGCATCGATCCCGAAGACGACGACTGTCATACGCTTCGTAGCCTACCGGCGGAGTAATAGATTTCGGCTTTTCGGATCGACAGTGACCTCTGAAACTGTGGTGTGCAGAGGGTTCCACGAGTGCTGTTCGGTCTGAGAACGTCCGATATCGTTCGCGGAAGGAATCGGCTCGGAGGGTTGTCATGTTCTGAGCGCTTGATGGTAATACATCCGAGAGCGTTCGTTTCCGGCATCTGAATCATGCCTGGTCCATCATCTCGCAGATATCAAGGTCAGTTTCAGCCTCCTGTCGTCGTTCGCGGAACTCCTCTGCCTGGTTGGCCTGGTCGTAGTACTGCTTGATCACCGGGATCGTCGCGTTCGCGCGCTTCGAGACCAACTCAACCGGATAGCCCATGTTGAGTTGCCACGTGATCGAACCTGTCCGGACCGCGTGTGGTGATCGCGAGGAAGGGCACTTCGAGCAGTGCGTACGCGTCGTGAAGTCACAGGTCGGTCGGCGATTGCCGTGGGGGCACTCCTGCCAGAGACACGGCTGAGTCGCCTGATAGCACTTCGCGCGAATAGTCGACTTCGAGGCGCGTCCCTCCCGCGTCGCGAACAGTGGCTCGCGGCCGTGATCGTCACGGGCGTCCGCTCGTTCGCGCGCGATGTAGAACTGTAGCACATCGACGACGTTGTCCGAGAGGCCAACGTAGCGCTCCCCACGGTGTTTGTTCTTCAGCGGTGTCTGGGTCGACGGCCGGTGCTTGAACGAGAGTGACTGCTCGTCAGGGTCGAAATCGTCGAGATCGAGCGCTTTCACCGCGCCCATTCGAGCCCCGACGTGCCAGATCACCTCCAGCACTGCGTGCATGCTGGTGCCGTAGTACTCCTGGCTGTCCCGCAGCAGTTCCAGCGCCGCCAGGGCATCTTCCTGTGCGAGTCGTGTTTCGCTCTGTTCTTCGCTCCAGGAGAGGTTCGGTACGTCGATTGCATCTGAGAGACCGCGCTCGACGAGGTCGAGTGTCTCGAGATACTCAATCCAGAGTCGCACCGTGTTCAGCCGACTCTTGATCGTGGTCGGGGCAAAGCCCTGATCGCGCAAGGAGAGCTGGTACTCGTCCAGCGTCCACGCGTCGAGATCAGCGACAGTCTGTAGATCTTCCTCGATGGCCTACTTGAGAAACTGGGTCATCCGCGAACGATAGCCCCGCAGCGTCTCCTCGGTGGCATCGGTCTGTCGTTTGCGCAGCCAGCGGTCGATGGCGGCCTCCAGTGAGACATCTTCGGCATCGGGGCGACTCTCAGGCATCGTCGGTAGCACCTCGGGGTTCCAGCGCGTGATCGTCACGGTGGCGGATCGTGTACGCACACGATGGCCGGTGGCCGTACTCACAGTCTTTCTTCGCCGAGCGGGTCACCTTGCGACTGCACTCGAGACACCAGAACTCACGGCTGGTCAGTCGGGTCGTCAGCGTGGTGGTGTTCGGAACGGCTCATCCCAGCACCTCCGTCTTGTAGTTCGGGGTGTGCTGACTGCCGTAGCCAGCATCGACGGCCGGGCCGATGACGCGCGTGACCAGCCCGTCGCCCCCAGCACCCGCGTGAGCGTAGACGACGTTGTACCCCTGATACGCCGCGACGATCACCCCTGCTAAGATCGACGCGATCAGGGCTTCGCGATCGGACTGGTCCACCTGTCCAGAGTACCAGGTTGTGTAATTGAAGTACTCCGGTGAGAGGGCAACAGCCTCGTGATTCCCCAGCGTTACTCTGACCCGTCCCGGTGGGGCCTGTCTCAATAGCCGGGCAACCAGTGCCAGTGCTTCTTCATTACGCGGCCCGCGATCGACGAGATCGCCATTGAAGAGGAGAATGTAGTTGTGATCCGCCCAGTGGAGGCGGCCGTCCTCGTCTTCGTCGACGAGAGGATCGTATTCACGATGGTCGGAGAGTGTCAACAGCGCACTGCGGGCATCGTCGCGGTAGCCGTGAATATCGCTGATGCTGACGATAGCAGGTGCTGACCGCTCGCCTGTCCGCACCTCCTCAGCTGTGTCTCGACCCTCGCCAGATTCGATCTCTGCCGAGTGGTTGTTGACTGACTTCACGCACGTGCGTAGGGACACACGGAATAAAATACGCGGCCGTATTGGTGCCGACAACTAGACGAGGATTCACGAGTTCTCTTGAAGCTACAAACACTGTGTTAAGTGACTCAGACCCAACTAATCAGCGCGTTGTGCTGCGCAAGATACACTGGGTTACACTATCGACGGGCAACCACACTTGCCCGCTATCTACGCTATGTAAAGCGTTCGATCGGATCAGACTACTGCAGACCAGTGCTTTGCCGGTTATCAATGGGCAAAGTACTGTCACGTCAGTAGTTGATGAGTTATTTTATAAGTGATACTGGATACACAGATATGGTCGAACTCAACGAGAGGGAGATTCGCGAACGGATTCGAGCATTATCTGGTCCCGAATTCGAACGGTTTGTGGCTGCACTCTGGGAGCTACAGGGGTGGACGACAGAGGTAACTGATAGGCGCGGTGATCGGGGGCGGGACATCATTGCGCGCCGAAACTTCCCATTCGAGCTCACGTTGAAAATCGAAGCCAAAGCATGGAACGAGGAGACTAATATATCCAGTCCGACCATCCGACAGTACTCCATCTTGCCCGGCGATGAGGCGGATCATGCTGTCGTGGTCACCAGTAGTTCGTTTACCGGACCTGCCAAGCAGAGCGCCGAACAAAATGAGATTAAGTTAGTCGGCAGTACCAAACTGGTAAAACTCGTGCAGAAACTTGGTGCGGAACCATTGCTGACCGACGATGTTGCTGTGGATGACTGGGAGCACGTACGGTCAGCGAAACATCTCGACTGGACAGTCGATACGCTGGGAGAGAGTGAGTCTGTCGAAATTATTCAGGGCATCGGCCAGCAACGCGCCGACGTACTGGCTACTGCTGGTATCCATACTGTTGCCGATCTTGTAGTTGCGGATGTTGAACAGCTCGTCAACCAGACGCCGTTCGCCGAGTCCCGTCTCCGACGGTGGATCAATCTCGCAGCCTTTCACCGTGGAAGTGAACGGCCAGATGTAATCGATGGAGTTGGGCAGGAGGCAGTCGAAAAGTTATCCAAAGTGGATATCTACACCGCGGATGAGTTACAAACTGCCTGCCCAAAAGAAATCGCTGCCGAGATTGAGATTGACGAACGAACGCTCAAACAGTGGGTCGGTGATGCAGCATATCGTGATGTTACTGTGGTGACTGAACTTCCGAGAATCGGCTCCGAGCGTGCTAGAGAGTTAGCCAAGGCGGATATCTTTACAGTCGATGACCTCGCTGAAGCCGAGCCAGAGGATGTAGCGAATCAAACCGGTCTTTCAGGAAGCTTTGGAAATGAATTGATTCAGCAGGCACAGACACATCAGTAGTAACAGACCGTCGGGGAAATATCCGGCCCAGCTCCATTGACTGTAGTCTATTTTCCCTGTCCTGTTTCAGCTTTAGCGTGTCAGAGGAACATTCACACCGACCTGCTGCGGTCCAGCCTCTGGGAGCGGAAATGTCGGGGCAAAGAGGGTTACAGAAGACAGTGCAAGATGTAGGTCGCGTATTCAGAACCAGAAAGACTCCGAAAGTAGGAGGTACACTCATATCTGCTGCGACGCTCTTAGCCCCAAAGGTACCAGTCGCCACTGGCGTCTTTTACTGCAATGGCAGTCTCACGGTGAGTGTCACCATTGGTTTCTGGATTGGACTCCGCGACAGAAATCTCAGTCCGGTACCGTTTTGCATCCTCTATACTGTCGCTTAGTGCTGACGGACTTGGGCCAGACTCCCAAATCACCGCTCGATCAACACTCACCGTTTCAAATCCATTCAGATCGAAGTCATGGTCATAGTCCGCTTCAGGATGCACGTATGCGTTGGCTGCGGCCTCTCCCCAGTCGGCAAGCGTGTGATAGTATTCCATAATAGCATCAAAGACGGTTGGTGTTTGCCTTCGGTCAGGCGCTTCTTGTGGTTGCTTGACTGGTTCTCCCGGAAGCGAGACTGCCACCAGACTCCCGACGCTCCCAACTAAGAATGCCCGTCGTTGCATATCGTACAATTTATCAGCAGAAAAGTAAATCTGTCTTTTTTATTGCTTGGACCGATCACCGAGGCAGTCGAGTCGCAGTCTTGTAGAACAGCGCCTCCTGAGTCATTTCATAGCTATGGAAGTTAGCGGGGTTCTGCTAAATGGATACTCTGTATCTTGCACGGAGGTGCTGAAGAGTTTCTGATAGACAGTACCCTTCGCTGGTTACTGTCTCACCTGTACTGATCGTTCAAAGACAGTGGACAAATCGGGAATCTCTGAGGAAAGGGCCGGAATGGTCGCTGAGTGTGACGATTTCGGAGCCAACCGCCCCGAGATCGTCAAAGCCGCCCTCACAGCGATCGTTCAATCCGAGACGAGTCACGTTGAACAGGTACGAGAAATAATTATTCGGAAACGAAGGGCACTCTCTAACTAATTTTAAACTGCGTGCACTAAGTGCACGTAGTTCTAATCTACTAACCCACTATAATAGTAATCAAGATGACTGTAGTGTGTGAAGAGTTCTATGACACGTTTGTGCTGGTCTATTTTCGATTGGCTTGGTGATGCCGTCATCCTGCCTGTCCTCGCTGCGAGTGTCACAGTTGGTGCCGGATTCGGCGCACTCACGACCTTTTCGCCGCATTCATTCGAGAGAGCCGGAAGCCTCGGCTACCTCGTCGGGATGGGCGGTATCGAAGTGTTCCTCACATCCGAGAGTCCCGTTCACTTCTTATTATACGGCAGCATCCTGATTGGCATGGGGATTGGTGTCCTGTTTGGTGCGGTCGTAGAGCGTGAAACCAGGGCATCTACTAACGGTGAAAACACCCCCGAAGCGTAGTCAGGTTTCGTTTCGTCCATTCCTATACTGGCTGCAGACAGCTTCACCAACCCGATGACTGGTTAAATATATTCAACAGAACGATGTATCCCGGAATGCTCTGTCAGCTTCTTCTGTAGTGGGGTCGCCCATTCAGACAGCCTTATCGCGGCGTATCCCCGTGCTCTTGAGTCACTCCTGCGATTCAGCGTATTTTTGCAGTTCCGACTGCCAGTACTGAGAATCAGCAGAATGCAGTACGGTAAGGCATTACAACTAAGCTGAGGTCAGTAGATATTCTTGATTACTGAGAGATAATTGGAAAATAACAATTTACGTAGGTATTGAATAAGATAATGCCCCACTTTCGGGGAGTGACAGAGAATGAATTCTTCGAACGAATCCAACAGCGGGGGTGTATCGCGGCGTACAGTAGTTCGACGAGGACTGCTTACGTCTGCAGCAGTCGCAGTGGGAGTGCCAGCAATATCTAGCACGACTGCTGCAGCGAAAATTTCAGTCCCAAGTGACTACAGCAGTATCCAGGCAGCGGTAGACGCTGCTTCACCCGGTGATAGAGTCGTCGTCGATAGCGGAACGTACCGCGAACAGGTACTAATCAATAAATCACTTGCTCTTGAAGGCCGGGGCGCTACCATCGAGCACCCGGATTCTCCCGACGCGTTCACGATCCCTGAGAGTGGCCCGTCGTGGGAACCAACCGTTTTCGCCTACGGTGGAACTACCTCGAGCGGCGCAGTGTCGGGGGCTGAAACTATCGATGTTTCTGTTTCGGGATTCCATATTGACGGGCGCGACCGACAGCCTACCGCTCGGCGCAAACCAGCTCTGCTCTATCGGAACGTGAACAGTCCCGACAAGGCACGAGTTGAGAATAACGTCATCAAGAACATGGGGGTCGGAGGGAAGGAGACCTTCGGGATTCTAGCATACGGCGATACGAGCGTCGCAATTCGAAATAATACTGTGAACAATTACGAGCGTGGCGGGATTGGTGCGAACGGGGACGGCGGTGCTCACCCATCACCGGAGGTTACCATTCGGAACAACACGGTCACGGGGAGTACGGGTCTCGGCGAAGCGTGGGGGCCAAACGGGATTCAGGTCGGGTTCGGTGCCACAGGCATCGTCAAAGGCAACACTGTCACGGATAACAGATACAGCAATGAGGATCCCGTTGCGTCTGCCATCCTTGTTTTCGAGAGTGACGGAATCGTTGTTCAGGATAATGTCATCGAGAACGCCGATATAGCGCTCTCGATTGGCTCATGGGGGTGGTTCCAGTCGTCAGCTGATAATACCAAAGTGAAAGACAACACCGCCGAGCAAGTCGAGTACGGTGCGCTCATGGAATCTGTTGCCGAACCGTACGGTGGCGCTCTCACGCAGATGGCTCCGTCGGTCAACAACACGAAAGTAATGCAAAACGACCTCACGGGCGAAGACGACCCGGAGGGCCAGATTGGCGTCGGTATCATCGTGGAAGACAATATCGACAACGAATTCGATCCCGAGGCCTGGAACAACAAGGTTCGGAAGAACACGATCTCGAATTTCGAGACTGACATAGAAGATCAAGGTTCGGCGACGAAGATGAATCCGGCAAACCCCTGAGTGCGGAGGTGAAGCGCTTACTCCGGGGAAGATGTTCGGCGATGCAGTCACGGCCGATCCAACCCCGTTCGGAACGGCTTTGAAGCTGAATTACGACAATGAACCAGACGCGAAAACGGTAGAGTTGCTGGCAGACGTCTGAGGTACGAGTCAGGATTCGAGCAGTTGTCCAGTACCATAGCCGGACTGGCGACGTCATTGGTGACTGCGTAGTCACAGACGACCATGGATATGGGGAAAACGTATCCACCGTGAGACGCTCATAAACACTGGGAAATCCTCCTCGCGTTACGGACTTACGGCTCACCGTGTGGTTCGCTGAAAGTAAGTGGGCTCGGAGGGATTATGAACCACGGTCACTCCGCTTTGCTTCGTTCCCTGCTTCAAATCCCTCCGCGGTTCAGATTTCACTCCTCACCGTAGTTCGGAGTAGAAATCATGGGCTCGGAGGGATTTGAACCCCCGATCGGCTGATATCTCCGGTGTGTGCCTCGGTACTCCAGAGGGTCATCAGCGCGGTCGGTGATCAGCCGGCCGCTCAGTATATCAGCTGGAGTATCGTCCCTGGCACGTAGCCTCTGGAGTCAGCCGCCTTCCCGGACTAGGCCACGAGCCCGCAGCCACACGTTGGGTGAGTTCTCGTAAATGGATTTCGATTACGTATCAGTCTCGGTCGGTCTCGGACCACTCACAGTCTTGGCACTTCCAGCCGGTGACGAACTCCATCGCGGAGGGCATGTAGCCGACTTCGAGGACGCTCCCACCGCAGTCGGGACACTCGCGGTCGGCATCGGTAATCGGTTCGGCGTCCATCACGTCATCGTCTTCGATGATCTCCGCGAGTTTGTTGGGTGTGACCATACGTCCCTGCACGACACGATTGTCAGCCATATCTGTATCTGGCACTCCCTATCCTAAGAGTTGGCGCTACGGGCTCACAACCACGGCAGTCGTTCTTGCTCGTCGGCGTCGGGTTCGGGATCGGGGGCCGGCGTCTGCTCGCTCGGATCCGACGGCCCGTCAGTCTCGGCGAGATCTGCCTGCCCGCCGTCGGACATCGCTGCTGTGATGTCGATATCATCGGGGTGATAGACCGCATCGCGCTCCCGTGCGCTCCCAGGATCGAATGCCAGCACTGCCGTCACTACGAGCACCAGAAGCGCCACGGGAGCCTCGCTCGGGAGGAGACCGATGATCGACAGCGAAAGCACGCCGAGCGCCACGGCACTCCCGAACCGGAATCGGTCGAGTTCGACCGCGTTGCGGAGCCACGGACTCGTCAGCGCCAGCACGAGCGCGAAGGTCACGCCGACGCCCGCAGCAGCCATCGCGCGAACGATCAGGCCGAGGTCGGTCTGGACACTGAGTGCGATATTCGCCGGCGAGAAACTCGCGACGAGACCGAGCAGGATGACGATTGCCGGCCCGGGGAGATACTCGCCGACACGCGAACTGGCTGTCGAGGCCGCGACCGAGAGGATCACGAGTGCGGCGAATCGCTCGAAGATCCCGATGTTCAGCATCGTCGCAAGCGTCGGGGCAAGGGCGGCCTGGATCCCCGCGAGCGTAATCAGGACAGCACCGACTGTGAGGACGATTTTGGCCTGCTCGCGGGGACTTTCGTTCATCTCGGCGAGGATAACCGCGACCATCGCACTCCCGCCGAAGATCAACAGGCCGACCTCGACGATGCCGACTATCGTGTCGAGCGCGCCCCCGAGAACGAGGGCGACGAAGACACCGTCGAATAGTGGGAGGGCCATCACGATAACGAGCAATCTGGTCGAACTGCTGACCCAGCGCTCGACGTTCAGCGCCCGCGGATGTCTAGAACTGCTCATACGCTAGCGAGGGCCCTCACCCGTGGTCTGTGGGTACTCGCTGCCCCCGGTAAGCCTCCCGGGGCTGTCGGCGCTCCGACCGCCGGATGAGTGCCATCGAACCCCGAAATTGGACCACTCCGTTGTAAAATTACGTCCCTTTGTGAACGCCTTCCCGCTGCTGGCCGGGAAACTCGTCTGCTGAGCGCTTCCTCCGCTGGTGGGACGAACGGAGTACATATTTCATTATACAGTATTATTGGTTAAAATGATTGCGTGAGAAGCGGACACACACATCAAGAATCGACGGAACAAGTTGGCAATCGTTGTCCGTTGTGGGGAGAGTGTGTACAGACTCGTACAAACCGGACGGTTATACCGGATCCGTCAATTGGCTTGCTGGTATGGTTTCGGGTGAGACAGTACTTCTCCAGTGAGTCAAATTCCCAAGAAGGAGTCCATCTCGCAACGTTTTTGGGCGACGCCGTCGGACGGCTTACATGGCGAACACTTCCGAGCCTTTCTCAGAGAAACTGCGGGTGCCGGAGGCGCTGACCTTCGACGACGTACTCCTGCGTCCGAAAAAGAGCGCAATCGAACCCGACGAAGCGGACACGACCACGCGCGTCTCGAAAAACGTCAGGTTGAACATTCCTGTGCTGTCGGCAGCGATGGATACCGTCACCGAGAGCGAGATGGCCATCGAGATGTCCCGTCACGGCGGCCTCGGCGTCCTCCACCGAAACATGAACGTCGAGCAGATGGTCGCGGAAATCGAGCAGATCAAGCAGGCCGACGAACTCATCATCCGCGATGTCGTGACCGCCTCACCGGGACAGACGATCCGTGAGGTCGACCAGATGATGAACGAGGCGGGCGTCTCCGGCGCACCGGTTGTCGACGACGAGGACAATGTCCTCGGAATTATCTCCGGGACAGACATCCGACCGTATCTCGAAGTCGGCGAGAGCGACGAAGTGCGCGAAGCGATGACCGACGAGGTCATCACCACCGGCGAGGACGTGTCTCCCCGCGAAGCGCTCGAACTGATGTACGAACACAAAATCGAGCGTGTCCCCATCGTCGACGAGGACAACCGCCTCACCGGACTGATGACGATGGCGGGTATCCTCCAGCGTCGCGAGTACGACAACGCGGTCCGTGACGAGAACGGCCACCTCCGCGCCGGCGCAGCGGTCGGCCCCTTCGAGATGGACCGCGCACAGGCCGCCGACGACGCAGGCGTGGACGTGCTCTTCATCGACTGCGCGCACGCACACAACGCAAACGTCATCGAGAGCGCCCGGGAAATCAAAGCCGAAGTCGACGCAGATGTCGTCGTCGGCAACATCGGAACCCGGGAGGCCGCCGAAGATGTCATCGACTTCGCCGACGGCGTCAAGGTCGGCATCGGTCCCGGATCGATCTGTACGACCCGCGTCGTCACTGGATCGGGGATGCCACAGATCACGGCTATCGCGCAGGTCGCCGACGTAGCCAGCCAGCACGACGTGCCAGTGATCGCCGACGGTGGTATCCGGTACTCCGGCGACGCAATCAAGGCCGTCGCGGCGGGCGCTGACGCCGTGATGATGGGCTCGTACTTTGCCGGCACAGACGAGGCGCCGGGCCGAGTCATCACGATGAACGGCAAGAAGTACAAGCAGTACCGCGGGATGGGCAGCGTCGGCGCGATGCAGTCCGGCGGCGGCGACCGTTATCTCAAAGACGACGACAACGACGAGGAGTTCGTCCCCGAGGGTGTCGAGGCCGCAACACCGTACAAGGGCACACTCGAATCCGAACTCCGCCAACTCGTCGGCGGGATGCAGTCGGGCATGGGCTACGTCGGCGCGGAGTCGATTCCGGTCTTCAAAGAGCGCGCGGAGTTCGTCCGCGTCTCCTCGGCCGGCCAGCAGGAGAGCCACCCCCACGACGTGGTCATCACCGACGAGGCACCGAACTACAGCCCCGACGGTAGCTAATTGGACTCGGGGCGGCGAGAGACACGATGGCGTAAGAATCAGTGTCCCCCGGATAATACTCCGGGGCAATGTCGTATCACGTCAGTCGGATCCCAGGGTCCGGCACACTCGAAGACGCGTTTGCAGTGCGACGCGCAGTCTTTATCGACGAACAGGATGTCGCCGAAGAGATCGAGATGGACGGCAGAGACGAGGATGCGATCCATTTTGTCATCGTCGACGCGGAGACGGACACGGCCGTCGGCACGGCGCGACTCAGACCCCCCAACGGCGAGTACGCCAAACCAGAACGGGTCGCAGTTCGGGAAACCTACCGTGGCGAGGGACTCGGGGCGCGACTGATGGGACTGATCGAATCTGAGGCCCGGACCTTGGGCTGTGAGCGGTCCGTCTTGCACGCTCAAAAGCAAGTCGTCGAGTTCTATCGCGGACTAGGATACGAGGTGACCAGCGACGAGTTCGAGGAAGCCGGCATCGTCCACGTCGAGATGGAGAAACGGCTGTAGTGTTACTCCCGTTCCATCGAGCGGTCTCGTGAGCGCTCGCTCTCGCTGGCATCGCGATCACGTGCCGGGGAGCGTGACTCTCGGGCATGTGATTCGACATCTTCGAGTGTCTCGGTTTCGAGCAATCGTTCCAGTTTTCGCTCGAACTGCTCGTCGGTGAGTTCCCCATCCGCATACCGACGGCGGAGCCGTTCGAGAGCGTCGTCGCCGTCCGCGTCGGCGGGCTCCGAGTCCGTCCTCGCAGTCTGGCGGCCCTGCACGAACTCCGCCTCTTCCTCCTCGTCGAATAACATCGACACGACGGGGACGACGGCGATGTATCCGAATAGCATGACTGCGAGCCACAGTTCGCTGGCGAAATCGAGCATCAGCATCCCCAGCCACGTCCCGGTCACGACGACAGCAGCGATTCCGGAGGCGTTCGCTCGTGCGCGCTCGCGCACCGAATCGTCAGTCATCTGTACTCATCCTCTTGGTAGCTGGACGTATTCTGTGGGAGCACATAGTACTGTGGGAGATACGCGCGGCTTACTCTCAGTACGAGGTTTCTTCTCATAGGTGTCCGGCGGCTATCAGGGCGGGAACACCTGATGGAACGAGTCCCGTCAGTTGCGTTAATGCGGACCATCGTCTCGCTCGGAATGAGCAGAGATATCTCGTTTCTCGCGGGTGCAATCGCATTTTTTGCGTTTCTCTCACTCATCCCGGCGATATTGCTGGTCGTGACAGTGGGGTCGCTGGTCGGCGGCGACCAGTTTGCGATGCGGATCATCGATAGTATCGGAAGCTATCTCTCTGCGGAAGGAAGCCAGATCCTGACGAGTGCACTGACCGACGCCAGTGGACTCACGCGGATCTCACTCGTCAGTGGAGTGGTGTTGTTCTGGAGCGCACTGCGGGTATTTCGGGCGATCGATATCGCGTTCGCCAGGGTATACGAACTCCAGGGGACGACCCCGTTACTCGACCAAATCAAAAACGGTGCCATCGTCATCGGCGTGATCAGTGTCGGGGGAGTTGCATTACTCCTCACAGATCTGGTCATCGACAGGGTTGCCGGAGGGATTGTCTCGATGCTTGCCCTCTGGATGCTGTTGCTGTCCGGACTGATCGTCGTTCTCCTGCCGCTGTACTACATCCTGCCACCGATCAGACGGCCGATCACGGAGATTCTCCCCGGGACACTCGTGGCTGTGGTTGGGCTAGTCGTCTTACGGCAGACGTTTCAGTTCTACGCTGCCCGGGCCGGACAGTACGAGGCCTTCGGTCTGGTCGGGGCCGTCCTCCTCTTTCTGTTGTGGCTGTATTTCGGGTCGCTGATACTGGTCGCCGGAGCAGTCGTCAACGCTGCCGTGGCAGACCAGAAGACGAACGGGCGGTCATCCTCGGCTTCCGACGGGGTAGATCACTGAGCTACTCGGGTGTCCCGTACCACGCCCACAGTGCCGTGAGAACGACCAGTCCACCGAGAAAGAACGCCAGTCCCACTGCAATCGCTGGGTCGAGTCCGAAGATGTCTGCCGAGGAGGAGACAGTCTCGTTTTGAACCTGCGTCGCGTTGCCGCCGTCGGTGACCAGAACCGGCGACTCGGTGAGGTTCTCCTCGATCAGCACATCGGTCTCCTCGGGGTCGAACACCGTCTCGTTCTCGGTGGTGTCTTCCGTCGCGATTCCGACTTCGTCGTCCCCCGAAGACGGCTGGTCTGACGGATCGACCGTCTGCACGTCGAGATTCTCGCCCCCCTCCGAGTCGAGATTATCGACGGAGGTCGACTCCGAACTGGAGTGGACTCGGCTCGCGGCCCAGGCGACGAGCAGACTCGACGGCGCGAGGATGCTCGCCACCCCGACGAGCCGGTTGAAAATCGACCGGATCGACCGCTCTTTGTCTTTCCCTGCGAACAACACCAGCGATTCGTCCGTCGGGGCGTACACATCCATCTCCGACCCGCGCTCGGAGTACCAGGTGTCGACGGATTCGACTAACTCGACGTCTTTGAGTTTGCCGAGATGGTACTGGACGTTCTGGACGGAAGTGTCGGTCTGCTCGGCGAGATCGGAGGCCGTCTGGGGTTGCTCGTGCAAGGCGAGGAAAATCTCGCGGGTCGTCCCGGCGGCCAGCGCCTCGAATACTTCGTCTGCGGTGTCGTCGTCGAGGTCGAGAAATCGGGGGCCACCCTGCTCCTCCTGGGTGACTGTGTCCCGCAACGGGAAGATACTGCTCATGATTCGTGTATCGGGTTACAACAGCCGTATAAAAAACTCTGTTCGAGGTCCAAAGAGCTGTTTTAGCTATCTCGCGGGTGGGTACAACGGCCCTTTGACCCGAGCGACGACAAGAGAACAGTCATTGAACCCGGCTCCGTCTGGCGACTGATCGATTCGGAACGGTGACTCCCCACCGCCGTCAGCCACATGTCAGACGGCCACAGAAAGTTTATTTCGATCGCTGTCGAGGGCCACAGTATGACCACAGAGAGCGACCACGTCGAACTCGACGTTGCCCTCCCGGAGGATCTGCTGGCAGAATTGGACGAGTACCGCGCCAGTCGTGGCTATCCACCACGGTCGGCCGTCGTGACCGAGGCGTTGCGGGAGTAATCCGCCACGTTCAAGCCACCCCGACGCAAGCGTACCCACATGACACGTGCTGTCTGGCTCAAGGCCGACGACGAGGTCGGTGACTGGGAGCAACGGAAAAAACGGATCACCGCCGGCCTCGAGGCCGGCGTCGACTGGGTCCTCGTCGATCAGGCCGATGTCGAACGCGTCCGCGAACTCGGCGAGGTCAACATCGCCGCCTTCGGCGGCGGGGATGTCCACGTAATGGAAGCCGAAGACGACACCGCCGAACCGGACGCCACCATCGTCGGCAAAGACGGCGAGGGCGACGGGACCGTCGACCTCCCCTCTGATTACTCTGGATCAGCCGACCTCTCCGCACTCCGCCGCGTCGAGGAGATGCCCTACGGCGGCTACGTCAAGATTCTCGACACCGAGTACGAGACCTTCGCAGAGGAGGTCGCCCGCGAGGCCGAGTACACCATCATCATCGGCAGCGACTGGCAGATCATCCCGCTCGAAAATCTGATCGCTCGCATCGGCGAGGAAACCGAACTGGTCGCGGGCGTCCGCACGGCCGAGGAAGCTCGAACGGCCTACGAAACGCTCGAACTCGGGTCCGATGCGGTCTTGCTCGACACCGACGACCCCGACGAGATCCGCAAGACCGTCGAGGTCCGCGACGAAGTCGAGCGCGAAACCCTCGACCTGCAGTACGCCGAGGTGACCGCCATCGAACAGACCGGGTCGGCAGATCGCGTCTGTATCGATACTGGCTCGCTGATGGAACACGACGAAGGAATGCTCGTCGGCTCGATGTCTCGTGGACTCTTCTTCGTCCACGCGGAGACCGCCGACTCGCCGTACGTGGCCTCTCGTCCGTTCCGGGTCAACGCCGGCGCTGTCCACGCCTACGTCCGCTCACCCGGCGGGGAGACGAGCTATCTCTCCGAACTGTCGAGCGGCGACGAGGTTCAGATCGTCGACGCCGACGGCAACACCCGCGAAGCCATCGTCGGTCGCTCGAAGATCGAAAAACGGCCGATGTTCCGCCTGCAGGCCGAGACCGAAGACGGCGACCGAATCGAGACACTGATCCAGAACGCCGAGACGATCAAACTCCGGACGCCGGACGGCCGCAAAGCAGTGACCGATCTGGAGGAGGGCGACGACGTGCTCATCTACTACGAAGACACCGCACGTCACTTCGGCGAGGCCGTCGAGGAGAGCATTATCGAGAAGTAACGACCGAACGGCCCAAACAGCCAGCAGACACGTAGCTTACTCCACAACCCGAAGCAACACCGAAACCGGATTTTCGACGCCGAGTAGCACACAGCCCAACAGCACCAGATACGTGAGCAGTCCCCAGACTGCGACCGCCAGCAGCCACGGGACGAACTGGACTGCGATCACGGCCGCCGCGAGGACGAGACAGAGCGCGGCGACTGGCACGCCTCGTCGTTCCCAGACGCCCATTGCACGGGACGGATATCGCAGAAAGACGAGTTCGACAGCGACGGCAACCGCGACCCCGGCCGCGATTCCGAGCAGATCGACTAGGACGCCGATGCCGACAGTCGCTGCTGCGAGGGCAACCAGTCCGCAGAGTCCGCCGAGTGCCAGCGCTCCGTCGCGATACTGCGGATGCACAGTTCGCGTTCGGTCGGCGGCGAAAAGAGGGTTTGCCCGACGAGGTCACTCCTCGATGTCAGAATCGATTTCCGTCGTACACCAGTGACAGAAGTCGATGTCCTGATCGATTTCTTTCCCGCAGTTGGGACAGCGCTGTGGCGTCTCACCGGCGGCGATGCGTTCCGCGCGCTCGATAAGTTCGTTGCGCCGCAGCGCCATTAGATACACGTCGACGATACAGAGTGCGAGCACGCCCGACAGGAGGACAATCGACTCCAGCGGGAGAGACTGAAACGGCGCGATAGCCGCATCGAGAGAGACGGACTCCGGCCACTGCTCACGCGGGACAGCGAGAACAGCACCGAGCAGCGTCAACGCCACCCAGAGAATCGCTCGGCCCCACAGGCGCAAGTAGAGGTGCCCGAGTCCGGGCACGAGCATCGTCAGTACGACGGCGAACCACGGCCGTTTCCGGGAGTGGTTCCGCTTCGAGTCTTCTGTGGCCACTACGTAACAAGGGAATGTCCGGAGTGTTCAATCTTCCGTCCGCAGCCGTCGACTGGCGACCAGCACCGCCAAGGCCGTCGGACGAGCGGTTTCAGGCGTCGTCGTCGAGCGCGTCGACCAGCGAGCGGAGCTGTTCAAGATGGTACTGCCCCGGCGCGGTCGCTGCCTCGGGGTCGACCGGCGCGTAGCCGATCCGTGAACCGTACAGCGGCGCGACGGCCCGTGAGTGCCGGCCTGCCTCACCCATCGCCATCGTCGCGACGGTGTTGCCAACCGCAGTCTGCTCGTGAGTGACAGCCAACAGATCGAGTACGTCAGCCCGTGACTGTGCCGTGACGGCGAGTTTCCCGATATCTCCGTGTTCGCAGGCCGCATCCAGTTTGGCCGCGAGTTCGTCGCGCTCCGGCGTCTCCTCGAAATCGTGGACGGAGACGATAATAGACACGTCGGTCCCGGTAGCAGCCTCGATGACCGGCTGGCAGTCCTCGACAGCGGCGAGTTCCACGTCGACAGCAGCCACGTTCGGCTGGTCGACGGCGCGGGTGAGCCGGTCGATCCGTTCGGGTGTGTCGGCGGACTCGCCGCCTTCCCACTCGACACGGTCGGTGACGATCAGTGGTAGTTCCCCATCGTAGGCCGCCAGCCCGTCGAATCCCGCTTCGCCGAGATCCATGCGATACTCTACGGCGTCGGCGTGGTCGCGGGCCGCCGGCTCCTCGCTCAGTTCTGCCGTACTCGCCGCGAGCACGAACTCCGCGAAAGAGAGTGTCATATCTGCACTACTCGGGAGCATTTCAAAAGTGGTGTGGATCCGCGGGACTCAGGCCTCTTCGATCTCGAAGTCCTCGATGGATTTCCCTTCCCGGACGACGCCATTGCTCACGAGGAACTTCTCGGCACGACTCAGTCGCTCCCAGTCGAGATGCTCCGGCGGGGACTCCTCGAAGGCGCGGTACTGCTCGAACACGTCGTCGTTGATGAATCGGGCGAACTCGCCACATTCCTCGCAGGTCGTCGAGAGATGAGAGACATCGTAGCTCCGCGTGATCGTCCAGTCCAGACAGTTCGAGCATCGGTACGTCCGCTCAGCCATACGTTCAGCAGGGGCGCGAGAAAAATGAGTGTGTGGTTTCGGCCGGTAGTCCTCGGCGCTACTCCCCGGCTTGTCGGTAAACGATTTCCATCGGCAGTCCCGTCTCGTCGCGCTCGGGTGTCTCGGGCAGCGTCCGAAGTCCCGCCTCGTCACCGCGGGCTGTCAGCGCAACAGCGAAGGCGTCGATCAGGTCGTCAGTCGAGCAGTTCGCCCCGTCGATCTGCTGAGTTGCCGTCCAGATGTGGTCGTACACGTCGGCCTCGCGGTCGCGGAGCACACGGACCCGCTCCCAGTACGCCCGTCGTGGCTGGCCGGTCTTCGAGTACTGCATCGGCTGGCCGGCAAACGCCCAAAAGCACACTTCGGGATGGCACTCGCGGAACCGGTCTCGGGCGGCAGACGATCCTCGGAGCAGATCGTCTGCCTCGGCGATTTTCGGTGCGATCCCCCAGCTCTGGCGATTGAGACTCCCCGTAGTTCGGGCTTCCTGCGTGGCTTTCGCGGCCTCGTAGGACTCCTCGTGGGCGGCCGCGCGGATCGGTGTCGGAAAGACGCTGTGATGGCGACGGGGGCTGAGCCGCTTGCGCGCCTCGGTGTCACAGGCCCGTGGCTCGCTTGATTCGCTCCGGAGTCCGATCGGCACGTCGACGAGAATCCGCTCTGCCTCCCGGTGGTCTTCCCAGAGGTCCCGCAGGGTTGGGGAAAACGACGCGCCCTCGAACGCGGAGTCGGAGTAAGCGACTGCGATCCAGCCGTCGGGACAGCCGTCGACGCCGAGATACATGCTCGGGCCTTCGACTGTGGCCACATCATCACTTCGATGCGTACCGTGATAGCCCTCCAGCCCGTATTGGTGGGTGAATGGCAGCGCGGGCACTCCTGGCGACTCGGAACGGACCACTGACACCCGGCTTCGAGGCAGTCGTCTCCGCGCTCGGATACGAAGTCGTGGACGTGCTGGCAACTGACGGCCCAGAGGACAACCAGTACTATCTGCCGCCGGGACTCGTCGAAAAGCTTCGCAGCCGAATCGCGGGGACAGGGGCCGAATATCTCGCAATCGATGGGATCGCCCACGAGGGACAGATTGTAGACCTCGATACGGCCTTTCCGTCCGTGACAATCAGAGACCGACGGGATGTGGTCGCGGAGCGACTCGCGAGTGGCGATAATCCCGCAGCAGAGGCCCAACTGGCGCTTCGGGAGCGACAGATCGAACTCCGGCGGGCGCGCCGTGACCAGCGCGAGCAGTCGACGACCGGGCCAAGCGGGACGAGTGGGACTGTCTCTGAACTCGACGGGGCCTGTAAACGACAGGCCATGACCCTCGCGAACCAGCAGAAGACCCAGCGACGGCGAATTATCGAATCCTACGAAGGCACCGATACGCACGTCGCGGTCGTCGGGCAGATCACGGCACCGACGACGACGTGCTGGGAAGCACTCACCGGAGAGCAGGGAGAGAGCGGACCCCTCCGTCCGGCGACACCGACGACAGCGCTCACCGAAATCGGGTCACACGCGGTCGCAGTGACGGACACGCCCGGTTCGATTGCCGGGGAGAGCGAGCGGCTTGCCGAGGTGATGCCGGGAACGGCCGCCGCGATCGACCGGGCCGATATCCTCCTCGTGGTCAGTTGGTCGGCGGATCGCGATATCGATGCGCTGCTCTCAGTCGACGAGTTCCAGGGGGCCGTCGTACAGTGCCCGGAGCCAGCGGATGCTGGTGGTGTCTCGGATCGACCGAGCGACTGGGGAGAGCAGATCAGCGATGCGATTCGAGCAGCGCTACCGACGACGCGGATTGGCGTCGCCCTCCCGTACAGTGACGAAGGGCACGCGCTGGTGTCGACGCTACACGAGGAAACGACTGTGGAGACAATCTGGTACGAGGACGAGATTCGGCTGCTGGTCGAGATGCCGGATTCAGCGGTCGAAACGCTCGGTCGGCGGATCGAAGCAGTCGACGGCGAATGGATCGAAGAGAACTGAACGCAGAACTCAGGCCATCGGGATGTCCTGCTCGGCTTCGAGCAGTTCGTGATAGCGGTTGCGGATCGTCACTTCGGAGATATCCGCGACTTCGCTGACTGCGGCTTGAGTCGTCTTTTCGTTTGTGAGCAGCGCAGCGGCGTAGACGGCAGCGGCGGCCAGTCCGACCGGCGATTTACCGGAGTGAACGCCTTTCTCCTTGGCGTTCTGGAGCAGTTCGCGAGCGCGGCGCTCGGCTTCCTCCGAGAGTTCGAGTGAGGAGGCAAACCGCGGAACGTAGCTCTCCGGATCTGCCGGCTGGACTTCCAGACCGAGTTCCCGGACGACGTAGCGATAGGTCCGGGCGATTTCGCTTTTCTCGACCCGGGACACGTCGGTAATCTCGTCGAGCGAACGAGGCACGCCGGCCTGTCGGGCCGCGGCGTAGACAGAGGCCGTCGAGACGCCCTCGATGGAGCGGCCGGGCAGAAGATTCTCGTCGAGTGCTCGCCGGTAGATCACGCTTGCAGTCTCCCGAACGTTCTCGGGGAGACCGAGTGCACTCGCCATCCGGTCAATCTCACCGAGGGCCTGCTTGAGGTTGCGCTCCTTAGAGTCACGAGTGCGGAATCGCTCGTTCCATTTGCGCAGGCGCTGCATCTTCTTGCGCTGTTTGCCAGAGAGGGCGTTGCCGTAGGCGTCCTTGTCCCGCCAGTCGATGTTCGTCGACAGCCCCTTGTCGTGCATCATGTTGGTCGTCGGCGCACCGACGCGGGATTTCTCGTCTTTCTCCTTTGAGTCGAAGGCACGCCACTCGGGACCGCGGTCGACCGAATCCTCTTCGATGACCAGTCCGCAGTCCGTACAGACTGTCTCGCCGTGTTCGTCGTCGGCGACGACGTTACCGCCACATTCCGGGCAGTCGAGTGAGGCGTCAGCTTTCTCGTCGGTCTGTTCCTGTTCTGTCGTCCGTGTCCGCGTATTTGGATTACTCATTGTGAATATAACCGGGCGAAACGGCAGGAATCCCGGGGCAATAGCTAAGTATTCGTTCGTCCGAAAGATATTTAAAAATACCGGAATCCTCAGATCACATCGGGAATCAGCCCCCGACGGGCGGATATCTTCGAACCTTCATCATTATTTTAAATGTGAATTATCCGCAGTGTTCGACAGGTGCGGACCGCAAAGAGATGCAAGCGAGTGGTTTCGGGGTCGGCTGTGTCGGAGTGACATGACTTACAAGCAGGGGGCTCAACAGTGCTGGCATGGCTGCAGAACGGAGCAGACGCGCCCTCCTTGGGGGGCTCGTGGGAGCCGGTGTTGTTGGGGGATATCTCTCGCCCATCGGTGACGTACTCGAACAGTTCGCGCCGCTTTCGGGTGATGTCTGGGGTGCCGCAGACCCGGATCGGCCAGAGACAGTCGAGAGCCCGTACGGGGAGGCGTCGGTTAGCTACGACGACGAAGGTGTGCCACATATCGAGGCTGACGAGGAGCAAGCACTGTATTATGCTGCCGGCCACGTCCAGGCGATCGATCGCGGATTCCAGATGGATCTACAGCGCCGGCTGTACAGCGGCGAACTGGCCGAGGTCGTGGGCGAGGCTGCCGTCGAATCCGACCGGTTTCACCGCAGGCTTCGGTTCAGAGACGCCGCCGAAGCGACCGCCGAGCATCTCGAAGGAACCGTGGCCGAGCCGATACTCGAAGCCTTTGCCGAAGGAGTTACCGACGGGTACGAGGACGCCACGCTTCCGATTGGGTTTCAGTTGCTCGATTACGAGCCCGATCCGTGGACGCCGACGGATTCGATGCTCGTCGAAAAGATCATCGCCTGGCAGCTGACCGGGAGTTTCAGAAGTCTCCGCCGGGAACTCCTCCGAGATGAGTTCGGGGAGGAACTCGCTGACGAACTCTACCGGGCGCGGATGGATCACGATTCGCCGATCATCCGCGAACAGTACCGCACAGAACAGTACCGGATCGACGAGGCCGAACGCCTCTACAGTAATGAGCCAGCCGAGCAGACTGCTGAGGATTCCGTCGAGCGAACCACGAGCGGCACCGTCGACCGTACGCTTGTCGCGTCGCTCACGCAGTTCGAGCCCCAGCAGAATCTCGGCTCGAATAGCTGGGTCGTCGACAGCGACCTGGCCAACGGAGACGCTCCGATTCTGTGTAACGATCCACATCTGCGTCTCCAGGCCCCGCCAGTGTGGTACGAGATGCACCTCGAGGGGCCAGATCACCGTGTCCGAGGGGTTGCCTTTCCGGGGGTTCCCGAGGTGGTTATCGGTGAGACCGATTTCGCGGCGTGGGGCTTTACTAACGCCAACAACGACGTAATCGACTTCTACAGCTACGACAGCGACGGCGATACCTACCAGTACGGCGACGAACGCCGGGAATTCGAGGAACACGAAGAGGAGATTGCGGTCGCAGGGGCACCCGACGAGACGGTTACCGTCCGTCGAACCGTCCACGGGCCTGTCCTCGAAGAAGCGGAACAGGAAGTTGCAGTGGCGTGGACTGGCCACGCCGCGACCGAAACCACCATCGCGCTCTACGAGTTAACACGCAGCAGTTCGTTCGAGGAGACACTGTCGGCAGTCAGGAAGTTCGAATCACCGACGCAGAATTTCCTCTATGCGGATCAGGACGACAACACGCTGTACTATATGACCGGCCGGCATCCGGTTCGCCAGCCGCCAGACGAGACCGTCTCGTGGGACGATTCAGCCGCAATGAACGCCGATGGTGTCTTCGACGGTTCCGCACGGGAAGGGGAGTGGCGCGGCTTCGAACCATTCGAACGACCGAGTTGGGACGGCTTCGTCCCCTTCGCAGAGAAACCACACGTCAAAAACCCGGAGTATCTCGCCACCGCCAACCAGCAGATCATCCCTGACGAGGAACTGCCCTACTACTTCGCGGCGTCGTACGCCGATCCCTACCGCGGCGAGCGAATTTACGATCTGCTCGACAGCCGCGTCGAGTCGGGCGACCCGCTCGATCTGGAGTTTTTACAGACGGTCGGGCGAGACGTTCGGGACGGCCGTGCGGCGACGATCGTCGACGCAATTGTCGACGCCGTCCGCGACGAAGACGATGCGCTGCAGGACGCCGCCGAAACCCTCGAGGACTGGGAGTATCACATGGAACACGACTCCGAGGCGGCGCTGATCTTCCAGCGCTTTGCCGATGCATACCGGGACGAACTACTCGGAGAGAACTTCGACGAGGTTGGACTGGACGAGGAATTCTACCCTGAAGACGGGCGCATACTCGAACTGCCGCCGGACAGCGACTGGTTTGGACCTGGCGGCAGAGCGCCGGTGGTACGGCAGGCACTCCGCACGGCACTGGAGACTATCGACGACAACGATGAGGAGACCTACGGCGACATGTCCCACACTGGACTGATCGGACATCTCACCGAACTAGAGTTCATGGGCTATGACTCCTATCCTCGCGGCGGGTCGGGCTGGACGGTCAGGAACTTCGGGACGCGTGGTCCGTGGGGTGGTAGCTGGGAGATGCAGGTGGATCTCGACGGCGACTATCTGGCAATTCTCCCCGGCGGCAACTCCGGGCGGTACTACTCCGAGCAGTACCAGAGCCAACTGCAACGCTGGGCCAACGGCGAGTATCGCAGCCTGAGCCGCGAACTCGAAGGTGATCTGGCGACGGATTACGTCGGAGGTGAACAATGAGTGTGGCCTCGACGGTCGGCCGAGTTCGGACTGATCCGTTCGTCCACTGGGTTGCAGTACTCGTGGCGACGCTGGCCGGCCTCGCCCTCGCGAGCGTCCACTGGATCGGCCTCGTTGCTGGCGGCGCGCTCGTCGGAGTCGTCGCACCGAACCTGAAACGCGCACTGTTTGCCGGACTCGGATTTGGAATTACAGCCCTCCTCGTCTGGTTCGGCTTCCTTTTCGTGACCGGGACGTTAGGAAAGGTGCTCGCGACCGGGCAGTTCGTCTGGATTGCCGTGGCGGTCGGGGTGGTAGCTCCGCTCGTGGGCAGTCTTCTCCGGGGCGTGGGCTGAGTTAGAGTGGATCGTTATCACGTATCAGGAAAAAGAGCGCGCTGAGGACACCGCCAACCACGACAACGCCGCCGACCAGTAGGACAGTCCCGTCGAACAGCAGGGCAGCGACGGCGAACAGAACGACCGCGAGCGCGCCCAGCCCGAGCATCGGGACGGCCGGTGAGAGCGAGAGATCTGTGTCGTCGGTCTTGGGCTGGGGCGTGGCGAGAGATTCGTCGACCTCGACGGTGTTCGCCTCGGGGTCCGGTTTGCTGACCGTCACGTCGACCCAGCGGGTCTGGGAGCCGTACGCCGAGGCGACTTTCAGTTTGCCGAGCAGTTCGTCGCCGTCGATCCGGTCGGTGTCGACGGCGACCCGGACGTATCGCTCGGACTCACCCTCGACGTAGTGGTTGCCGGCGTCCAGTGTGGCGACTTCCGAGAGGGCGTCGTCGAGGTGGAGATGGATATGTAGAGCTTCGGCGTGGTTGATGAGCCGAACGTCGAACGAGCCAGTCGTCTCGAACGAAGGTGGAACCTCGAGGCTGTGGAGTTCCTCGCGGCTGACGTGGACGGGAAGCGGATCTGGCACGCCTGAATCTCGGTCCGGCGAGTAGAAAAACCTTCAGGCTGGCGACTCCTCGCGCATGTCCGGCGGGAGCAGATTCGGAATGCCATCCTCGATTGGGTAGGCCTCGCCACACTCGGTGCAGGTGAGCGTCCCTGTCAGGATTTCCTCCTCGTCACGCTCGGTCACGTCGAGTTCGAGATCGTGTTTATCGAGTGGACAGCACAGGATCTCCATCAGGTCTTCTTGCATACTTCCGAGTTGGCCGGCGTGGTGAAAAGCGTTTGCGCTTCCAGCCGTGCCCGCGTTATCAAATAAATCACAACAGGATTCAGATATATATACCGTGTTGCTGAAACAGTCGTATGATCGGTTTCGCGGAACAGTCGGCGACATCGGTCTGATAAGAAGTCAATGAGACTCCGACGAGCGTTCGCGATCGTCGTTGCACTGGTCGCGGTAGTGCTGGGTGTGGCGGTCGTCTCGGGGTTTCAGTTGTACGAAGACGCCGTCTCCGAACAGGAACAGGAGTCACTCGAAACCACCGCCGAAGCCACGGCCACGCAACTCGATGGATTGCTCGCCGAACGGACTCGCACGATCCAGCTATACGCGACGGATCCGACGGTGCGCAACGACACCCAACACCGGCGGGTAACCTTACAGCGGCTCGTCCAGCAAACCCCTTATCAGGGAATCTCTGTCATCATGGCCGAGGGGGAGATGGTCGCAATCGAGTCGAAAGGATTGACAGAGCAAAATCGGACAGCGCTACTCGGCTCGGACTTCAGCGACCGGACCTACTTCCAGCGGGCAATGGCGGGCGAGACCTACGTGAGCGAGCCCGTCGAAGCAGCGACCGGGAATCTCATCGTCACGGTGTCGACACCGATCCGTGACGACGACGAGATCGTCGGCACACTCAACGGTGCACTCCATCTCAGGGGCGGAACCTTCTTCGAGTCGTTGTCCGTACTCGAAGGGACCGACAGCGAACTCCGGATCACGGACGGAGACGAGCGGCTGTACGCCTCGGAATCGTTCGCCGAGAGTACAGCAACGTCGGCAGACGCAACCGTCGATTCGACCGGCTGGATCGTCACGGCAGCCCAGCGAGACACCGGTTCGCAACAGACACAACTCGCGACTGGGCTGCAGTTCGGTGCCGGGATGCTCGTACTCGGCTCACTGATCGCGTTCGGCATGTGGTTCAAACGGTCGAATCTCAACCAGATCGAGGAGTTACTGGCTGGCTTCGACCGCCTCGCGGAGCGGTCTTACGGGACACAGATCTCCGTCGGCGGCGCACAGGAGTGGGACGAGATCGGTACCCGGTTCAACGAGGTGAGCGAAGAACTGGCGCGACACGAGCGCGAACTGAAACGGTACCGGGAGATTGTCGAGCGGGTGAGCGACCCGATCACGATTCAGGATACAGACGGCCATCACAGGCTCGCGAATCACGCCTTTACCGAGTTCTCGGGCTACTCGCGCGACGAAATACTCGATGCAGACGAATCGCTGTACATGGACAGCGAGGCCGCCGCCAGGATCGAGAAAAAACGCCAGGAGGCACTCGAAACGGAACGCCCGAGTGAGTTCGACATCTCGATCGAATTCGAGCAGACGGGCGTCGAAGCGACGTTCAACACCCAGTTGTACCCGTACTACGACGAAGAAGGCACCCTGTCAGGAACGCTGTCGGTCTACCGGGACATAACCGACCTCAAAGAGCGCGAAGCGGAGCTCAGACAGTACAAACGGGGGGTCGACGGAGCGACAGATCTGATCTGTGCAGTCGACTCGGACCGACGGTATCTGTTCGCGAATCCGCAGTACTGTGCCTATCACGGCCTCGACCAGGAGACGGTCCCAGGGACGCTGACGAGCAATGTCTTCGAGGGCGAGTCCGAAGCCGAGATCAGGAAAAACGCCCAGCGGGCGCTGGACGGTAAGACAGTGAAATACACGATGACGCGGACCCATCCGACCGGGGGCAAGCGGATTCTCGACGTGCGGTACTACCCCCTCGACGAAGACGACGAGACCGGGTTCGTCGCCGTCCTGCGGGACGTGACCGAACGCGAGGAACGAGCCCGACAGCTCCGCGTCGTCGACAGAGTACTCAGACACAACCTCCGCAACGATCTCACAGTGATCAGCTTGGAAGCCGAACGGATCAGCGCCGGGTCGGACGGCACCATCGCCGAGGCCGCCGAGACGATTCAGGACCACGCCGATGGACTGTTGACGACCAGCGACAAGTCACGGACGATCACGGAGATCCTGAGCGAGAAGGCCGACAGCCGCCAGATCGAGGTGACGGAGCTTCTCGAACGGATCGAAGCGGAGATCGACGACGCAGACGCAGAGATCACGGTGGATTCACCACCCGAGGTGACCGTCTCGGCGGCCGCGAATCTCGACGAAGCGATCGACGAACTGGTGACGAACGCAATCGCTCACAACGACCGACCGAAGCCCTCGGTCGACCTCTCCGTCGAGGAGTGCCCCAATCGCGTCCAGATCTATGTCGCCGACGACGGGCCCGGCATCCCGCAGATGGACCGGGACGTGCTCGAAAGCGGCCGGGCAATCGATGACCTCTATCACGGAAGCGGTCTCGGGCTCTGGCTGGTGCACTGGATCGTCCAGCGTTCGGGCGGTTCGGTCACCGTCCGGGATCGAACCCCGCGAGGCACCGTCGTCAAAATCGAACTCCCGAAAGACGACGAGTAACCGCGGTAAAAGGTGAATCGCTTACTCGAAGGGGCGCTCGCGAACGACGGACTGTTCGCGGCCCGGGCCGACGCCGACGGCGTAAATCGGCGTGTCGAGTTCGTCGCTGATGTATCCGAGGTATGTCTTGGCGTTTTCCGGCAGTGCGTCGTAGCCGTCCTCTGCGACCTGCTCCCAGTCGGCATCCTCCCAGCCGTCGAAGGTGCGCAGATTCGGTTCACAGCGACCCCACTCCTCGGTGGTCGCGGGTACCGTCTTCACTTCTTCGCCGTCGAGGTCGTAGGAGTGGCCGACTTTGAGTTCGTCGAAGCCAGCCAGCGTGTCGACGTGGTTGACTGCCAGTCCAGTGAAGCCGCTCGCTCGGGTCGCGTGGCGAAGAATCGGCATATCGAGCCAGCCGACGCGTCGGGGGCGACCGGTGACAGTACCGTACTCGCCGCCTGCTTCGCGGATCTCGGTTGCGAGTTCTTCTTCCGCCGGGTCAGCCTCGCCGGCGTAGCCGGGCGTATCGCCCTCGACGCCGGCGAGTTCGGTCGGCATCGGGCCGCTTCCGACACGCGAAAGATACGCCTTCACGATGCCGATGATCTCACCGCCCCCGATAACGTCGGGTCCGAGACCTGTCCCCGTCGCCGCGCCGCCCGCGGTCGGGTTCGAGGAGGTGACGTAGGGATAGTTGCCGTGGTCGATGTCGATGAGCGTCCCCTGCGCACCCTCGAAGATCACCTTGTCGCCATCGTCGATGCGGCCGGCGAGGAAATCCCCCGCATTGACGAGCATCCCTTCCTCCGCCAACCGTTGGCCGTACTCGCGGTACTCCTCGTACAGCGCGTCGATATCGAACTCCTCGCCGACGTCGACGCCGTAGACATCTTCGGCGAGGGCGCGTTTCTGCGGGACGACGTATTCGAGTTTTTCTCGAAGCACCTCCGCGTTGGTCAGGTCGCCGATGCGGACGCCACGGCGGCCGGCCTTGTCCTCGTAGGTCGGGCCGATGCCGCGGCCGGTCGTGCCGACTTCTTGATCGTCTTCGCTTTTGACATCCTCTTCGATCCCGTCGAGGATCCGATGGTAGGGAAAGATCACGTGTGCACGGCGGGCGACCCGCACGTCAGGGTCGAGGCCGCGTTCGGCCAACGTATCGAGTTCGTCGAACAGCGTTCGCGGATTGACGACACAGCCGTTGCCGAGCACTCCGATCTTCCCACGGACTGCCCCGCTGGGAACGAGCGATAGCTTGTACTCCACGCCTTCGTGTACCACAGTGTGGCCGGCGTTGTCCCCGCCCTGATACCGGGCGACGACATCGGCAGGTTCGCCGTAGAGATCGACGATCCCACCTTTGCCCTCGTCGCCGAGTTGCGCGCCGACGATTGTAACGGTCATCACGGCTCAATTCCCGCCAACGCGGTAAACCGATTACGGTCCAATACGGCGAACAATCCCCGAAGCCTTTATACCCACCCTTGGCGAACGTCCCCATAGCGCGACCCGCCGGTTGGATTCTGCGGAAAAGTCACTGGCCGACAACAACCTTTAAATCCGGCCACCACAAGTTAACAATTGTCATGATAGACAGACTCGAAAAAGAAGTGGATATGCTGGAACGCCATCTCCAAGTCCTGCGGATGGTAATCGAAAACGAGCCGATCGGGATCGTCAAGATGTCCAACGAGACCGGCTACCCGCATCACAAGGTCCGGTACTCGCTCCGTGTTCTCGAAGAGGAGAACCTCATCGAGCCATCGAGCCAGGGTGCGATCACGACTGAAGACACCGAGGAATTCGTCGAGGATCTCGACGGCAAGATCGATCACATCGTCGAGAAACTCGACGGAATGAAAATCGACGAAGTCGCGGAAGTCGAAGGCTGATTCAGAATAGCTGAAGCCGCTGTTTGTGCGCTCGTTAGAGTTCCGGAACCGCGAGGTGGAAGTTTTCGTTTCGCGCCTCGACCAGACAGAGATGGTAGCCGCGCTTCCGTGAGAGATTGACGAAGCTTTTCCGCTTGTCACGGCTGAGCAGGCCGCCCTGTGTCGCGTCGCTTGCGATTTCAAGCGCACCCGGATCGAAGAAGCTCTCGGTCACGAGGAAGGCACCCGAGAAGCCGTCGGTGGACTGGCCGACTCGCTCCGCGGAGGTGATCAGCCGTTCCATCATCGACTCCGTCGTGGCCTCACGAGTGTCGTTGAGGTTGGCCGCCAGCAGCGGATTGCCCATCCGGTCGCGGAGGACAACGTCGAAGGCCTCCTGACTCTGGGTTTCCTGGCCGTCCTCGGTGTAGGTTACCTCGACGACACCGGAGAGTTCTGCGCGGTCGATCCGTGGGAGTACGTCGTAGAGGTCGGAAAGGGCCTTCTCGTGGCCCGTGTCGCGGATCTCGAAGAGCAGTTCCCGGACGACCCAGCGGACGAACTGGTATTCGAGCGTGGATTCGAGGAACTCGTCGTAGGACTGGCCGCCGACCGCGACGGCGTTGGCGTCGAACTGCGTGTGTTTCTCCAGTCGGAGATTCTCGTTGACCTCGTCTTTGCGCGTACTCGCGCCGTGCGCTTTTTCGAGCGTCGCCTTCCCCTTGGAGCGATAGCGGACGAAGATGTCCGTTCCGGCCAGCGCCTCGTCGGCCGTCAGCCGCTGGTCGGCGTCGGTCGCCGCGCCGAGTTCCTCTTCGAGTCGTCTAAGATCGCTCTCCAACTCTTCGACCTCGGCCTGGAGGTCGTCGCGCTCGTCGCGGACGTTTTCGAGTTCGGCTTCCAGGTCGTCCCGTTCCGTTTCGACTGATTGCAGTTCGGCCTCCAGGTCGTCGATCTCTTCGTCTTTCTCGGCGATTTCCTCTTCGAGTTCTTCGAGTTGCTCGCTATCGATCGCTGGCTCTGCAGGCTGTGGGTCGGCAGGGCTGTCGGGCTCCGCCGGCGGCGCCGCGCGCTGTTCGGCCGGGGCTGGATCGGACTGCGGCGGGCGCTGCTCCCCGGGAGACGGCGCTGGCTCTGTGGGCTCCGGTGCCGGTTCGGGCTGGGGCTTTTGGCCCCCATTCTGTGGCGGGCTGCTCTCGCTTTTTGCGGCTGAGCCGCCGCTCGGGGAGGGGATCGGATCGCTCGACTCCTCGGCGACATCCGGGACAGCGGTCTGATCGGGATCGAGCGACGGGATCGCTTGCGTCTCGACCTCCGCCGCTGGTGAAGTACTCGTCTGCTGGGACTGGCCGTTCGTCTCCTGACGCCGCTGAGACCGGGTCGGTTCCTGTGGCGACTGCGGCGTGCCGCGGGCCTCGGTGTTTCGCTGGCGGCCCGCCTGTCCCGCTCCGCCACTGGCCTGGGCCGCACGCTCGCGAGTCCGGTCCGTCTCCGGAGCGGCCGCCTGCTGGTCGCGTCGCTCGCGGGGCTCGGATTCGGGTTCCGGCGAGGACTCGGCCGTGCTCTGCTGGCCCTGCTCGGTGGTCTCCTGTGTGTCCGACTGGGACGCTTCGCGCTTGGACTCCGAGTGACGAGGCTCCGCATCCGTCTGTTCGCTGGTCGCGGTTGGTTCACTCTCCGCGGCCGCGTCCGGTTCAGCCTCCGCATCCGCCCCGGCGGACTGGGCTTGCTGTTGGACCGAGCCGCCGCTTTCCTGCGCCGCCGCAGGTTCGGCTGGCTCAGTCTCTGTCGGCGGTGCCGAGCCGTCGGCAGAGTCGTCCTGGGAAGTAGACGACGCTGGCTCCGTCTCGTTGGGGTTCTCGCTGTGCGTACTCGCGTCGGCTCCCGCGCTCGCCGCCGACTCGGTGCCGGCTGGCTCGTCGTCTTCGGGTTCGGGAATATCGATCGGGTCGATGTCGACCGGCCGGACCTCGTAGATGCCGACTTCGTCGTCGGCCGTCTCGAAGGCTTCGTCGCCCTCGATCAGTCGACCCGACTCACCGACGTAGGCGACGCTCATCGACGTGCCGGCGTGATAGACGAGATAGTAGTCGCCGCTGAGGACGTTCTCTGAGAGTTCGATGAATCCGGTGAAGCCACCATCAGAGAGCGTCTTGTCGACTTTCGAGATGCTCGTATCCTCGGTGTAGTATTTGGCGCGCACTTCGTCGCTGCGCTCCTGCATGACCGCCAGAAGCGGAAGGGCGTCCGTCGGGGCCTCGTAGACGGTGCCGCCCGACTGGAAATCCTCGATATCGCCGCGGGCAATGCCGACGACGACACCGCGTGTCATGTAGAGTTCGGCCCCGCTAGCCCGGACAACACCGGAAAAGTCGCTGTCGGCGAGGTCCTGTAATTCGCGGTACCCGCCCGAAAACGACCTGTCGTCCCAGGAGTTTACCTGATCGACTACGCGCGTACTCATTGTTTCCCACAAGTTAGATTGGGAGTATATACTTTGCGGGCGAACGGCCGTCCAGTCCGGGTGACTGGTCCCCGGCGACTATGCGACATGGACTGTCTCCCGGTATGCGCCGTACTGCTGCTCGAACACACTCATGATCTCACCCATGGTCGCGTAGGCCTTGACTGCCTCGATTACCGCTGGAACGACATTTTCTTCGGCCTCGGCCGCCTCCGCGACCGCGTCGAGTGCGTCCTCGACAGCCCCCTCGTCACGCTCGGCTTTGACCTCGGCGAGGCGCTCACGCTGGCGCTTCTGGACATCTTCGTCGACTTTCAGAATCTCCGGTTCGGTGTCCTCCTCGATGCTGTACTCGTTGACGCCGACGACCGTCTCTTCACCCGCTTCGACGCGTTGCTGGTACTCGTAGGCAGCGTCCTGAATCTCCCGCTGGAAGTAGCCTTCCTCGATGCCGTTGAGGACGCCCTCGCGCATCGACCCGTCGCCCATCCGTTTGATTTCCTCGATATACGCCATCGCCTCGGCTTCGACTTCGTCGGTCATCGACTCGACGGCGAACGATCCGCCCATGGGGTCGACGATGTCGGCCGCACCGGATTCGTCGGCGATGATCTGCTGGGTTCGCAGCGAGACACGGACGGCATCCTCGCTGGGCAGCGCCAGCGCCTCGTCGTAACTGTTGGTGTGCAGGCTCTGGGTCCCGCCGAGCACCGCTGCCAGCGCCTGAATCGTCACGCGCACGACGTTGTTCATCGGCTGCTGGGCGGTCAGGGACTGCCCCGCGGTCTGGGTGTGGAACTTCATCATCCGGGCCTCGTCGGTCTCCGCGCCGTACCACTCGTCCATGATCCGCGCCCAAATCCGCCGGGCCGCACGGAACTTCGCCACCTCCTCGAACAGCGAGTTGTGCGAATTGAAAAAGAAGGAGAGCGTCGGCCCGAACTCGTCGACATCCAGCCCGCGGTCGAGACAGTCCTCGACGTAGGCCATCCCATCGGCGAGCGTGAAGGCCAGTTCCTGCACGGCGGTTGACCCGGCCTCCCGGATGTGATAGCCCGAGACGGAGACGGGCTTGAATTTGGGGGTCTCCTCGGCGGAAAACTCGATCACGTCGGTCGAGAGTTTGAGCGAGGGCTCCGGCGGGACGACCCACTCCTTCTGCGCGATGAACTCCTTGAACATGTCGTTCTGGAGGGTGCCGCGGATCTCTGCGCGGTCGACGCCCTGCTGGTCGGCCAGCGCGAGATACATTGCGTAGATGACGACGGCGCTGGGATTGATCGTAAACGAGGTGGAGATTTCGCTGAGGTCGATGCCGTCGAAGAGAATCTCCATATCGCGCAGGGTATCGACCGCGACGCCCTCTTTACCGACTTCGCCGTTGGCCATCCGGTTGTCGGAGTCGATGCCCATCAGCGTCGGCATGTCGAACGCCGTCGAGAGCCCAGTCTGGCCTTCGTCGATCAGGTAGTGGAAGCGCTCGTTGGTCTCCTCGGCGGTACCAAAGCCAGCGAACTGGCGCATCGTCCACGTCCGCCCGCGGTACATCGTCGGATAGACGCCGCGGGTGAAGGGTGGCTCCCCCGGAAAGCCGAGGTCCTCGTCGAAATCAATATCAGCGATGTCCTCCGGCGTGTACAGTCGATCGACCCCCATATTCGAGACGGTCGCAAACCGATCCTGTCGTTCCCCGTGTTTCGAGAGGACCGGATCGAGCCGTTCGGATTCCCACTCCTCCCGACTCTCCTGTATTCGTTTGAGTTCGTCTTCGTCGAACATACCACGACGTTACGGGCGGGCCGCCCATCAAGATACCGCCGATTCGAGACAGAGGAGCGACTAGCCGACTCCGGAGACATCCCTGTCGGGACGAGAGAGGTCGCGTTCCCATAGCCTGAACAGCTCACGTCTCACTGCATCCCCTTACTTTTTTGATTTTTACGGCCGTCAGTGTACCTATGAGTGACGCCGAGCCACCAGCAGGTGACGGTAGCACCGACCACGACCACCACGACCACGACCACCACGACCACGTAGGGCCGGGCTACGCGACGCCGCAGGCAGCCATCGAGGAGGCCGACCGAGAGAAACTGGCGTACGTGATGGGGCTGTACGTCGGTACCGACGTCGACGCCCCGGATTTCGTCGCTGTCGTCGACGTGGACCCGGAATCGGACACCTATCAGGAGGTTATCGACCGGATCGAGATGCCCAACAGGGGGGATGAACTGCACCACTTCGGGTGGAACGCCTGTTCGTCGTCGTGTCATGCCGAAGGGCTAGAGCGCAGCCACCTCATCGTCCCCGGCCAGCGCTCCTCGCGGATTCACGTCATCGACGCAACCGACCGCCGCGAGCCGGAGATCGAGACGGTTATCGAACCAGAAGAAGTCTTCGAGTACGACCTCTCGGCGCCGCATACGGTCCACTGCGTCCCCGGCGGCAACATCGTCATTAGCATGCTCGGCGACGCCGATGGCGAGTTGCCTGGTGGCTTCCTCGAACTCGGTGAGGACTTCGAAATCAAGGGTCGCTGGGAGAACGACCGCGGCGAGATGGAGATGAACTACGACTACTGGTACCAGCCACGACACAACGTGATGATCTCCAGTGAGTGGGCCGCGCCGAAGACCTATTACCCCGGTTTCGATCTCGAAGACGTCGAAAACGGGGACTACGGGCGCAGTCTACACGTCTGGGACTGGGACGAGCGCAGCCACGAGGCGACGCTGGATCTGGGCGAGGAGGGTCAGATTCCCCTCGAAGTTCGATTTCTGCACTCCCCGGAGTCCACCCACGGCTACGTCGGCGCAGCGCTGTCCTCGAATATCTTTCACTTCTACGAAGACGGCGGCGACTGGCACGCCGAGAAGGCAATCGACTTCGGGGCCCGCGAACATCCCGATTGGGACATGCCCGTACCGCCGCTCGTGACGGATATTCTCGTCTCGATGGACGACCGCTACCTCTACGGCTCGAACTGGCTCCACGGCGAGCTCTGGATGTACGATATCTCCGACCCTGCCAACCCCCGCAAGGCTGACTCGATCTCGCTGGGCGGGTACTTCGGCGATCGCCAGTCGTTGGGTGACCGCGATCTGGTCGCCGGCCCGCAGATGCTCCAACTCTCGCTGGACGGCCAGCGCCTGTACTGGACGTCTTCGCTGTTTTCCTCGTGGGACAACCAGTTTTTCCCTGAGGAGGCCGAGAAAGGTTCGGTGATGCTCAAAGCCGACGTCGATCCGCGCAACGGGACGCTGACGCTGGACGAGGACTTCATCGTCGACTTTGCCGACATGCCTGCGGGGCCGGCCCGCGCCCACGAAATTCGCTGGCCTGGTGGTGACTGTACCAGCGACGTCTGGCAGTGACACGGTCCGACATGAGACCTGACCCAGCACCGCGAGCAATGCCACAGACGGACCCACCCGACGCGGGATCGAGGGCACAGACGAGAGAAGCCGAGCCGTACGATGTATACGATCGACCTGATCCGAGACGACACCACGACACGAATCGAGGCGACGCCGGAGCAGACGGTGCTTGAGGCTGCCGAAGACGCCGCCGAGAGCCTCCCGTTCGGTTGTCGCACAGGCGCGTGTGGCACCTGCACGGGACGGCTGGTCGCAGGCGATATCGACCACCGGCGACCGCCGCGAGCGCTCAAGGAGGCCCACCTCGAGAAAGGCTACGCGCTGCTTTGCATCGCAGAACCCCGGTCAGACTGCCGCATCGCCGTCGGCAAGGATGTCGTCGCCGAACTCGTCGATAACCCCTGGAAGTGACTGAACAATCGTCCGAAGAACCCAGAATAAGCGCTATTCCTGCAACCGCTGAGTCCGCTCGACGAGCGGGTGGTGGGCGTAATCGACCGCGTCGATATCCGCGACAGATTCCAGATTTTCCTTGCGGGCAGTTTCTGCCATCCCGAGTTCGACTGGCTGGCTGATCTCGATAATGTAGGCGTCCATCTCCTCGATACCGAGTTGGCTGGCGGCCTTCACACGGTGGTGGCCGTCGGCGAGCAACAGATCACTCGGCGTATCGATGACGACCAGCGGTTCGGCCAGCCCCCGTTCGAGTTCGTACCGTCGGCCTTCGAGTTCGTCGGCGTAGACCTTCCCCTGGGTCGGCGTGAGTTTCGAGAGATCGACATCCCGGCGGGTCTCGGACGCCTCGATATCGTGGATATTCTGCAGCGTCTTGACGAGTTTGTCGACCTTCCCGGGCGTGGCGCGTTCGATCTGGCTCCGGATGACGTCAGAGTTAGAGATGATGCCGACGAGGTTGCCGGCATCGTCAACGACGGGGAGCCGGCGGATACCCGAACGGAGGATGACACGGGCGGCATCGTTGAGCTTCATCTCGGGGTGGGCGACAAGCAGATCAGTCGACATAATCTTGAAAATCGGCTCGTGTTCGTCCTCGAGCAGTAGATCACGGGCGCTGACAAAGCCTTCGACGTGACGGCCGTCACAGACCGGATAGCCGCTGTGGTTTTCGCTCTTTGCGATACGCTCTGCAACGTCTCGAACCGTGTCTTCGGGGGCGACCGTCGCGACGTCTTGAGTCATATAATCGCGGACGGTCGGTTTCTCTTGGTCTGCCATTACCCCCTCTGAAGAACGGGGGCCCGAAAAGCCTCTCGTCTGTCAGCTACGAATCGTCGGGCTGATCGGCTGGTTCCCGGCCGAGTGAGAGATTCCGGGGCCCCTCGCCGAGATACTCCTCGTCGACTTCGGTTTCGGTCGCGTACGGGCTCTCTGCGGGCGTGCCGACATCTGAGCTGAGTACGTCCAGAAACCGCGAGGAGACCATCTCCTTGACGATATTGTGGAGCGACTCGTCTCGGTCGTCGGTCGCACCGAGCACGCCGAGTTCGATCTGTGCGCCGGCCATATCGACGTGACCGCCGGCGCTGCCGATCTGCCCGAATGCGTCCCGGAGCGTCTCGCCGAGATCGATCTCCGCTCCGCGAGTACGCGCCGAGATGAAAATCTTCCCGTCCTTGATCCCGTAGACCAGAACTGTCGTAATTCCGTCCAGATTCAGCAGTCGGTCGGCGGCCTGTGCCAGCGCGTCCCGTTCGGAGAGTTCGCCGACACAGGAAAGCAGTACAGGTCCCTCGACCCGCCGGTTGCTGATCGCGTCGGCGATGGTGCCGAAGGTCCGTGGGCTGATACTCGGTGATTCGATCCGTTCTAACATCGCGAAGTCCACCGCCGAGACCAGCCGTGCACCGGCCCTGAAATCCTCCCGCGAGACTTCCCGAGAGAAGCCGTCCGTGTCGACGTGAATACCGAACATGAGCGCGGTCGCGAGGTCCTCCTCGAAGGAGATGTTGAACCGGTCGAGGTAATCGACCAGCAGCGTGCTGGTCGCACCGACGCCGCTGCGAAGATCGACAAACCGGGCGTCGACGGGCGAGCGCGGCGGGTGGTGATCGATCACGATATCGATCGGCAGATCTGACGGCAGTTGATCGTTGACGCTGGGCCGGGAGTGATCGACCAGCGCGATCCCGTCGAACTCCGCGAGGTCCTCGTCTGGGTCGAGATTCCGGAGTTCCATCCCGAGTACGTTGACGAACGCGCGGTTCTCCTGGTGAGTGATTTCGCCGTAGTAACAGACCTCGGTCGGACAGCCAGCCGCCTCGGCCAGCCGGCCGAGTGCGAGTGCGCTCGCGAGTGCGTCGGGATCCGGATTGTCGTGAGTCACGACGGCAAGTCGGTCGATATCGCGGAGAATACGCTGTAGCTGTCGCATCCGCTGTCCCCGGTCACCGATCCGTTCGGAGATGTGTTCTGTCAGGGCTTCAGCGGGATCGACGAGTCGATCTGTGGAGCCGGCCAGTTGGTCGGTTCCGGCGGCGGATCGCACCGTCTGCTCCGGCCCGTCGGCGGGCCAGCCGGTGTAACTGACCAAGTACGCCTCCGGGAAGACGCTCTGGACGGCAGCCGTGAGTCGCTCGTTTCGGTCGCGGTTCTCGTCAAACACACCGACGAGGTTGGGGGTTTCGAGTCGGGTGAGATCCTCGCCGTCGAGGCTGTCGAACTCCGCGACCGAAATGCCCTGCTCTGTGAGCGAGTCGGCGAGGGCGGAGTCGTCGGTCCCGACCTGCAACCGTCCGGGCTGCTCGTGAATAGACTGGGCGACCGTCCCGAGAAGTGAGCCGCCGCCCAGAAGCAGCCACTGGATCATAGGTAACGTTGTGGATGAATCCGTAAAACATCCGGCGGTTCCGCGTCGGATTATTTGAGACGCTCCTGCAGGAAAGAGGGGTGGGCCGCGCTGACACCGTCTAGTTCCATGATTTCGTCGTTGATGATCTCGCCGAGGGAGTCACCGTCTGGCGCTCGGATCTCGGCCATCAGGGTGTGATCGCCACTCGACGTGTAGAGAGATTCGATGGAATCGAGTTCTTTCAACGCCCGAGTCACCTCCACGTACTGCTCGCTCTCGACGTCGACACCGACGATAGCGATAGACTGGCCGGAGAGTTTCTTGGGATCGACGTCGGCAGAGTAGCCGACGATCACGCCCTCCTCTTCCAGTTTCTGAATATACTTGCGGACAGTGGGCTTGGAGACGTCCGCCCGCTCGGCGATCTCCGCGTACGATGCCTGCGCATCCTCCTCTAAAACCGATAAAATACGTTGTTCCGTAGCCTCTGCGCTCATACTCTACTCTTTCACACCACCAGAAAAATATCTTCCGAATCCATAAGTGAACTTTTCCCGGACAAACCCGGAACAGATTCCGGCCGTTCGACCGTCTGTCCGTGGTCGTGAGAAGTCGGTCAGGTGTGTCGGCCGAGCAGTTCGTCGGCGGTCCGGGCCCACTCTGCGTCCTCGTCGAAGTACCGTTCAGCGAGGGGATCGGCCGGCATCTCACCGGTTTTGCGTTTCTCCTCACCGTAGGAAAGTCGGTTATCGTCGCGGTAGAATCGACCGGTCAGGACCTCACCCTCGTAGAGTCGGTTCTCGGCTTCGTACATCATGTCGGCCGCCTCGCGGCGGTTGTTGATATCGAAGTCGAACTCGTCGTCCTGCTGGATGTCGGTGTACGGGACGTACTCCTTGGCGTCCTTGTTCCAGGTCGGACACTGGGTCAGGAAGTCGATGTGAGCGAAGCCGTCGTGCTGGATGGCCTCGGCGAGAATCTCCTGGGCCTGCCGCGGGTTCGTCGCCGCCGTCCGGGCGACGTAGGAGGCCCCCGAAGCCAGCGACAGTGTCAGCGGCCGCACCGGATCTTTCGCGCTGCCGCTGGGCTGCGTTTTGGATTTGTGTCCCTTCGGGCTCGTCGGTGAGGTTTGCCCTTTCGTCAGCCCGAAGATTTCGTTGTTGAACACGATATATGTCATGTCGTGGTTCTCCCGGGCGGTGTGCATGAAGTGGTTGCCGCCGATGCCGTAACCGTCGCCGTCACCGCCTGCCGCGACCACTTCGAGACCGGGATTGGCGAGTTTGGCCGCGCGTGCGACCGGGAGCGAGCGGCCGTGGATTGCGTGATAGCCGTAGCTCTCGAAATAGCTGGAGAGTTTGCCCGAACAGCCGATGCCGGTCACGAGCAACACCTCTTCGGGCGTGCGACCGACTTCCGGCATCGCCCCCTTCAGCGCCTTCAGGACCGCGAAGTCACCACAGCCCGGACACCACGTCGGCTGTGGCTCCACCCCCGGTGTGAAGTCGTCTTTCTCTGCCTGTTCCTCGGTATCGATGGCCGTGAATGCTGTCATCTGTGATCACCTAAATTAATCTCCCGCCGCCGGTTCGAGGCGCATGTTTCCGGTCAGTTCCGCGCTGCCGGAGAAACTCGACTCGAAGCCGTCGACGATTTCGCCGGGCTCGAACGGTTCGCCGTCGTATTTGAGCAGACTGGTCAGTTTCCGGCCGAACCGACCGAGTTCCTTCTGTGTCAGCCCGCGGAACTGCGCCGACGCGTTCATCTCGACGACAAGACACTCCTCGACGCTTTCGAGGAACGCGGTCACTTCGCTCTCCGGATAGGGCATCAGATCGCTGACGCCCAGCGCCTTGACGCTCTCGCCGCGTGCGTTGAGTCGGTCGACGGCCTCGAAAGCGGTGTCCTGCTGGCTCCCCCAGACCAGAATCCCGTGAGTCGCCTCGGACGGTCCGTAGTGGGTCTGGTGCGAGGAGTCCATCTCGTCGAGGTCCTCCCGGATGGAGGTGAGTTTGCGCATCCGACGATCCATCTGTGCCTTGCGGTTGTCCGGCGATTCGGAGATGTGTCCGACCTCCTGTGACTCGTTGCCGGTCACGAGGTGCCGGCCTCCCTTCTGGCCGGGAATCGACCGCGGATTCGAGCCGTCTTCGACGTCGTGGCGGTACCGCTGGAACTTCCCGGAGGCGTCGTGAGCCGCCTCGGCGAGTTCGTCCTCGGTGAGCACGCCCTCCATGCCGGCGGTTGGCTCGCGGTCGAAGAAATCGACCGGCACAGTTCGGAGTTCGCCCTGAATCTTCTGGTCGTAGACGACGATAGCCGGCAGATTGTAGCTGTATGCCAACTCGAAGGCCTTGCGCGTCTGGTCGTAGGCTTCCCGGACGTTCGCCGGCGCGAAAACGACCCGACACGAGTCGCCTTGACTCGTGTACAGGACGTGTTCCAGGTCGGCCTGCTCGGGTTTGGTCGGCATCCCCGTCGACGGCCCGGCCCGCATCGCCTCGACGAGCACGATCGGTGTTTCTGTCATCTCCGCGAGTCCGAGCGGTTCGCTCATCAGCGCGAACCCGCCACCGGAAGAGCCAGACATCGCCTTCGCACCCGCATGCGAAGCGCCCAGCGCGAGCGCGGCGGCCGCAATTTCGTCTTCGACCTGCTCGGAGATGCCGCCGAAATGCGGCAGGTTCTGTGACATGATCGTGAACACGTCCGTCCACGGCGTCATCGGATACCCGGAGATGAACCGACAGCCCTCGTCGAGGGCACCGTAGGCGATGGCGTTCGAGCCGCTGAGCATCGCCATCTCCTGGTCGTGGTCGCCTTCCGGCACGCGGAGGTCGTGTGTGATGTCGAACTCCTTGGCGCGGTCGTAGGCCTTCTGGAGGATATCGAGGTTCTGCTCTTGGTTCTCGCCACTCATCGCCTCCCTGATCAGTCCCTCGAAGTGCGTCGTGTCGATGTCCAGAAGCGCCGCCGTGATACCGATTCCGGCCGTGTTACGCATCACTTCTCGGCCGTGCTCGCGGGCCAGCGCGCGCAGGTCGACCGGGTAGACGTGCCAGTTGTTCTTCTCGGCACGCTCTTCGAGTCCGATCTCGGCGACTGCCTCCTCGTCGATCAACCCTGTATCGTAGACGATCACGCCCCCCTCGTTCAGGTCGTCGAGATGCTCGGTCAGTGGCTTCATCTCCTCGTCGCCGTAGTAAGCGTCCTCGCTCGGGTTGCGCGCGAAGCTATCTCCCAGCGAGAGGAGGAAATTGAAGCCGTCGCCACGCGAGCGGACGCGCTGTTCGCCGGCACGCACTTCGACGTACGTATGACCGCCACGGATGCGCGACGGATAATGCCTATGTGTGAAGATGTGCAAACCAGCCCGCATCAGCGCTTTCGCGAAGTTCTGACTGGTCGAATCGATTCCATCGCCTGATCCCCCGGCGATCCGCCACATCAGTGTGTCACTCATGGTGACCACCTCTCAATCCATGTACACCGCATACCTATACTGTGACGGCCTCGTGACTAAAACCTTGCTACAAAATAACATTCAACATGGTTAATCACCACAAATAACCGGGAAAATATGGGCGCAACTATGTGGAGAGTAGACAAAAACGAAGAAGATCCTAAACGATTGTTCAGGAAAAACCGGGATCGTGGTTGCGGGAGTCCCAGCGCAGCGACTCCCATATCAGGTCGTTGAGATTACCGCGGGGCCTGGCTGTAGATCAGATTTCGCTGGATCGGGTTCGCACCTTCGTAGATGACCGGCACACGAACGTCGCGGTAGACTCGTGAGATGCGGTTTTCGTTCAGCACGGAGCGGCCGCCGTGCAGTTGCATGCCACGTTCGGCACATTCGGTCGCGGCCTCGGTCGCGGTGGTTTTCGCGAGTGCGGCCCAGTAGCCGGGTCGGTCACCGTTCGCGACTTTTTCGACGGCGCGCCAACTCAGCGCACGCGCCGATTCAAACTCCATGCGCATCTCCGCGAGATCATGTTGGACAGACTGGAAATTGTCGATGGTGCGGCCGAAGGCCTCCCTGTCGTGAACGAACGCCGAGGCCTCTTCGATTGCGGCGGCCGCGAGGCCGAGACCGTGTCCAGCAACGACCGCGCGGCCGTGGTTGAAGAAATCAGCCATCACGTAGAAGCCCGCCCCTTCGTTGCCGACGAGGTTCTCTTCGGGAATCCGGCAGTCGTCGAAGGTGATGTGTGCCTGCTTGGAGGCACGATAGCACATCTTCTCGGGGATGTGCTCGGCGTGGTAGCCGGGAGCGTCGGTGGGGACGATAAACAGCGAGAAATTGCCGTAGCGGTTGTCCTCGTCGTGGCCCGTGCGGGCGTAGATCGTCAACCAGTCGGCCTCGACACCGTTGCCGACCCAGTACTTCTCGCCGTTGAGCACCCACTCGTCGCCGTCCTGGGTCGCCTCGGTCGACCCAGGGCTCGCTGAGCTTTGCTCAGGGGTGTCTTTCTCGGCGGTCGTCTGCATCCCGGCCATGTCGCTGCCGGTCTCGGGTTCGGAGACGCCGAGTCCGGAGCGCATCTCGTTTTCGGCGACGGGACGAAGATACTCTTCTTTCTGTTCTTCGGTCCCGTGTTCTTCGACGATGGTCGTCCCGAAGCCCGGAAGTTGCAGCGAGAGACCGAGTCCGGCGTCTGCTTTGTAAAACTCCTCAGCAATCGCGAGTTGCTCGTAAATAGAGAATCCGCGGCCGCCGTACTCCTCACTGATGGACTGGCCGACCAGTCCGGCCTCCTCGCCTTTCTTGACGATTTCCTCGGGATACTCGCCGCGGTCGAAGTACTCCTCTGCGTTGGGTTCGATGTGTTTCTCGGCGAATTCACGGGCCTCCTGTTTGACATCACGTGCGTGCTCCGGAACAATACTCTCTTCTAACAAATCCATATCAATGGTTAGGAGAGGAGACAAATAAAGAGCAGACCTACGAGGTTTGGGAGAAGAGTCAGACTTCGATTTCCTGCATCAGACTCACGAGTTCGTCGAGTTCCGGGAAGGTGTAGACTTTGACGTTGATGTCGGATTCCAGCGCCTGCACTCGCGAGTCGAACATCAGCGCCATCTCGTCATCGCGGTCACCGACGAGTTCGTTGACCATGCCGCTGCCGGGGCCGTAGGTGAACGTCGGCGTCGACATATCGATGGTCGTGTTCAGCACGTTCGCCCACCCGTCGATGAAACCAGAGGTCATGATGTTGCCGATTTCTTGGATCGCCGACCGCTCCATATCGGTGAACCCGTCGCTCGACTCCTCGCCGTTGCCCATATCGCCCATCATGCCGTGGGCGAGTTTCTTCGCGTCCTCAGCGTTGAACAGAAAGAGGATGTGGCCGTAGGGTCGTTCGGTCATCTCGATGCTGATGCCGATCTGTTTCTCGTCGCCGACGTGGGCCCGGATATCGGGGATGTCGATAAAGTTGATCTTGGTAATCTCCATTTCGGTCTCCATCCCGGTCATCTGACTGAGATGGTCGGCCACCGTGTTCCCGCCCTGCTTGGCCATCTTGTTGAACAACCCCAGCTTCCGAATATCGATCATCAGGCTCATGAATGAGTCGTTGTGCTCTCATTTTGCGCCGACCTATATAATACGTGTCCTCGAATTTTCGCAGGCGAGAATTGGCCGACGAAGCGGTCAGAGCGGCCGCAGACAGGCAGCCGGTTAGCGGAACCTGAAGCGGTTGCCGTCGTCGGTAAAGAGACTGGCGATGCCAGCGCCGAAAGCGAAGGCGAACCGCTGCGCGCCGAGTTGGACGCGCTGGGCCAGCGGAGACTGCGGCTCGAACTCCCGAACGGCAACCTCTGTGCCGAGTCGGTCTTCGAGCGTGTCGACCACGTCCTCTTTCGTCCCGAGTTCGTCGACCAGTCCCTCCTCGGCCGCTTTCGAACCGATGTAGACGCGTGCCTCGGTGGCTTCGAGGGCCTCTTTGTCCATCTCGCGGCGCTCGGCGACGTTCGAGACGAACTGCTCGTAGTAGTCGTCGATCAATCCCTGCAGATACTCCCGTTCGTGTGCTTCGAGTTCCTTCAGCGGCGTGCCCGCGTCTTTGTACTCGCCGGCGGTCAGTTGTTCGTACTGGATCCCGAGTCGGTCGGCCAGTTCCGCGGCGGTGACACGCGAGCCGATGACACCGATTGACCCGACGATACTGCCCTCCCGGGCCCAGATTTCGTCACAGCCACTCGCGATTTCGTAGCCACCGCTCGCGCAGGTGTCCGTTGCGTACGCAATTGTCGGCCCGTCGAACTGCTCCGCGGCGAGTTTGATATCCTCGCTCGGGACGATTTCGCCGCCGGGCGTGTTCAGCCGCACGATGAGTGCGTCCGCACTCCCGTCGGCGTCGGCGCGTTCGATCTGATCGACGATTCGATCTGCGCTGGCTCCGGTCGGCGGCGAGCCGAGCCCGCCGCCTGCGTTGCGGGTGATCGCTCCCGTGACGGCAACTTCCGCGACGTTGTAGGAGGGAACGATCGAACTGGCGGTCGAGCCAGCGATTCGGATCACCAGCGGTGCCAGAAGGACCACCAGCAGAATGCCTGCAAGCTCCAGGCCCGAACTGGGATACCAGAGAAACAGCGCCCAGCCAGCAGCCGCACCGATCGTTACGACCGCGACGAACACGACGACTCGAAGGATACTCTTGAGAAGCCCCATCGCTGTCCGTTCAGTTGGGCCCCGGAAATAAAAATCACGCCACTGGCGTCAGGCCGCCGCTTCGAGGACCGTGATCTCCTCGGCATCGGCCGCCTCGACGTCGAGATGCATCGGGATGTACTCTCGGCGTTCGTAGCTCTCTTTTTCTTCGGGCTGGCCGACGGTACACCACAGTTGCACCTCATCGGGGCCGTTCCACTCACACTGGCGGTTGATCCCGAAGCAGACGAACTCGGTACCCTCGTACTCGATGGTCGCACCCTTCCGGATGCCGGGGTCCCCGTGGATGATGAGTTTCTGCATACCGAACCGTTCACACAGTGCAGGTATAACAACTTCGGGTTTGCTCGATCAGGCGGGTTCGACCAGCGCCTCGAACCGGTCGGTGCCCTCCGGGGCCTCTATCGGGATCGTCAACTCGACCGATTCCCCGCCTTCGATTTCGTGAACCTCATCGACGCTTTTGATCGGCTCGTCGTCGCTGTCGAGTGCCCTGATCGTCACCAGAACGTCGCCTGTCGCCCCCTGATTTTCGACAGTCACCGTCGCAGCGACCGTTCGCCGACCCGACGTTGCAATTCGTTGCTCCATCTCGACTAACTCTGGATCGGGTTGGCCGACGAACAGCCCCGTACAGCCGCCGACGCCGCTCGCCACGGCGACCGTCGCGAGCGTAATCGCATCCCGGCGAGACCACTCGACCATGGACCGCACTCGGGTGTACCCGGGAATAAATGTGCCGGGTACGGCCGTTGTCAGAGTAAACGATTGATTGGTTTCAAAGAGTTTATTACCAGCGGATCAATAGAGGCAGATGGGCCTTGGAAGAGCACCCAACCCCACACTATCGAGAGATTCACTCCTGGATCTGGTTTGCAGCCATCATCGGTAGATACCACCCAGGGCCCCAACCCTTACATGCCGGCCAAACGCCGACCTGAACTGCTCGCGCGTCTGGCCGCATACCCCACTGTCTTTGAACTGTGAGTAGTCACCCGGGTGAACACGGCCACTCAGGTTTTCACCTGTCGCGACGACGCCCGTAGCGACGCGACTGCCGTCGCGGTCCGGATTCCGAGCTTGCTTCGTTAGACGCGGACGATTCGCCAGGAGCGCCAATTTCCGGAATTTCACGGCCGAGGTCGCCCACAGCGTCGGGGACTAGATCATCCTCGCCGTCTTCCTCGTCGACCCGATTCCAGGCTCGCAATCCCATCTTTCGGAGTCGGCGAACCTGTGGCAGCGTCACGAGGGTCACGACCAGCGAGGATGCCCCGAGCAATCCCATGAACAAAAGCGCCGCCGCGAGCAGGAGTTCGCCGTCGAGATACCGGTTCAGTCCGAAAAAGAAAAAGCCGATGCTGAATCCGGCTTCGATTTTCGCCTCCAGTAGCGAAATCGTCTCGTCGAACTTGGCGAGGCGGTTGTCGACAGCCGTCAGTGTCTCGTTGGCTTCCCGGACCGCCTGTTCCGCGTCGCCCTCGATTTTCTCGACGCGTTCGAGTGTCTCGTCGGCATTTTCGACCAACGTCTCGGCATTTTCGAGCGCGTTCACGAAGCCCTCGTCGCCGAGGATGTTCATCATCCTGAGCATATTTCCGAGGTCGGAGGCCATACCGTGAGCAATGGAGCCTGAAGCTTTGATTTTGGGGTGGACCACCAGTCAAGAAAACCGGCAGACGAAGCAGAAACCGGCGCCGCTGCCCCGCTGGCTTTCTCCCACGTGGAGACTTTCCCGACGGCCCAGCGTCGACGTCGGATCATTTTTTGCGTTCGGAGAACAAGTGATGTGCGATGAATTCACAAACGGCTGCGGCCGGGATGGAGCGGGGGCTGCGGGTCGCCGCCGCGCCCGCCGATCCGGGTCGTGAGGCGCTACTTGAGGCGGCACGGGGGACCGCCGAGGAGGTTGAGATCGTTGGGACCGGCTCGATCGGACAGCCAACTCTGGAGCCGCTGGTTCTCGCGACCGTCGACGGCCGCACCGCATTGTTGCCGACGCCGGGAGAGGAGGCGGTTCGGGCGGCTGTCGACCGACTGGCAGGCGGCGATCTTCCCGAGTCCGCATCATACGTCATCGAACACGAGACGGAAACGAAAACACTGCCAGTCCCCGATGACGGCCCGCTCGCGGTCGGACAGAGACGAGTAACTGCGTCCTGCGGCTGGCTGAACCCGCTCGCTTCCGAGGACTGGGACCTCTGCTCGGCCAGCGCGGACGCGAGCGAAATCGCCAATCTGGGAATCAGAGCACGCGGTCGGGGAGACGCGGTCGCAGATGACTCGGCGGCGACTGCCTGGGAGCAGGCCCGCGAGAGCGACGGCGACCCGTTGGTGGTGGTCAACGCCCACGAGTCCGACCAGCGCTCACGGGCAGACCGGTTGTTACTCGAAAGTTCGCCCATCGCCGTCCTCGACGGGGCCGCGGCCGTCGCGGGTGCTGTCGGCGCCGAGAGGGTGATCTGCTATCTGAACGAAGCCGACGACGACCTTCGCGAGCACCTCCGAGCGGTCGTCGACGCGGCAACAGATCTCCCCGTCGACACCGAGATAGCGACCGGGCCGGACCGATATCTCGCCGGCGAGCCGACGGTCGCGCTGGAGGCGATGGAAGAGGCGGATCGGCTCGAACCGCGGCTGCAGCCACCGGGGCCGGCAACCCACGGGCTGTACGGTCGTCCGACAGTGCTCCACACGCCCCGGACCTTCGGACAGATTCGGGCCGCGCTGGCGACACCCGAGGTCTTCGACACCGGCGCGGACGACCCCGGCACGCGACTGGTGAGCGTCACCGGCGATGTCGAGGAGCCCGCTGTCGTCGAACTCCCGACCGACGGGTCGCTCGCGGCGACCCGAGAGGCAGTCTCCGTCGACGGACGCTTCAAGATGGCCTGCGTCGGCGGCGCGCTGGGTGGACTCACGCGGGATCTTTCAGTCCCGCCGTCTGCCCCTGCGCTCCGGAGTGCTTCGCTCGGGACGAATGGGGTGGTCGAACTGTTCTCCGACCGTCGGTGCCCACTCGCAGTCGCCGGTGAGCGCGTCCAGTTCGCCGCCGAGGAGAACAGCGGCCGGTGCGTCCCCGGTCGGGAAGGGACAGTCCAGTTGACCGGACTGCTGCGCGATATCTACGACGGGACAATCGAGACGGAGAAACTACGCGAACTCGGCCGCGTCATGGAACGCTCTGCGAACTGTCAGATCGGCGCACAGGCACCACGGCCGGCACTCACCGCCGTCGAAGAATTCAGTTCAGAGATCCGTGCCCACGCCGATGGCCGCTGCCCGAGCGGCGCCTGTGAGGTCACTACGAGCGGATTTCACGGAGAATCAGTATGACGACAAATCAGCATCTCCCACGAACGCCAAACGTACAGAATCCCCAGCGAGAGACGCCGGTCACCGAGACATTCGAGAGCGGAACCGCGAACGATCCCGAGGTTGGCACACGGGACGACGAATCCACGACGCTCACTGTCGGCGGCGAGACGGTGACGGTTCCACCGGGGTCGACGATCATCGACGCGCTCCGGGCGCTCGACTCGGTGGCCGTCGACACCGGTGCCGACGGTATCGAGGACGGCGGCGTCGCCATCTCCGAGGAGGCGGATATCGCGGCACTCTGCTATTTCGACCGGACGGGCGATTGCAGCGACGAAATCGGACCAAGAAGCGAGTGCCGGACCTGCATGGTCGAGACCGACGAACACGGGCTCGTTCCCGCCTGTTCGTTCCCGGCCGAAGACGGGCTGTCGGTCAGCGTCGACGCGACGGAGGCTGTCGAGGCGCGGTCGGTCAATCTCGACCTCGTGCTCTCGAATCACAACCTCCGGTGTACGACCTGCAACGGCAACGGCCGCTGTGAACTCCAGCAAACGAGCGTCGAGCAGGGTGTCGAACACCCGCGGTACGGTGTCTTCGACGAGCGCGATCAGTACGAACCGCTGGACAGCACCTCGTCGTTCATCCAGATCGACCGCAACAAGTGTATCCTCTGCAACCGCTGTGTCGAGAGCTGTAACGACGTGCAGGTCGAAGGCGTCCTCCGGATCGAGGGGTCCGCAGGGGACACGAGAATCGCCTTCCAGAACGGCGCCGAGACGATGGCCGACTCGACTTGCGTCTCCTGTGGCCACTGCGCCACGGTCTGTCCGACCGGCGCGCTGACTGAGAAGGACATCAGCGGGACGACGACGCTGCCCATCCCTGGCTTCACCCAGGAGAACTCGGTCGGGACGGTAAAGCAACACGAGAACGTCGAGACCATCGACGACACCACAGCGCCGAATCGGTCGTTCGAGAAGCCACCGGGCAAGGGGGACGGACTCGGAACACTGGCCGACGGTGACTCTGCCATCTCTCGTGCGGCCGAGCGCGCGGAGTCGACACTCCGGACTCTCGCCAGCCAGTACAAACGCAGCGTGGTACAGATGGGTGAACACACCGCCGAGAACATCGCGGCGCGGATGCTTCCGGAGGGGCTACTCTTCGATATCGCGACGACTGTCGCCGACGTACAGATGCGACGGGTCGACCGCGAGGAGACGACCTGTGGGTTCTGTTCGGTCGGCTGTCGCTTCGAGATGTGGGGCAAAGGCGAGGAGTATCTCGGCGTCGAACCGGTTTCGGACCCTGACATGGCGCCGGCAAACAACTTCTCGACCTGCGTCAAGGGGAAGTTCGGTCACGAATTCGCCAACAGCGAGAAGCGACTCACGGAGCCACTGGTTCGCAACGACGAGGGCGAGTTGGAGCCAGCCTCGTGGGACGAAGCACTGGAGTACGTCGCTCGCGAACTGGATGGGATTCAGGAAGATCACGGAATCGACGCCGTCGGCTGTCTCGCCTCCTCGAAGGGGACCAACGAGGAGGCCTACCTCGTCCAGAAGTTCGCCCGTGAGGTGCTCGGCACCAAGAATATCGACAACTGCGCACGGCTCTGTCACTCCTCGACGGTCGCGGCACTCCAGCAGACGGTCGGCTACGGCGCGATGACCAACCGCATCAACGAAGATGTCGGCGAGGCCGACGCGTACCTGCTCACTGGCTCGAACACGACCGAATCACATCCAGTGCTGGCGACGCGGATCAAGCAGAACGTCCGCGAGGGAGCCGAACTGGTCGTCTTCGATCCCCGGAAGATCGGAATCGCTGAACACGCCGATCAGTTCACCCGGATCGAACCCGGCTTCGACACTGCCTGGATCAATGGTCTCATCCGCTATATCGTGGAAAACGACCTCCACGACGAGGCCTTTATCGAACGCAACACGACCGGCTTCGAGGAGGTCGTAGAGAAGGTCCAGCCCTTCACCCCCGAAAAAGTCGAGGAGCTAACTGGTGTTCCGCCCGAGGAGCTGAAGAGCGCGGCGGAGACGCTCGCCGCTGCCGAGGACGTGGTGATCGGTTGGGCGATGGGAATCACCCAGTCCAGTCACGGTACGCAGAACGTGCTCGCGCTGGCGGACCTGGCGCTGGTTCTCGGGCAGGTCGGCAAGCCCGGTGCCGGCCTCTCGCCGTTCCGCGGGCAGAATAACGTCCAAGGCGGTGGCGGTGACATGGGAACGCTGCCGGGCAGTCTCCCCGGGTATCAGGACGTGACCGACGACGAAGTGCTCGACAAGTTCGAGCGGGTCTGGGAACGTCGTCCGCCGGACGAGCCGGGTCTGAAGGTTCCGCAGATGTTCGACGAGATCCACGAAGGCAACCTCCGCGGGATGTACGTCGTCGGGGAGAATCCGGCGCTGTCGGAACCGGATATCAGTCACGCCGCCGAGGCGCTGGAGGAACTCGACCTGCTCGTCGTGCAGGACATCTTCCTCACGGAGACGGCAGAGTACGCCGACGTGGTGCTCCCGGCGGCGGCTTCGCCGGAGAAACACGGCACCTTCACCAACACCGAGCGACGGATCCAGCGCGTGCGGCCGGTCTCCGATGCACCCGGGAAGGCTCGGCAGGACTGGGCGATCCTCCAACAACTCGCGAACCGGCTCGGCTACGGCTGGGAGTACGATCATCCCCGGGAAGTCATGTCGGAGATCAACGATCTCGCACCGATCTACGGCGGTGTGACCTACGACCGCCTGGAGGCGGGCGACGAACACGGCCTACAGTGGCCCTGCCCGGACACCGAGCATCCGGGGACGCCCTATCTCTACGATTACGAGGACGGCGAGTTCAACTTCGGCGACGGCAAGGCTCGATTCGTGCCCGCGGACGCCCAGCGCCCGGGCGAGGAAATCGACGAACAGTATCCGCTGACGCTGACCTCCGGGCGGGTGCTCTATCACTGGCATACGGGCCAGATCACCCGCCGCGTCGAGGGGTTGATGAGCCACGTCGGCGAGAGTTTCGTCGAAATCCACCCCGACACCGCTGCCGAACTCGGCGTGGCAGACGAGGAGTACGTCCGCGTCGAGTCCCGCCGCGGCGAAATCGTCGTCAAAGTCGAGGTGACCGACCGTGTCGGACCCGGCACACTCTTTATTCCGATGCATTTCGCCGCCGGCGCGGTCAACAAGCTCACTCAGGAGAATTTCGACCCACAGGCCGGAATTCCCGAGTACAAAGTTGCGAGCGTCCGGGTGGATCCGCTCGGCCCTGACGCTGACGCAGCGGTGTTGCGGCGCCCCGACGTGGGCCGTGGCTCCGAGGGGACCGACACCTCGGCGGACGACGACTGATCGCAGACGTCGATTTTTGTTCGCGACAGCACGCCGTGAGAGTCATGCCTCGCGGTCCCGAACGGCCGGGTATGCGAGGTGGCGTTATCGTCGCGGGTGGACGCTCGACGCGCTTCGGTGAAACTGACAAGGCCGTGGCCGCACTGGCCGGCACGCCGATGATCCGCCGCGTCGCGGACCGCCTGCAGCCAGTCGTAGACGAACTGGTGATCAACTGCCGAGACGATCAACAGCCCGCGATTCGCGACGCGCTGGCTGGCTATCCGCTGGCAGTCAGCTACGCACTCGACGAAGAACCGGATCAGGGACCTGTCGCTGGAATCCGCAACGGATTGACTTCTGTCGAATCGGAGTACGCGACGGTCGTTGCCTGTGATATGCCCTTCGTCCAGTCCGACGTGCTCTCGCTTCTGTTCGAGCGGGCGGAGGGTCACGACGCGGTCGTCCCTCGACTCGACGACGGATGGCTGCAGACCACACAGGCGGTCTACCGCGCGGACGCAATGGGCGCGGCTTGCGAGGCAGCCCTCGCCGAGGGGAATCCGCGCGTTCTCGCTCCACTGGAGAATATCGAGTACGTCGTCGTCGAGGCCGACGAAATCGAGTCGGTCGGCTCGACACAGAGCTTCGAGAACCTCAACACTCGCGAAGAGTTTGAGGAGGCTGCCGACCGTCTGGCCTGACTCCCGACAGCGCTACTCGATCACGTCGACGACCGGGTTGTCCGCGACGAGACTCGTGAGCACGACCCGCGGTACGTCCGCGCGGTCGAGAATCCCTCGCGCGATGTCGCGCCCGACACCCGCTAGTTCCTCGTCGTCAACCTTGTTGAGAACCGGAATCGCAGTCGCGCCCTCGGGAACTCCTTTGAGTCCCCCATCGGGACTGGCGACCACTGAGGCCACGTCCGCCGGGGTGATTTGCTCACCCTCGCTGAGGCCGGTGATGGTGGCGACGCGCTCGGGGCGATGGACGGTTTCCTCGCTGAGTGGCTCGCCGACCGCGTGGACGCTCGCGATGGGGAGAACAGTGTCCGTCGATTCCGGAAGCTGTGGCTCTTCGTTGCCGGGTGCTTTGAACTCCCTCGTCCGAGCACCGTCGGCTTTGGTCAACAGGACATCCGCGACATCCGACCGGGCCAGTTCGTCGACGACGGCGGTGTCGTATCCCCGGTATCTCGTCTCCCCGTCGCGTTCTGGGACCACGCCGAGCGGGTATTCATCGGTGGCCGCCAGCGCGGCCACTGGATCCTCGGTCGTGACGACGTTGCTCACCTGCTCGTCGAAGATCGGGATGCGGACCGTCGCGGTGACGACGCTGCGGAGACCTGCTTCGGCGGCCCGGTCGGCGAGGGTGTACAGCGCGGTTTTCTTGCCCCCCGCGCCGACGACACAGACGAGTCCTGATCGGGCATCGAGAGCGTCGAGAAGGTCCATATTTGGGGATGAGCCGGAACTACCTAAGACGTTGTGGAAGCCAAGTGTGTCCAAGCAAATCGCGCCCTCTAGATGGATTCAAGAGGGAGTCCAGTACATCGCGGACATCTGGGTGATAGTCCAGTAGATATGGACCGAACAGAGTGCGGTACAAGCATCCGCCGAGCTGCGCGAACGGCGACGCCGTGAGCGCGAAGCGAGGCGGTTCACCGAGTCTGAACGGAGTGAGGACTCGGCAGTTTTTCCCCAAGTTTTTGCAAGGAGCGGTTCGCTCTTCGAGCGAACCCGACGCAGCAAAAAGTGGTATGGGACCACCGAGGACTCGCTTCGCTCGCCCTCGTAGTCCCACGTTTCCATGCGTCGCTCGCGGGCTCGCTCCTTTGGAAAAGTGGGACCGCCGAGATTCGAACTCAGGTCCGACGCACCCCATGCGCCGAGGATACCGCTACCCCACGGTCCCGCGTTTCGAGTAGACGACGGTCCCGGGATTAAGGCCTTCGATTCGCAGTCACACCAGCACCCGTTCGAGTTCCACGACCGTGCCCGATTCAGCCTCCGGATCGCCGACGAGCGTCCCGAGACAGACTGCCGACCCGTTCGGCGTGAAACAGGCAATCAAATCTCCCTGAGTCGGTTCACTTCCGTCCAGCGGCGCAGACTCGCTGTCGATCACACCGGGCGCGTAAACCGGCGCGCCCTCGGCAATCTCGCGGGCAGCACTGGGGGCGACGATCAGCCGCGGCAGCGAGCGCAGAGCCTCCTCGGCCGGCGAAACCACCTCGCGAATCCACTGCTCCTCGCCGTCCTCGGCCCAGAACGCCAGCGCGTCGGCGAACTCCTCCATCGTCACCAGAGCACTGTCGTCGAACTGGCCGGTCATGCTTCGCCGGAGGTCGCCCATGTGCGCGCCCGTCCCGAGGGCGAGGCCGATGTCGTGGCAGAGCTTTCGGATGTACGTCCCCGCCTCGCAGCGAATCCGCAACAGGGCCTGTCGGCCGTCGCGTTCGAGCAATTCGAGGTCGTGAATCCGGCGAGTCCGCAACTGCCGTCTGACGGCGCTCTTCAGTGGTGGCTTCTGGTAGAGGTCGCCCTCGAACTCCGCGAGCGTCGTCTCGAAATCCGACGGCGGTGGTCCCTGTAGTTCGAGAACCGCGATGTACTCCTTGTCGCTCTTTGCGAACACCTGTGCGAGTCTGGTCGCGTCGCCGAGCAGCGACGGCAACGAGCCGGTGACTTTCGGATCGAGCGTGCCGGTGTGCGCGACACGGTCGAGAAGGGACTCCGCGGTGTCACCAGCAGCCTGCTCGACAGCGTCGTTGACGAGGCGTTTGAGCCAGTCGGCGACCTGATGAGAGGTCGGTCCCGGCGGTTTGTCGAGATTGCAGACGCCGAAGGCGAGCAACTCCTCGACAGAGCGCTCACCAGGTGGATCGCGGAGTGTCATTCGCCGAAGTCGTACTCAATACCGGTGACGGGTGTCTTGCCTTCGTCGGTGCCCTCGTCGTAGGTCTCGACGGCTTGCAGCGCGAGATCAGTGACGCCGTCGGGGCCCCAGCGAGCAGTGTTGATGACGAGATCGTAGATTCCCAGATCGTCGATATCGATGCCGTAGTACTCCCGATAGCGGAGGGCTTCGCTGTCGGCGCGGGCCTGGGTTTCCTCGCGGGCCTGCTCGACAGATTTCTCCTCGCGGTCGGCGATCCGTTCGGCACGAACGGCAAGCGGTGCGTCGAGCCAGAGCCGAAGGTCGGCGTACTCGCCGGCCATCCAGCCAGCCAGCCGAGATTCGAGAACGAGATGGTCGCTGTCGCGGGCCGTCGAGCGCAGGCGGCGATCCAGATCACGGTCGATCTGGTCGTCCTCTTCCGCACGACGATTCAGTTCGAGTGGCGTCAGATCGCGTTCCTCGGCAATCGAGCGAAAGATATCACCGCCCGAGACGTGTTCATATGAAAGCTCCGCAGCGAGCGAGGCAGCGAGTGTGCTCTTGCCCGAGCCTGCGGGGCCGGATACGGTAATCAACATACGAAATATGACGCGGTGGGGCTAAAAGAGGTTGCGTGTTTCGATCAGCCAGGCGTCGTCTGCACGTTCAGGGCCTTTCGCATGATCTGGCCGAAGCCCAGCGAGCAGACGAAATACCAGATGATCCAGACTTCCATCGGACCGACCAGTTGCGTCCGCCACGAGGATATCTCTCCCGCGATGGGGAGCACGAGTGCCGGCGAACCGCCTGCGATGCCGACGTCGATGGTCATCCAGTACAGCCAGAGGAAGACTGGAATGGTGAACAGCATGATCCAGACCATCGGTCGGAACTGCGCTTTGAAGACGCCGAGGTTCTCCGACATCATCTCCATCTGCTCTTCTTGAATCTTTTCGAGCGCCTCGTCGTCGCCGCGCTCTTTGGCCTTCTCGCGGCGTTCCTTGAGTTTCTCCGTCTTCTCGCGGTACTCACCCATCACTTCCGTGTTGCCGAGATTGTCCTGGAAAATCGCCGAGGCGAGACCAGTCATCACTGCAAGAACGAGGATGACCATGTAGAACGGCAGGAGTTCGTTGAGCGGCCCGACGATCAGGTCAATCGTGCTGCCGATCATCTGTCGGACAGATCCAAACGCGTAGCCCGCGAAGAGGCCGACTGCGCTCATCGCTGCCAGTTTGTCGTAGGTCGTCCACGACATGTCCTGATCCGAGCCGTCGGTCGGATCCGCCTCGTCGAGCGCTTCGCGGATCCCATCAGGATCCTCGACGACGAAGCCCTCGCCGTCGGCGTCGGTGAGCATCCCTTTCTCGATGAGTCGTCCCCACTCACCGCTGGTGATGTCGTCGGAGACGTCGCTCCAGGTCACCGTCCCCTGCTCTTCGGCGACTGAGAGGACCTCCTGCAGAGCATCGGTCATATGCTCGCCTTCCTCGGCGAGTTCGTCTACTTTCTGTGCGGTCCGTGGCATTGTGTGCATCTAAGCTGTCCGAGTACTATCAAGCTTTTACTCCTCGATTACTCGGCACGTTCGTCGACAGTTGCGTTGATCTCTTCCCAGACTTCGTCGGGAGTCTGTTCGCCGTCGATTGCGACGAACTCCTCGCGACCCTCGTAGTGGTCGATCACGGGCTGGGTCTCCTCGTCGAAGACGTCGAGTCGGTTCTCGACGGCGTCGCGGGTGTCGTCGTCGCGCTGGATCAGGTCGCCGCCACACTCGTCACAGACTCCCTCAGTTTCGGGCTGGTCGAACTCGACGTGGTAGTTCTCGCCACAGTCGTCACAGACCCGCCGGCCGGTGAGTCGGTCGATCAGTTCCTCGCGGCCGACCGACAGCGAGAGGATCACGTCGAGGTCAGTCATCGATTCGAGTTCCTCGGCTTGGTCGGTGTTTCGCGGGTAGCCGTCGAGGACGAAGCCGTCGGCGTTCGACAGTGCCTCGTCGACGATTTCGTTGACGACCTCGTCAGGGACGAGATCGCCCGCCTCCATGTACGCACGCGGGGTATCTCGATCCGTGTCGAGGTGGCTCAGATCCATGTCCTTGTTGGCTCGGAGCGCGTCGCCAGTCGTGATGTGGTCGACGCCGTACTCCGAGACGAGATTGCTACTCTGTGTTCCTTTGCCTGCACCTGGCGGGCCGATGATGAGAATCCGTGGCGCTGCCATAGACGTAGCTTCCAAGCCTGTCGTTAAATGATTATCCAAATTCGCCTGCGACCCGCGCTATCAAAAGCCCTTAACTCCCCACAGTCGAACCAGTGAGCAATGGATCATCTCCTCGTCCGTGCTGCCCGTGGGGAACACACCGAACGGCCGCCAGTCTGGCTGATGCGCCAGGCCGGCCGACATATCCCCGAATATCGCGACCTCCGCGAAGAATACAGCTTTCTCGAAGCCATCAAGACGCCCGAAGTCGCCACCGAAATCACGCTGCTCCCGTGGGAGTACTACGAGCCAGACGGCGTCGTGATGTTCTCAGACATCCTGACTGTCCTCGAACCGCTCGGCTTCTCCTATCACATCGAAAGCGGCGTCGGCCCGGTGATCGAAGACCCCGTCAGCGGTCCGGACGATGTGGACCGCACCCACGGCGACGTGACGAAAGAACTCGATTACGTCGGCGAACTGCTCGTCAACCTGAACCAGCGCGTCGGCGACGAAACCGCAGTGATCGGCTTCGCCGGCGGCCCCTTCACGCTGGCCTCCTACGCCGTCGCTGGCGGGCCGAGTCGGACGAACATGCCGCTGCGACGACTCCGCGCACAGCATCCCGAAGCCTTCCGGACGCTTTTGCAGTCGTTCACCGACATCGTCAAAGACTATCTCCAGTTCCAGGTCGGCAACGGCGCGGATGTCGTTCAGTTGTTCGACACCTACGCCGGGACGCTCACCCCGGAGGATTACCGGGAGTTCGTCCTGCCGCTACACCAGGAGATTTTTGAGGCCGTCGACGCCCCGACAATCGTGTTCGTCCGCCGGATGAACGGCCGACTCGATCTGCTCGACGAGTCGGGTGCGGACGCCGTCGGACTCGACTGGACGGTCGATATGGGCGAGGCCCGCGAGACGCTCGGAGACACGCCCGTACAGGGCAATCTCGATCCCTCCTATCTCTTCGCCGACCCGGACTTCGTCCGGGAGAAGACCCGCGAAGTCATCGAGAAGGCCGGTCCGCAGGGACACATCCTCAATCTCGGCCACGGCGTCAACAAGGAAACGCCGGTCGAATCCGTCAGGGCCTTCGTCGAAACTGCGAAAGAAACCGAGCGGTAGCGGAGTTAGTCGTCGCTCGGGGCCGCTGTCGTCGAACTGTCTGCGTTCGTGAGCGACCTCGAATCGAGAGTTTCGGCTCGCTCCGTCAGCGATTCAGCGAGTTCCTGCGCCTCGCGCACGCGACTCGGAATCCCCATCCGCGCGGTGTAGTTCGTGGCGAGATCGATTCCTTCGGGTGTCTCGACGTCTTCGAGCGTCCACCACGACTGGTCCCACGCCGGGAAACCGGGTTCGAGGCGAGCAACGTCGATGACCGACGACTCTGCGCCCGTGACAGTCTCGAACTCTTCTTGAGCGATTTCGGCCAGTCGCTCGTCGTTCTCTTCCAGCAGTTCGGGTTCGTGCATCCCGCCGAGGAAGATCGTGTGGACGCCGTCGCGGTCGAACATGCTCGCGTTCCAAGAGGAGCCGAGCGTGTGCAGATCCTCGCCGTAGCCGACCTGATAGCCGAAGCCCTCGCGGCCGAGGTCGGATTCGAGATAGACCAGCGCGAGCGGGTTGTACCGAAGCGAGTCGAGGTCCTCGACGCCGGTTGCGATTCCGTCGAGCAGGTCGGCCGTCGCGCTTGCTGGCGTCGTGCAGACGACGTGATCGAACTCCTCCGTTCCTGCTGGCGTCTCAACGCGGTACATCGTCCCCGTGCTACGCTCGACCGGTTCGAGATCGGTCACTGGCGTCTCTAGTTCGATCCGGTCGCTGTAGGCTTCGGCCACGGCGTTGGGGAGTTGTTGCATCCCCTCTTCCATCGACGCGGGCGGGGCCTTCTGTCCCTGTCCGACGCGTTTTCGGAAGGCCTGCAGGAAACTCCCGGCCTTCTCCTCGCGTTCCATGAGGCTATCGAGGGCGTAGGCGGCGGGCATCTCTGCCGGGTCCGAGCCGTAGATGCCGCCGTACAGCGGCCCGATGAACTTCTCGTAGGCCTCCTGTCCGAACTTGCGGACGAACAGATCCCGGGCCGTCTCCTGTTCCATCCCCGGACGGGTGAAGACCTCCGCGAGCAGGCGGGCCTTGCCCGTCCAGGAGAGCAGATCGGTTCTAAAGAATTCTTCGACAGACAGCGGTGCGCAGCCGAGTTTCCCGTCGGCGTAGACGTACAACTTCTCGTCGCCGGCCTCGACGAAGGCGTCCTCGATGCCGCCCGCCGCCGCGAGCTCGGCCACGCCAGGCGTCTTGCGCATGCGCTGTGGCCCCGCTTCGAGGACGTGGCCGTCCACATGGCGGGTCTGGATGACGCCGCCAGCCTCTTCGCTGGCCTCGAAGGTCACCGAGTCGATTCCCGCCTCGGCGAGGTAGTGCGTCAGCGCCAGCCCAGTGATTCCGCCGCCGATGATCCCAACTCGCATGCTCATTCTCGGGGCGCGTTCAGACACATCGTTCCCGGTTCGTCCCGGCACTGGCACTGTCTGAACTGATAGTAGGAAGCGTCGAAGTCAGTGATGAACGGTTCGACGAGATCCGCGAAGACCTCACCGATGCGTTCGTCGTCGTGGGGAATTGGAACGCGGTAGAAGTCCAGTCCTTCCTCCTCGGCCTCTTCTTTGAGTTCGACATCCAGTTCCGAGAGCGTCTCACTCTGCTCGTGGAGGAAACTGACCGGTTCGACGACGACGCGTTCGGCGTCGATGTCTTCGATCAGATCCTCGATTTCGGGTTCAGTCCACGGAATATCGCGATTCGAGTGGTTCTGGAAGCCAAGATGATAGTCGTCGACTCCGAGTAGGGAGGTCGTCACGTCACAGAATTCCTCGACGTAGATGTCGTAACGGCTGCCTTCTTCGAGATAGTGTTTCGGCGTCCCGTGGGCAGAGAAGACGAGCGCGGTGTCCTCGTCGTTCAGGTCGAGGCCCTGCTCGGTCGCGAACTCGTCGATGTTCTCCGCGCGGATCCGGTTGTAGGTCGGGTGTTTGTGCCAGCCAGTGATCGCGTCCTGTTCGACATCCCACTCCAAATCCTCGATGACCTCGTCGAGTTCGTCCAGCGAGATGACGTTCGTCGAGGGACCACAGAGCGGATAGATCGGCAGGCCGATCAGGTGGTCTACCTCGTCGTCCATCGCCTGCTCGGCGGCGTCGCCGATGAACGGTTCGGTGTACTGCGTGCCAAAGTAGGTGTTCACGTCGTAGCCGCGCTCGCGGAGAACTTCCTCGGTCAGTTCGACCTGTGCTTTCGCCTGCGGATTCAGCGGGGAGCCACCGATGTCTTCGTACTCCTCCATCAGCCCCGGGAGGCGTCGCTTGGCGAGGGTACGGGCGCGTTCACGGGCCGCCTCCTCGGAGTCGGCTTCCTCCAGATCCGCGTTCGCGAAGAAGATGCGTTCGAGATAATCGAGGACGCGCTCACGATCCGGTTCGGACGGTTCGCCGAAGTTCAGCATCGCAACGCCGGTAGTCATACTCAGCATTTTGACCTGGTAAATGTATGTCTGTCGCTTACTCCCAGGTTGTCGGCATTCTCTCGGGCCGAAACGGGACACAACAGTGAAGTGTCGACCAGTCGAAACACGCGCCAGACGGAAAACCGCAGTGACCCGGTCCCCGCACCCGGGCGAGTGTTCTCAGAGAATTATGAATACAGACCAACCGGCCCACGATTGTGACGCAGTGATCGACTCGGTGAGTGCAGCGGTCATCAGCGACCGGCGCTTTCTCGAAACGGTATTGCTGGCGATGCTCGCTCGCGGTCACGTCCTCCTCGAAGATGTCCCCGGCACGGGCAAGACGCTGACTGCACGGAGCATGGCGCGAGCGCTCGGCCTCTCCTTTTCGCGAATTCAGTTCACGCCCGACCTGCTCCCCGCGGACGTGACCGGCACCTACGTCTTCGACGAACAGGCCGGCGACTTCGAGTTTCGGGAGGGCCCGATCTTCGCGAACGTCGTCCTCGCGGACGAGATCAACCGCGCACCGCCGAAAACCCAGTCGGCACTGCTCGAAGCGATGGAGGAACGACAGGTGACCGTCGACGGCGAGACGCACGACCTGCCTGAGCCGTTTTTCGTCATCGCGACGCAGAACCCCGTCGAGCAGGAAGGAACCTTCGCGCTGCCGGAGGCACAGATCGACCGCTTCATGATCAAGACGAGTCTGGGCTATCCCGAGTTCGACGGCGAACTTGACCTGCTCAAACGCCGAGACGGGCGGGACACGCGGAGCCCGACAGTCGAGACAGTCCTCTCGACGCAGGAGGTGCTCGATCTGCAGTCCCACCCCGAAGAGATCCGCGTCGACGAGGATCTAATGCGGTATGTGCTGGAACTGACACGTGCGACGCGGTCAGATTATCGCGTCTCCATCGGCGTCTCGCCCCGTGGCTCACAGCGACTGTTCGAGGCCGCCCGCGCCCGGGCAATGCTCGACGGTCGCGAGTTCGTCACGCCAGATATGATCAAGCGGATCGCCAAGCCAGTGCTCGCCCACCGACTCGTGTTGACCGCCGAGTCACAGGTCGACGACGTTGACAAGCGGGCGATCATCGACGACATTCTCGCGGAAACGCCAGTCCCGACGATCGAGTGATCAGCTAATCGGCTGCTGGCGGCGCAACGCGACGAAGAGGACGACGACCGCCAGCAGCAACCCGACGACCGCCGAAATCGGCTGCCCGCCGGTTCCCAGCGCGTAGACGAGATAGCTCACGACAGCGACGGCGACCCCGGCGAACGAACTCGTGGCGACGTGGATCAGTTCGAGTCGCCGAGTGTCGGCCTCTCGGCCGAGTTGTGCGCCGAGATCGATCGCCGTCGCGGCGAAGTCGTAAGCGAGGACGGCCGCGAGAACACCAACGAGGACGACAGCCACCGGTGGATCCCTCACGCCGGCCGCGACAGCCCCGGCGAACAGACCGATCGGCCCGACCGTCGCCAGCGACCGCGAATTCCGGACAATTCCCACGACGAGCGCGACGAGTCCGAATCCGGCGAGTCCGAGCGCGAGTCCGGAGTACGGACCAACCGAGACGAACCCGAGGACGCCGGTTAGGAGGGCTGCAGCACTGCTCAGCCGTGTCGGCTGGCGAGTAATCTCCTTCATGGGTCTCGCCCCCGGAAGCGGGCTTCCAGCGAGTCGGTCGGTCGCCAGTCGATGACGGGAATGGACGCTCGCCGGAGTTCAGTCAGGGTCAGCGCACGCCGGAGAGCGAGGAGTGTCTGCGCAGTCGTCGCCCTGCCGGTCGGATCCGGGCTGATGACGGTCACCGGGAAGCCGCGGGCGTCGAGATCACGGAGCGTCCGTGCTGTCGTGGGATTACACAGCGGCGAGAAGACGATCAACTGCGTGCCCGGGTCGAGACGCTGTCGAAGCTGTCTGAGCCACGTCTTCGAGCGTCTGGACCGCTCGGGCGGCGAGGGAGCGAGTGCGGAAGAGGTGCCGAACAGTTCCCGTGCGCGTTCACGGTGTGCGCTGCCGGTCCCGGGAGCCAGCCAGCAATCCGCGTCGCCCATCGCCGCGATACCAGCTTGATTACCATCGTCGAGCAATCGCTCGAAGATCCGCGACGCCCCCGCGACCGACCGGTCGACGGCGTGGGCGGCCGCCGGGGCCGGACCGACGTAGGCAGACTCCCGAACGTCGATCAGCAGGACGACCGACGCGGCCCGCTGCTGGCGGAAGTCGACGGTCGCGAGTTCGCCGGTCCGAGCGCGGTAGTTCCAGTCGATCCGGCTCAGCGGATCGCCAGGCTGGTACTCCCGGATGGTCTGAAAGGTGATCCCGGAGCCGCCTGTCTCGGTCTCGATCTGTCCGGGCAGACCCGTAACCGCCGGCTGGAGCGGCACCGACTGCTGAACCGGGTGGATCGACGGCAGACAGTCGATTGTAGTTTCGTCGGTCAGATACACGTCCCGTTCAACCGATCCCGGTAGGTTCCGGACCAGCGCCAGCGCAGGACTGAACTCGTGGTGGCCCCGGGTCACCGTCACAGTGTAGGAGAGTGTCGCCGTCTCGCCGGGGCGGAGAACCGTCCCTAACCGTGGCGAGCCGTCTGTCACGGCCAGCGAATCGGGTACGCCGTCGGTCAGGCGGAGGTCGGCGAGCAGACGTGATCCCTCGTTGGTGAGCCGAACTGTGATCTCCACCTCGTCGCCGGGCTCGGGGCTCGGTTCGTCGATGCTTCGTTCGAGAGAAAGGGAGATTCCATCGAGAGAGTGCGTGCGGGCGTAGGCAACGTAACCGACGCCGATGCCAGCCCCGAGTAACACCGCCGGCGAGCGGGTCAACACGCCGACACCGAGACAGACCAGCGCAGCGAGTCCGACCCCGAGCCAGTGTCTGGTCAGTCGTCGCCGGCCAAGCGTCATCGGTCCGTCGACCTCGAATGTACCCGGATCGACGGTCGTCTCGCCGAGTGTCTCGAAATCGATCTCGCTGTCTGTCGGTTGGGAGAACTCGCTGTCCGGAGACCGGCCGGCGACTTCGAGTAGCGCCTCGACCGTTCGGGCCTGTGGATCGACAGTCGGCTCTCGTCCCACGAGACTGCGAAGCTGTTCTCGAAGCGATCCACCTCGCTCGCGGTCCGCGAGGTGGTCCGCGGCAACCGGATCGTCCGTCCACGTCCCCTCCCGAATCGCCGCCGCTGCCGCTGACTCCGAGCGGTCGCCGTAGCGCGAGAGGACGGTAATCGCGACCTGCTCGAACCCCTCCCGAATATCCGCGCGTCTGGAAACGGAGACCTCGGGGAAAGAGTTCAACACCGCGGACAGACTCTCTCCCGGGACGGTCGTCGGCCGGGTGAGTTCGACATCGGGCGTCTCGGCCCGTGTGACCGTCTGCTCGCGCCGTCGCTGGAAGATAGAGAGCGCGTACAGGAGCACCGCGACCCCGAGAACGACAGCCGTGGCATCGCCGAACGGGAGTCCGAGTGTGTTCGGTGCGACGAGTTCGACGACGGCTATCGCGAGCAGCGCGAATCCGACTAGATAGTAGTACCGCCTACTCATCCGTATATCTCCGTTCGATCCGGCGGAGTGTCTCGACGGCCTCGGCCTCACGATCCGCTGTCGCCGTGTACCCGCCGTAGCGCACCGCCTCGAACAGTGCGGTCAGGTCGGCCACGTCATCGTCGGCCATCCCTCGCTCGGCGGCTGCCTCCGCGAACTCCCGCGGCGTCGTCGATTGCTCGGACGGTACGTCGAGTCGGTCGATCATCTCGCTGTAGGCCTCGTAGACCTGATTATCCAGTGGTTCGTCGCCGTCTTGATTCTCGATCCGGTCGGCGACTCGGCCGGCAATTCTGCCCACGTCGCTCACGTCGTCGTCGACAGCAGCCTCGTCGTCCGGCTTATCGTCATCAGCGACAGAGGAACGGCGATCCGATCCGGTGAACAGGTACGCAGCGAGACCAGCGAACCCGACGACAGCGACGATCAGTACGAGATTTCGGACCGACCGCAGTTCGCCACTCCCGGAGCCGTCCCCACCGGCGAGGCCGGAGAGGCCGCCGAACAAGCCGCCAATCGTGCCGTCCGGTGCGGTGAGCAAAGAGAGCAACTGCACGAACAGCCACAGGATCACTACCGCGCCGATCAGCAGCCCGGCGAAAACGGCCGCCCGTTTGCGATACAGTAGCCCGTAGACGAGACAGCCGAGGGCGAGGAGGACGAACAGCGCGGCGATAAGCCGGGCGACAATGGGCGGAAGTTCGTCTCCGCCGCGGGGGTCATCGAGATCGAAATCCGGCGTCCCCGAGAGGTCCGGTATGCCGCCGCCACCTCCGCCGGAGCCATCGGAGCCGGTTTGCACCGTCGAGTTCAGCGTCGCCGCAGAAATTCCGAGTGCGAAGACCGCAACCACGGTGATCAGGAGGGCAGTCCGTGTCCGGGGGTCCATCGTGTGGCGTTCGTTGCCGGGCTAACTTATGACTTGTTCGATGTTTCAGCCTGAGAATCACTCGAGATTTCCGTCGACGATGTCGGCCACGCGCTCGCGGTCGAACAACTGATCGTCGACATCGTAGAGCTGATTTGCGGCCCGCTCTGTGAGAACGAGATTCGTGATCGGGCCTTGATAGAGAGAGCCACCCCGGTAAACGTCGCCGTTCTGAACGGCGGTGAGTTCACTCGCCACGTCGTGCTCGCGCATGAACGAGACCACCGTCTCCTCGAACTCCGCCGCGGATCGGTGTTCGTTCCCCCGAAGCAGGAGCACGTCGGGATCGATTTCCAGCAAGGTTTCGTAATCGACCTGCCCGCGGTTGTTGTGGAAGTCCTTGACGCTCGTCGTCGCAAAGGCATCCTCGACACCGAGATCACGCCACTGTTTGAAACTCGTTCCCTCGTCGATGAGATACGGCGAAAACTTCGTGGGTTCGTCCGCCGGCTGGGGCCACATGATGGCGACGGAGGGTCGCTCCTCTGCCGGTGGGACCACGTCGTCGAGAGTCGACTGAAACTCCTCGTGTAGCGACTCGAAAGCCTCGTAGCGCTCGGTTTCGCCGAAGAGTTGAGCGAGTTTCTCGAAGGCTTCGTAGAGGCCGAGATACTCGTAGTCGTGCCACTTGTACCCGCGGGAGAAGATGCTGTTGCCGAAAAACGGCGTCCCAGCAGACTTGATCTGATCGATGTCGTCCTGGTCCAGACTCTTCGAGCGGCCGACGAGGAAGTTCGGGTCCATGACGAACACCTCGACGTTCTCGCCGAGTGCGAGGAATTTCTCGACGCTCAGTTCGCTCGTCCACAGCGAGTCGATACCGCTACCGTCGACGCTCACGCCCGGAATCTCGTCGTAGTATTTGGTGTGATACCGGCGGGCGAGATAGACCGCTTCCGGCGGATCCTGACCGAGCGCGATGCCCATATCCGCCCAACTGCCGTTGTTCGCAGCCCACGTCTCGGGCGGGTCCTCGAATTCGAGTTCGCCGACTGGTTCCATCGTCACGGTCCCGTCGCCCGCAGGCTGATTATCCGAGTCGTCGCCGTCTGCGGGGTCGTCTTCTACCGTACAGCCAGCCAGGGCGGTTCCAGCCGCAACCGTACCACCAATCTTGAGAACTGTTCGACGTGTCGATCCACGTGCGGAAACGTCGTGTGCCATATTTTAGGCTAGCCTAAACCACATAAAACAGTTTCCTTTCTTAGGTGGGCCTAAATCACGAGTGGAGTTTTCGTCTTTCGCTTTCCGTTGGACCGCCGTCATTCGAGGGAGCGCGTGTCCGCCGTCTGTCTGACGGAGAGTTATGGATGAGGCTCGTTCTGTTCAATACATGAGCGAGACGGAACAGATCACAGTCGCCGAGCGGAGTAGCGGATTCGGCGGCGACGGGGAAGTTGGGACGGAGATTTCCCTCCCCGTCGTCGAGTTGCTGACCGGGCGTGGCTTCGTCACCGGCAAGTCCGGCAGCGGGAAATCGAACTCGGCGAGTGTCATCGCCGAGAAACTGCTCGACAACGGATTCGGACTACTCATCGTCGACATCGACGGCGAGTACTACGGCCTCAAAGAAGAGTACGAGATTCTCCACGCGGGCGCAGACGAGGAGTGTGACATCCAGATCACCGCCGACCACGCCGAGAAACTCGCCTCGCTGGCGCTCGAACAGAACGTCCCCATCATTCTCGATGTCTCCAGCTATCTCGACGAATCTGAAGCCGAAGAGGTGCTGACTGCGGTCGCACGGAGTCTCTTCGCCAAGGCGAAAAAGCAGAAACAGCCCTTCCTCCTGCTCGTCGAAGAGGTTCACGAGTACATCCCCGAGAACGGCTCTGTCGGCGAGTGCGGCCGAATGTTGATCAAAATCGGCAAACGCGGGCGCAAACACGGACTCGGCATCTGTGGCATCAGCCAGCGCCCGGCCGACGTGAAGAAAGATTTCATCACCCAGTGTGACTGGCTGCTGTGGCACCGGCTGACCTGGAACAACGACACCAAAGTCGTCGGCCGGATTCTCGACAACGACTACGCCGACGCGGTAGAGGACCTGGACGACGGCGAGGGCTTTCTGATGACCGACTGGGCCGAATCGATCCAGCGAGTCCAGTTTTTCCGCAAGCAGACCTTCGACGCGGGCGCGACCCCCGGCCTCGACGACTTCGAGCGGCCGGATCTCAAAAGCGTCAGCGACGATCTCGTCTCCGAACTGGAAGAGATTTCCGACGAGAAAAAACAGCAGGAAAACCAGATCAAGGAACTGCGGGAGGAACTGGACCAGAAGAACTCCCGGATCGCCGAACTCGAACGCGAGTTGCAGGACGCCCGCGATTTGAGCCGAATGGCCGAGCAGTTCGTCGACTCGCTGGTCGAGGAGGTCAACGGCGTGCAACCCGGCCGAACTGAACGCGAGCGAATGCAACGCTCCGCTATCGACAGCCACCAGACGCATTTCGAGGACCCCGACGACGAGGAGTCGACGACCGAGACCGACGAACCCGAACTGCAATCAGACGACGAGAGCGACGGCAACGGCGGCGATGCGTTCGCCGACGACGAGATGTTCGGGGACGGAGCCACTGCCGAGGACGGACTGTTCGCGGACGAGACAGACGAAGCCGACGATGCCGCCGACGCGAGTGCCGACGAGACAAACACGCCGACAGTCGAGAGCGAGGACGGCAGTGCAGAAGCGTCCGCGCCTGAGGAGGCAGACATCGCCTGGGCGGCCGACGCCGAGTTCGCCTCGACCGACGGCGGCACTGTCGCCCAGAACGGCGCGTCGAGTGAGTTCAGCGCCGACGCGGTGCTGGAGGCGCTCAACTCGGTCGACGAGATGGGTACGGCGACGGAAGGCGAGGGGATGACGGCACGGGAGGAAATCGAGCGGACGCTCCGCGACGACACCGAATTCATCGACGCCGACCAGAGCGATTCCAGAGCACCGACGGAAAACGAGGACGCAGACCTGGTCGTCAGGGAACTGAAAGCCGAAATCGCCGGGTTGGAGACGAAAACGCGGAAGATGCTGGAGTTCTACCGCGAGACGGGACCGGAGACGCCGCTGAACGCGCACTTCTCGGCCGGCGGCGACGGAAGCCGAACCGACGCCTACGCGCACAACCGACGGCTCAGGACGAAGGGACTTATCGAACACGCAGGCCGGGGCCACTACAACTACCGCGTTCCCGACCTGCTCGCCGAGCGATTCGAGGACAGTGATCTCTCCGTCGACGAGGAGACGTTCGAGGAGTACGTCGCCGACATCGAGCAGTCCGCACTCCGGGACTGATCGTTTTTGAACTGCCGGATGGATACGCGACAACCCTTATTTTCCGGGTGTGTGATGTGGGCATATGGGTCAGGAGTACGGTCAGTACGAGGAGGGGAGACATCTCAACTACTGGGCAATCGACGAGACAGCCCAGCGGGAAATCGAACGCGTCTACGACGACGACGATTTCGAGTGGGCCGAGCCGAGACTGGACGAACTCGGCTCGATCATCGGTAACGTCGTCGCCGACAACGCGGATTACGTCGACAAACACGGTCCGGAACTGCACAGCTACGACAAACACGGCAACATCCAGAACTTCGTCCGCTACCCGGCCGAACAGATCGAGAACGAGCAGTTAGTCTACGAGACGGGACTGATCGCGGACTGTTTCCAGACGCCGCCGGATCGAGAGGAGAAGCTACCACTGACGCACTTCCTCTCGATGTTCTACATGCTCACCTACGCCGAGGGGAGCGGGTTCGGCTGTCCGGTCGCGATGACCGCGGGCGCGGCGCACGTCCTCGAACTGTTCGACGACGGTGACCTCGAAGCGTACTACGAGGCGCTGACGAGCCGCGAGCACAGCGAGATGATCGAGGGCGCGATGTTTCTCACCGAGGAGCAGGGCGGCAGCGACGTGGGAGCCAACGAGACGACCGCCGAGTACGACGAAGAGGCTGGCTGCTGGCGACTCACTGGCGAGAAGTGGTTCTGTTCGAATATCGACGCCGAGGGAACGCTCGCACTCGCCCGCACACCCGATGCACCCGAGGGTACCGAGGGCCTCTCGATGTTTCTCGTCCCGCACGGCGACCCCGACGACGGCGTCATGACGAAGGGCAAACGCCAAGAATTCGATGGCCCGCCGCCGGCCGACGCAGTGAACGATCAACTCTACCGCCGACTGAAGGACAAACTCGGGACGACGGCCGTGCCGACCGGCGAGGTGGAACTAGAGGACACGAAGGCCTATCTCGTCGGCGAGGAGGAGAACGGCTTCAAGCAGATGACGGAGATGCTGAACCTCGAACGGCTCTCGAACGCGACGGGGGCCTGCGGGATCATGGCCCGCTCGCTGCTGGAGAGCAAGATCCACGCCGCCAACCGCGAGGCTTTCGGCGAGACCATCGATCAGTACCCGCTGATGCGCGGTGATCTGGTCGATATGGCCGTCGACCACGAGGCTGCGACCGCGTTCACCTTCGAGGCCGCCCGCCTGTTTGCCGAGCGCGAGCAAGCCGTCCGGAACGGTGAGGAAGCCGACGAAACCTACCGGCTGATGCGGCTGTTGATCCCGATTGCCAAACTCCGAACGGCGCGGATGGCCATCGACACCGCTTCCTACGCGATGGAGATCCAGGGTGGTAACGGCTACGTCGACGACTTCGTCACCAACCGCCTGCTCCGGGACGCGCAAGTGTTGCCCATCTGGGAGGGCACCGAGAACATCCTCGCGCTCGACGTGTTGCGCGCGCTCGAACGCGAGAACGCACACGAGCCGTTTATGCAGGTGATGCAGGAACGGCTGGACGGTATCGATCACCCCGCGCTGGAGGAACACGCCGACATCGTCGAGTCCGAATATCAGCAGTTGACGATGGCGCTTGGCGAACTCGCGACGGCCGACGGCGACTACGCGCAACTGCAGGCCAAGCGGCTGTCGAACTACATCTTCGACGTATTCACGGGGGCGCTGCTTTTGGAGGAAGCACAGGCAGAACTCGAAGACGGCGACGGACGACTCGCGCTGGTTGCACAGCGCTTTATCGACCGAGAACTGGCCGATCAGGACGGCCGTGGAATCACCAACGGCGACCGCTTCCCGCTGGAACAGTTCGACGCTGTCGTCCGGTTCGCATCGATCGAGCCTGATGCGCTCGTCGAGCGCGCAGAAGCCGACGACTAGCAGCGATTAGCGCGGGATATAGGGATTGAACTGGATCGCGATTCGTCTCAGTAGATCGTGTCGCTGTTCTGAAGTACCCGTTTCAGATCCACTCGCAGGCGTTCCGGTGTGAAACTCCCGGCCCCCGCAGTCCGGACACTCCTGTGTGAAGGAGTCGAACTGCCGCCCGCAGTTCAGACACGCGTACGATCGGTCCCCTCTCCGATCAGTCGTCGCTCCTTGCAGGTCGTCCGTCCCCGTACCGACTGGCTGTCGCTCTGTTCCCCCCACTGAATCCAAGTCTCCTGGTCGTGCATTCATTGACCTGGCAGTCCGGTGGTGGAATCCGGACTACTTTAGTAATAACATCCTACTCTCGGAACTCGCGGGGTGCGGGCAGTCGACGGCGCGGCCCTCACTCGAAGGTGGCTCGGAGTTGTTCGCCCATCCGGTCGATTGCCTCGACGCCGTCATCGAGGTGTTCGTACAGGCTGACGAAGGCGTGGATCTGCGATTCGTAGTGCATGTGTTCGACATCGACGCCATCCTCGGCGAGGCGGTCGGCGTAGGCGATTCCCTCGTCGCGGATCGGATCGAAGCCGGCGGTGATAACCGTCGCGGGCGGCAGGCCCGAGAGATCACGCGCTCGCAGCGGGAAGGCGTACTGGTTGCCGTGGTCGGCGTCGTCGACGTACTGGTCGAGATACCACTCGACGCTGTCCAGTTCCAGCAGATAACCCGACTCGTTCTCGTCGTAGGAGTCGAACCACCGCACCAGCGGCGAGTTCGTCGCCGGATAGATCAGCAGTTGGTGGGCCAACTCGGGGCCGTCGCGGTCCCGGGCGGCAAGCGTCACCGCGGCGGTCAGGTTCCCCCCGGCGCTGTCTCCGCCGACTGCGATTCGGTCCGGATCGCCGCCCAGATCCGTCGCGTACTCGGCGGCCCACTCCGTCGCCGCGTAGCAGTCCTCGAACCCGGCCGGGAACGGGTGTTCCGGCGCGCAACGATAATCGACCGAGACGACCAGTGCCTCGGCGCGGTTCGTGAGTCGTCGGCAGAGACCGTCGTAGCCGTCGAGTGAGCCCCGAACCCACCCGCCGCCGTGGAAGAAGACCAACACCGGATGCGGCCCCTCACCCTCCGGCGCGTAGATTCGCAGCGGAACTGGCCCGTTCGGCCCCTGAATCTCCGTGTCCATCACCTCGCCAACGTCCTCCGGATTTTCCACCTCGAAGAGGTCGTCGAGCATCTCGCGGCCCTGCGAGACCGACAGCGTGAACGTCGGCGGCGTGATTCCCGCCCCGAGTGTTTCCAGTAGCGCTTCAGTCTGTGGATCGAGTTCCCCATCACTCATACCAGTCGCCACGAAGGCGCGCCTCTTAATTCGGTCGGCGGCCTCCGGCATTGCAGATGGGATACATTCATCATGATTAATTATTTTATTATCCAGCTCATACCACGTCGTAATTCATGGCAATCAGCGATCATTACGGGCGGGAGATAGACAGTGAGTCCGCGTTCGACGTGCCGGTGGCCTGGCGTGGGGGAGCAGTTTCGGGATGTGTCGCGACACTTGCGACGATGCTCGTGATTTTGCCGATCGAACCCGAGATGTTCAGCGAGACGATTGCGGGGATGTACGGACTGGAGGGGGTGATGGCGGTCGGCGTCCTCGCTCACGTCCTCCACGGCACGCTGTTCGGACTCCTCTTCGCGGGCGTGCTCTCAGACCCGGGCGTGGTGGGGATCACGAACTGGCTGTGGAAGACCGTCCTCGCAGGAATTATCTTCGGCCTCTCGCTTGCGGTGATGGCGACCGGGTTCGTCCTCCCGGCCTGGGCGCAGTTTGTCGGCCTGACCGACCCGCCGACGATGCCGTACGTGACCAGCACACTGCTGGCGTGGCACGTGCTGTACGGGGCGGTTCTCGGAGTCGTCTTTCCATTCCTCGAAAACCCGGATTCGGTCCTCAGATCAGTGCTCGGCTGGTAACGGGTCGATTCAGGCCAGCGTGAGCGCTTCCGGCGGACCGCCGAGGAGTTCGTCTCGGTCGTGTTCGGCCTCGAAGTCGAGGTCGGGGCCGGCGGCGATGATCCGGGTCGGCGTCACATCGGGGTGAGTCGTGTAGTAGTGTTCCTTGATGTGATCCATGTTGACCGTCTCGGCGACACCGTCGGTCTGGTAGAGGTCACGCAGGTACGGCCAGAGGTTGTCGTACTGCTGGATCTGCTTTTTGTTGCACATGAAGTGGGTGTGATAGACCTGATCGAAGCGGATCAACGTCGTGAACATGCAGATATCGGCCTCGGTGAGTCGGTCACCGGCGAGATAGCGCTGGTCGGCGAGCACCTCGTCCCAGTGGTCGAGCGCGTCGAACAACTCGGTGACAGCCTCGTCGTAGGCCGACTGTGACTTGGCGAAACCAGTTCGGTAGACGCCGTTGTTGATCGGCTCGTAGATTTCCTCGATGATGCGGTCGACTTCCTCCTGATACCCCTCGGGATAGAGGTCCACGTCGCGGCTCGCGACATCGTCGAACTCGGTGTCGAGCATCCGGAGGATTTCTTCGGACTCGTTGTTGACGATGGTCTCTTCCTGTTTGTCCCACAGCACCGGGACGGTCACGCGGCCGGTCATGTCCGAATCGGCTGCCTGATAGACTTCCCGGAGATAGTCGCTGCCGTGGATGCTGTCAGTCGTGCAGCCCTCCTTCTCGGGCGTGAACTGCCAGCCGCCATCGTCGCGGAACGGATCGACGTAGTCGATGCTGATGGCGTCTTCCAGCCCCTTCAGTTTGCGAACGAGCATCGTCCGATGGGCCCACGGGCAGGCGTTGCAGACGTAGAGGTGATACCGGCCAGCCTCTGGCTGGAAACGGGCGTCGGGGTCGTTCTGGATCCGATCCCGGAAGGAAGTCTCGGAGCGCTCGAACTCCCCGTCCTCGTTGGTTGTTTCGTAGGCGTCGGTTCGCCACTCGCCGTCGACGAGCATATTCATGACTCTTAGTTGGGTCTCTCACCTCATAAGGAGGGTAGTGAGTGCCGTGTCACCATCATGTCCGTTTCCGGAAACAACTGCGGTATGAGAGGGGTAGACAGGACGGCCCGACTCCGAAGGCTTTATCCTCGCTGTTGGCCACGTTCGTTTAAGAACAAATTATGTCCGAGAAGCCAGCTTCGATGTACCGGGACATCGACAAGCCCGCATATACGCGACGGGAGTATATCACGGGCATCCCCGGCTCGAAAATTGCACAGCACCAGATGGGCGACCGAAACAAAGACCCCGAGGATTACCCCGTCCAGATTTCGCTCGTGGTCGAGGAGACCGGCCAGCTCCGGCACGGATCGCTGGAGGCCTCGCGGCTGTCCGCGAACCGCTACCTGATCCAGGAACTCGGCGAGCACAACTACAAGATGGTGCTCCGGAAGTTCCCACACCAGGTGCTCCGAGAGAACAAACAGGCGACCGGCGCAGGTGCGGACCGTGTCTCCGACGGAATGCGTCAGGCCTTCGGGAAAATCGTCGGCACCGCCGCACGAATCCAGTCCGGCGAGCGCCTGTTCACAGCCTACTGCGACGTCGACCAGGCCGAAGCCGTCAAGGAAGCGTACCGACGTGCGTACAACAAGATCACGCCGCCGTGCCGGATCAAAGTCGAACGCGGCCAGGAACAGCTGATCGCGTAACGACTCGGTCTTCTTCCGTTTTCTCCGCGCCGAGCGACTGCTATGCTGGTACCCTAGCTATTAGTGTCGTACATTGGTACAGACTCACATGGACCTACTACGGGGGAAGACGGCGGTCATTACGGGGGCAGCGAGTGGGAACGGACGGGCAATCGCTCAGTCGTTCGCCGAACAAGGTGGGGCAATCATCGTTGCCGACGTACAGTCTGAGCCACGGCAAGGGGGAACCCCGACCCACGAACTGATCACCGAAGCAGGTGGTGACGCCACGTTCGTGGAGTGTGATGTGACCGAGTACGAGGACTGTGTCGCGGCAGTCGAGGCCGCCGAGGAGTTCGGCGGTATCGACGTGATGGTGAACAACGCGGGTATCGTCGGTCCGCAGGGACCGCTGGTCGAACTGGATTTCGAGGAGTACCAGCAGTTGATGGATATCAACCTCACTGGCGTCTTTCACGGCGCAAAAGCGGCCGCACTCCAGATGATCGAACACGGAAACGGCGGCAGTATCATCAACATGTCGAGCGTTGCCGGGATGAACGGCTACGGCGAGATTACGCCGTACTCGGCGGCGAAAGGAGGCACTCGACTGTTCTCCTACGCACTGGCGAACGAACTCGGCCCCGACGGCATCAGAGTCAACGCGGTCCACCCCGGCGTCATCGAAACCGCGATGACTGTCGAGGATCAGCCAGTCGTCGGGACCGAGGAAGGCGAGCAACTAAAACAGATGATTCCCTTGCGGCGGTTCGGCGACCCAGAAGATGTTGCTGGAGTCTGTGTCTTTCTCGCCAGCGATCTGTCGTCGTACGTCAGCGCCGAATCTATCGTCGTCGATGGCGGAAACCTGAACAGTTCCTGAGAACTTCGTCGGTTTCGCTCACAATTGTCCGGATCAGCCGATATACCGCAGATCCTCGTCCGACGGCGTCGGCGTCCCCTGCTCCATCTCCTGAATCTTGCGGACGACTTCCTCCATCTCGTCGGCGCGGTCTTCGAGCGAACTGTAATCGACCTCGAAACCGAGGATCTCCTGCAACACTTCGAGGACAGCCTGTGCGCTTTTCGGATCGACCAGATAGCCGCTGGTCTCGCCCATCAGACAGGCCGCGGGCAGATCACGGCGCTCGCCCAGTCCCAGCAACAGGCCGCTGACACCGACGATACCACCGGCGGGTTCGTCGCCGCGGAACTCCACACCCACGTCTTCGAGTTCGTCGCGCTGGTCGTCGTCGTTGATCGCACCGATCACGTCGTACTCCTCGATGAGTTCGCCCGTCGGGACGCCGCCGAGGGCGAAGGCTCTGCTCGCGTCGAACTCGTCGGCGATATCGAGCACGGCGTCGGTCAGGCCGTAGTGACCGACGGTATCCTGTGCCTGGTGATCGCCGGTCAGTACAAGCAGATCCACGTCATCCACGGAGACGGCGTGAATTTCCGCACTGGCCAACTGTGTCCGGCCCTCGTCGACGCTGACCTGTGGCGGCAGGTGTGTCGAGTAGACGCGGCGGACCAACTCTCCGTCGAGTTCCTCGACGAGATGCTCCGCTGCGAGTTTGCCGACGTGGCCGACGCCCGGCAGTCCCTCGACGAACACTGGATCTGATAGGTCTGGTTCCCCAACCGTTTCGACCTCGAACTCGTTCATACACTCACTCCCGGTTGCGCCGCTTAAGAGCGCGTCGATACTCCCCATATGGGTCCTCGGGCGAAAACGGCGCTGGGGCGCTGTTGATTGCCTCGGCCCCGCATTCGGGACAGGACTCGCCGAGAGTGTAGACCGGTCGGTTGTGAGTCGATTCCCAGACAGAACAGACGCGAATATCTGATTTCATTGGGCGATACGTTCGCTGAATCCGGATTATTCGTCGTCGGAGCGGCGTTCGCGGTGGAACTCGCCCGAGCCACCGTGCTCTGCGATCTGGGCGCTCGCGCGTTCGGCGCTGGCTTCCAGTTGATCTTCGGCGGTCTTGTAATCGGGCGCCTGCACCTCGATGCGGTACTCCGGTGCGCCGACGTAGGTGACCTCCAGATCGACCTCTTCGGGAATATCGGAAGACCCATCTTCCGACGACTCGTTCGAGCCGTCGCTGCTCACGGGACTCTCGCCGTTCCCTTCGGCGGCCCGCAGAGCCTCCTGGACGGCGTCGACCCCGTCACCAGACGGGCAGGTGAGATCGACGTAGCCGCTGACGGTGACGTATGGAACAGAGACGTTCTCGCGTGCCGTCTCGACGATGGCGTCGATCTGGTCCTCGTCCAGATCAACGTCGTCGAGGGCTTCGTGGCCGTGGATCGCGGCCTTCTCGAAGCCGTCGTACAGCGAACCGAAGTCGGCGAGGATGGTGTTTGCAATCGTCGAGTACTCCTCGTCGGAGATATCTTCGCCGAAGGCGATTTCCATCCAGTTGTCCGCCTTCTGCTCGTTTTTCCACTCCTGAATCTTGTTTTTGCGCTGGTGGTCGCTGACGTCTTTGATCGAGAGATCGATCTGCTGGGCGCTCTCGTCCACGTCGAGCACCTTCGCGACGACCCGCTGGTCGGTGTTGACGTGATCGCGGACGTTTTTGATCCACCCGGAGGCGACCTCGCTGATATGACAGAGGCCGCGCTTGTCCTCGTACTCGAGCAGATCGACGAACACGCCGAAATCCTCGATCTCGTCGACGCGACCGACGACGAGTTCACCGGATTCGGGCCAGCCGCTGAACTTCATCGGGCCTCGACGGTCTCGGTGACCTCGCCTTCGAGAATCGCCTCGCCGCCGGTCGGCTTGGCGAGCGTGTGCCCGCAGACCGCACACGCGACGGTGCTTGCGGCTTTCCCGAAGACGATCTGTTCGTTGTCACAGTCCGGACAGGCAACGGTGTAGAAGCTTCCTGCCATTGTTATTCCTGGAATGTGAGTCGACCGGCGCGCCATCCTTCACGCTGGTGGGCTTTGCCACAGTCGCTGCAGCGGTAACTCAACTGGGTCTTTTTCGTCGGCTTGTCTCCACCGGGGACCTTCGAGAACTTGCCGTCGTTCCCGATGCCGGACTGGCGTTCGCGCTGGCGGTCGTTGACTTTCTTCATTCCCGACGAGCGACCGGACCGGACCTTCTCGACCTCGTGTTCGTGGTGTTCGTTACAGTGCGGACAGTACGTATTCATTCGTCGTGGCATCTCCATAGATATCGACCTTGCGGGCAGTTCGATACGAGTCCTTAAAATCCCCACGTTTCGGCCCCGAGGCGATTTTCCACCGAGTGGGAGACTCCCGAAGGTTTAGACGTGCCAGTGGGGTACGGCCGGACGAGATGGGTCGCGCAGAGTCGCTGGTCGACAACGTGCTCGTTGTCCTGGGAGCGGGACTCACAGTACTGACGATGCTGGCCGTCGGACTCGCCGGTCCGACGGAGTTGACCGTCTGGGTACAGGCGACACTTCCGATCGGAATCGCCCTCTGGATGCTGGTATACGGCGCATCGACCCACGACGAGATGGGCGACCTCTCCTCGCGCACGATTCTCTCGTGGTTCGGAATCGGCGTGTTAGTCTTTTTCGGGGTCGGATTCTGGTTCGGACAGGTCAGCCGCCATTTCGAGACGTCGTTCGGACTCGCGGTGTTCGCCTCGCTCGTGACGGGGGGTGCGCTGGGCGCGCTGATCGGGGTCTACGCGGCACGGCTTCGCCGTGCCAACGCCGAACTCGAACGGCGAAGTGAGCGGCTGTCGGAGTTCGCCAGCATCGTCTCACACGACCTCCGAAATCCGATTACTGTCGCCAGCGGACAGGTCGAACTGCTCGAAACCGACAACGAGCGGACCGAGCGGATCCAGCAGTCACTGGACCGGATGGAGCGAATCATCGACGGGATCCTGACGCTGACCCGCGAGGAAGGCGATCCCGACATTGTCGACGGGGTTGACCTGGAGACAGTTGCGCAGGAAGCCTGGGGGACCGTCGAAACCGACGGGGCGACACTCGACATCGAAGCTACCAGAACGCTCGCTGCCGATCCGGATCTGCTCGCCGAGATGCTCGAAAACCTCTTCCGGAACAGTATGGAGCACGGTATGCCGGAAGAGGGCGGCGAGCACGCCCCCGACGGCTCGGAGGTGCCGCTGCTGACCGTTCGCGTCGGCAGTAGGGAAGAGGGCTTCTTTGTCGCCGATGACGGGCAAGGAATCTCGTCGGAAGACACCGAGCAAATATTCGAGACGGGCTATTCGACCGGCGGGAGTTCCGGGCTCGGATTGATGATCGTCTCGCGGATTGCGGAGACCCACGGGTGGACGGTGTCCGTCGGCGAGAGTCGAGACGGCGGTGCCGAGTTTCGCTTCACGATCGACTAGCGCTACTCCTCGGGTTCGACGCGTGGCAGGGCGACCACCGGCAGATCTGCCTCTGTGACGAGTTTGAGTGCCGGATTGCCCGAGAGAAACTGTACGAGTCGGCTCCCGCCGCGGGTCTGGTAGGCGATTGCCGACGCGTCGACCTCCTCGGCCGCCTCGAAGATTGCCTCGATCACGTCGCGGCTGTAGGCGGTGTGTTCCGCGGCATCGGGGAAGATTGTCCGAACAGCCTCGTAAACGTCCTCCGCCAGCCCTTCGGACTGCTCGACTGGCGTCTTGTCGGGAACGCCCCCGCCTTTTTCGACGACATGCAGCGCAGTCACTTGCTCGGGTTGATACGGTTCGAGCGCGCTCGCCGTCCGCACGGCGTCTTCTTCGTTAGCGAGCGGGAGGAGAACGTGTTCGAGGAGATTGGGGCCGGGATCGGTCTCGGTCATACTCGAATGTAACTCGACAACAGCCTAAGAATGTATGTCCTGTCTCGGCGACTGAAACGGGACGAGGATATGGCTCGGTAGTTCCGGCCAACCATGGAATCTGTGAGGTGGGGGGAAAATCCCGGTGCGATTCGACAGCCATATCCGAGGCGGGAAAAGCTCAGCCGTATGGCCGAGTATGGACTGCTCTCGCTGGTTCCACCGCTGCTGGCTATCGGGCTGGCAATCGTCACCCGGAAAGCGGTACTGGCGCTCTTTCTGGGTATCTGGGCAGCCGGGATGATTGTCAGTGGCGGGCTGGGAATCGTGCAGACGTTCGACTGGATCGTCACCGCGCTGAGCGACGAGTTTCAGGTTCGGATCCTGCTCTTTACGCTGCTGATCGGCTCCGGTGTCGCGATGGTCTGGCGACTCGGCGGCTCGCTCGCACTCCGAAACTGGGCGACCGACCGAATCGAAACGCCACGGAAAGCTGGATTGATCGCTTGGCTGCTCGGACTCTTGCTGTTTTTCGACGATTATGCCAACACAGCCATCGTCGGCAGCACGATGCGAGAAATTTCGGACAAGTTGGGTGTCTCTCGCGAAAAGTTGTCCTACATCGTCGATTCAACATCGGCCCCGGTTGCGACGCTCGGCATCTCGTCGTGGGTCGCGTTCCAACTCGGGCTGATCTCCGATGCCTACGCGGAACTCGATGTCGAGTCAGCCCCGCCGGCGGTCGAGATATTCCTGCGGTCGATCCCGTTCAATACCTACGCCATTCTCGCAATCGCGATGGTCGCAATCGTCGTCGTGAGCGGGCGGGACTACGGTGAGATGCTCACTGCGGAGGCGCGGTCCCGGCAGACGGGTGCGGTCGTTCGCGAAGAATCGACGCCGATGCAGAACGTCGAGGAACAACTGGGCACACCGAGCGTGAACAACCCCCGCCTGCTCGCGTTTTTCGGACCAGTCGTCGTGTTGATCGCCGTGACGATCGGTTCTGCGGTGTGGACGGGCTACGAGCCGGGCGCGTCGGCGTACGACGTGGTCACGGGCGCGGACTACGCGGCAGCGCTCGTCTACGGCTCGTTCGCTATGGTTGGCTCCGGCTTCGTGCTGGGCAAAGCCCTCGGCGTGCTCTCGCTTGGCGAACTGACCGACACGGTCGTCGACGGCTTCGGCGTGATGCTCACGGCAGTGTCGATTCTCGTCTTGGCGTGGAGTCTGGGCGAGGCGGTCGACGCGCTCGGAACCGGGACGTTCGTCGCTGGCTACGCCGAGTCGGTGATCAATCCGACGCTGCTCCCGGTCGTCGTCCTGCTAGTCGCGGCGTTCGTGGCCTTTTCGACCGGAACGTCGTGGGGAGCGATGGCGATTCTGACCCCGGTCGTCGTGCCGATTGCCTGGAACCTCGCTGGCGATCACACGATGGTCGCAGCGGTCGTCGGTGCGGTCTTCTCCGGTTCGATCTTCGGCGATCACACCTCGCCGATCTCGGATACGACCGTGCTCTCGGCGACGTTTACCGGAGCCGATCTGATCGACCACGTCCGGACACAGCTATACTACGCAGTGACTGTTGCGGTCGTCGCAATCGGTGTGCTGCTCGCGTGGGGCGTGACCGGAGTAACACCGCTCGTGTGGCTTCCAGTGGGTGTGCTCACGCTCGTCGGTCTGGTATACGGACTCTCGACGCTCGACGCCCGTCGGAAGGGACTCGATCCGGCGGTGGCTGCCTCTGTCGGTGACTCGCCTGAGGGAAGTGCAACAGCGGTCGACGACGGAGACGAGTAGCTCACAGCAATCTGGAGAGTTACACACTTTTATTCCCGGACGGCATCCAGCCGGTATGGACGGGTGGAAACGCCGGGCATTTGGCTATCTCGGCTTCGTCGCGCTGGCGCTAACGCTGACGGCAGTTGGCTATCAGTACGGCATGCGAACCTTCGAGGGGCGACCACGGACGTTTCTCGATTCGTTTCAGTTCGCCGTCGAGATGTTCACCACCACCGGATTCGGCGGCGATTCGCCGTGGACGAGCCCCGAGATGCAACTGTTCATCACGGTCACGGATCTGCTGGGAATGGCCGTGCTCGTGGGGGCGCTGCCGGTGTTCGTCGGGCCGCTGCTAGAGCAGGCGCTGTCGACCTCGGCACCGACAGAACTGGAAGACAACCTGACCGATCACGTCGTGATCTGTTCGTACACCTCCCGGGCGAAGGAGTTGATCGACGACCTTGGCTCACAGGACGTTCCGTACGTGATCGTCGAACCCGACCGGGACCGGTCGAACGAACTGTACGAGAACGACCACCGGGTGATCAGAGCCGACCCCGAATCGACCTCGGGGCTGGAAGCCGCTCGACTCGCCGACGCTCGTGCACTGTTCGCTGACGTTTCCGATCAGGTCGACGCGAGCATCGTCCTGGCAGCCAAGGAGGTCGCCGAAGACGTTCCGGTCGTGAGTGTTGTCGAGGAGCCAGAGCTAGCGAAATATCACCGCCTCGCAGGGGCGGATCACGTCCTCTCGCCGCGGCAACTACTCGGCCGGAGTCTGGCACAGAAGGTGACGACAGCACTGCGGTCGGAGGTCGACGAAGCTGTCGAGATCAACGGAGATCTGGAACTGGTCGAGGTATCGATCCAGCACGGGAGCGGGTTGGCCGGGAAGACACTCGCCGACAGCACGATCAGAGAGCGGTCGGGCGTCAATGTAATCGGCGTGTGGATGCACGGTGAGTTCATCCCCTCGCCAGCGCCGGAGACGACGCTCCCACCGGGGACGGTACTGCTCGTCTCCGGGAAGCCAGACCAACTCACCGAACTGGTCAAGATGACCCAATCCTCTGTCCGGCGGTTCCAGACTGGACGGACAGTCGTCGTCGGGCACGGCGCGGTCGGCCGGACGGTCGCGAGTGCGCTCGATGGGGCCGACATCGACCACACGGTCGTCGACATCGAGGAGAATCCGGGCGTCGACATCGTCGGCGACGCGACGGAGACAGAGACGCTCGAAGCCGCGGGAATCGAAGACGCCCAGACGGTCGTTCTTGCGCTCCCGAGCGATACGATGACCGAGTTCGCAACGCTCGTGGTCCGGGATATGGCTCCCGAAATCGAGATCATCACCCGAGTCGACGACAACGCCAACATCTCGAAGACCTACCGCGCAGGAGCCGATTACGTGCTGTCGCTTGCGACGGTGACCGGACGGATGTCGACATCGTTTCTGCTCGAAGACCGGGATCGGCTCTCGGTTGATCAGCAAGTCGAGATCAGGCGAGTCAGCGCCCCGACACTCACCGGCCAGCAGATCGGTACTGCGAACATCCGTGAGCGAACCGGCTGTACCGTGATCGCAATCGAGCACGGTGAGAAAACACAGACCGAAATCGGTCCAGAGACGACGATCAGTGAAGAGGATAGACTCGTCGTGGTCGGGACCGACGACAGCCTCCGGGAGTTCGATCGACTCTTCACCTGATCACGAGGTCCAAAAGGCCTTCGTGAACAGCACGAGCACCGGGATGATCTCGATACGGCCGATCCACATCAACACGATCATCACTAGTTTCGTACTCGTCGGGAAGATGTCGTAGGTGCCGAACGGCCCGGCAGCACCGAACGCCGGACCAATGTTCAGAAACGTCGAGGCTGCCGCCCCCATCGCATCGAACTCGCTGACCGTCACGTCCGAGAGACGCTGGGCGTCGACGACGATGAAGACCGTAAGCGCGAAAAAGATGATGAGACTCAGCAAGAGATAGGCGTAGATATCTCGGATCGTTCCCTCCTCGACCGGATTGCCGGTGATGCGAACCGGACGGACCGCCTCCGGGTGGATGCTCGTATACAGCGAGCGCTGCAGCGATTTCAGCGCGACGAGCCACCGCAGTGATTTGATCGAACAGGTCGTCGAGCCGACCATCCCACCGAGAAACATCCCCAGGAAGATCATGTGCTGGCCAGCGGCCGACCACGCGGTGTAGTCGGTGCTCGCATAGCCCGTGGTCGTAATGATCGACGCAATATTGAACAGCGCGTGCCGGAGCGTCGCCTCGACGCTGAACTCGATCGTGGGATCGGCGGCCAATGCCCCAACGACGATTGTGGTACAGACCACGACCGTTCCCAGATAGAAGTGAAACTCCTCGTTTTTGAGCAGTCGCATCGGCTGGCCGTTGATGAACAGATACAGCAGCACGAAGTTCGTCGACCCGACGAGCATGAACGGGATCATCGCCCACTGGACGATGGGCGCGAAGGCCCCGGCGCTGTCCGGTTCGGGAGAAAAACCCGAGGTCGCGACGGAGGTAAACGCGTGGGCGACGGCATTGTAGAGATCCATGTTGGGCGCGAGGCCGGTCAGCCCGAGCGTGTAATAGACGACGATCGCGAGGCCGGTGATCCCGACGTACAGACTCCAGATGAGCCGGGCTGTCTCGGAGATTTTCGGCGTGAGCTTGTCCACATTCTGCGTCTGTGTCTCGGTTTCCATGAGTTGGGCACCACCGACGCCCAGCGAGGACAGCACCGCCGTCGCGAGGATGAGGATGCCAAGCCCGCCGAGCCACTGGATGAGCTGTCGCCACATCAGGATCGATCTGGAGTGGACCGAGAAATCCCGAAAGACCGTCCCACCGGTGGTCGTCAGCCCACTCATCGACTCGAACAGTGCGTTGATCGGTCCCGCAATTGTGCCGTTGCCGGCGACGACGAACGGAATCGCACCGATGGCTGCGACGAGAAACCAGATCAGCGCGACGGCGAGAAACGCCTCCCGCGGTCCGAGATTCGCCTCTCGGTCGCCAAGCAAATCCATCCCGCCGCCGACGAGCAGCGTCGCCGCAATCGCTGCGACGAACGGACCGACCGGATCGCCGTAATAGACGGCGAGGACGAGTGGAACGACCAGCGGGACGGCCAGATAGACCAGTACCGTCCCAATCAGATCGAAGCTCGCATCCACGTCGACACGGATTCGGGGAAGAGAGACCATTAGCTGAGCGTTTCACCTACACCACAGCCATCAGCTCTTCGGCAAAGCTGGTTTCGACGAAGACGACGATTTTGTCGCCGGCCCGGAGTTCTGTATCGCCTCGCGGGGTGATGAGCGAGCCCTCGCGGGTGATCGCTCCGACGACGAACCGGCCGTCGAGATCCGCGTCGAGTCCCCGAATCGTCTTACCGACCATCTCGCTGTCGGCCTCGAGTTGGAGTTCGAGAACTTCTGCCTGGTCGTTTTCCAGCACTGCCAGGTTCTCCGCGACGTTCTCGAAGCTGAAGCGAGTGATATCTTCGGCGGTCACGTCCCGCGGATTGATCGCCACATCGATCCCGATTTCCTCGAACAGTGTCACGTATTCCGTGTTGTCGACGACGGCGATGACGCGGTCGACACCGAGACGTTTGGCGAGCACGGCGACCAAGAGATTCCGCTCGTCGGATTTCATCGCCGCAATCATTACGTCTGACTCGTCGACGTGTTCGCGGGCGAGGAAGTCAGTATCTGTCGCGTCGTGTTGCATGACGACAGTGTCGGGGAGATCCTCTGCGAGCGCTCGCGCCCGCTCCTCGTTAGCCTCGATCAGTCGCGGCTTGGCCGATTGCTCTTCGAGTAGCCGTGCAGTGTGATAGCCAATCTCTGTGCCGCCGGCGATCACCACGTCGTCGGCCCGCTCAGCCGTACCGTCGGGCGCGATATCGCTTCCGAAGGCTCTGACACTCTCTGGACTCCCGATAACGACCGCTCGATATCCCGTCTCGATTCGCGTCTCGCCGTCCGGGATGACGAGGTCGTCCCCGCAGAACAGGCCGGCGAAGGTCAACGAGTCGAAGCGGTCGGCCTCGGCGACGGTCTGCCCGGCGACGGGGCTGCCCTCGACGATCTCGAACTCGGCCATGTGGACGAGGCCGCCGACGAACAGATCCAGATCGATAGCGGTCGGCAACCCGATCACGCGGACGATGTTCTCCGCGGTCAGCAGGTCGGAGCAGACGACGTGGTCCGCGCCGAAGGCACCGTGCTTGCGATCCCACGTCCGGAGGTACTCGATGGATTTGACGCGGGCGATGGTGAACGGATCGCCGAGTGTCTTCGCCGTCCCGCAAGCGACGAGGTTCGTCCGGTCGTCGTCAGTACAGGCAATAAACATATCCGCTTTTGCGACATCTCCGGCCTCCTGCGTCTCCATCGAGGTCCCATCACCGACAATCGTGAGAATATCGAGTTCGTATTTGAGTTGTTCTGCACGACGCTCGTCGGCTTCGATGACGACGACATCGTGTTTCCCAGAGAGATTTGCAGCGATCGAGGTGCCCACCTCCCCCGCACCAATAATCACAACGCGCATACCGCAACAATTCCGCCGACTCACAAATGGTTTACCCCATAGCTCTATCGGCGACAACCATTCTCGTCGATCGCTGGCGCCCTGGCGTTTCTGCTGCCGGCAACCACTGAGAGAGAACGACCGCAGCGAACGACCACTACAAAGTTAGGAGATATAGGGAATTGCCAATAGTCCGTTATATTTCACCCCCAGTAAAAAACTATTTATTCAGATCAACAGGGTAATTCTGGAATGATATTCGATTCGAGGGCAGTGATCCCCTGACTAGTATGCACTCGGTTTCTTTGCAATATTGGGCGTAGACAATAATCAAGCATGACTGGTGCAGATACGCTTTCGACAGTTGTACTGAACGCACAGGACGGTCCGACACAGACAGAGTTGTTCGAGCACGTCCTCAACGACCCGTTGCTGGGGAGTTCGATCTACATCAATATCGCGATAGCTGGTCTTTCACTACTTTTGTTCGCGTACATGGCGCGGAATTTGACAGATCCGCGGGCGAAACTAATCGTCGTTTCGACGATGGCCGTCTCGGCAGTCTCGGTTGCGAGCTATACGGGGCTGGCATCCGGGTTGACGATCAGTGTCATCGAGATGCCGAGCGGCCACGCACTGGCGGGTGAAATGACAAATCTCGCTGGCGGCGGCGGCGAGTACGAGGGAACGATCAGCCTGTGGGGTCGGTATCTGACGTGGGCGTTCTCGACGCCGTTTATCCTGCTCGCGCTCGGGTTGATCGCAGGCTCGAACCTGACGAAAATCGCCACCGCAATCGCCTTCGATATCGGAATTATGATCACTGGGTTGGCCGCCGCGCTGACGACCTCTTCGTACGCCATGCGGTGGGTCTGGTACGGGATTAGCTGTACCTTCTTCCTCGTCGTCGTCTACATCCTGCTGGTCGAGTGGCCGGAGGACGCGAAAAGCGCGGGAACACAGGACATCTTCAACACGCTGAAACTCCTGACCGTCGTGCTGTGGTTCGGATATACCGTCTGGTGGGCCATCGGGAACGAAGGACTCGCGCTCATCCAGAACGTCGGTATCACCTCGTGGGGCTACAGCGCGTTCGACATCGTCGCCAAATACGGCTTCTCCTTCCTTGTGATCCGATACGTGCTCAACAATGTTGAGACGATCAGCGCCGGCGAAACGTACGGATCGACGACCGAAGCCATCCCTGCTGACGACTGAACTGCCAACTCCCAGCGCCGCCGAGAGCTTTTCTGAGTGGTCCCGAAGCAGTCGGTTGTGACGCTTGTGTCTCCCGGATCGGACTCCAGTATTCGGAACTGGCCCACCAAATTATATATGCGTGGTACTCTGGTTATGTGTGTGGCACGAGCACGAGTCTTGCTCGTCGATGATGGATCCGTCGACGAGACAACCTCGGCACTCAGAGACCGGGACTGCCGAGTGACGGTTGTTGGGTCGATTGCAGACGCGCTGTTGAATCTCCAGAACAACAGAGTGGATACTGTCGTGACGGAGTACGAGCTTCCGGACGGGACGGGGCTCGATCTGCTCGCCGAGATCCGGGAGAGCTACGAGACGTTGCCGGTCGTGTTGTACACCGCCCACGGTGACGAACACGTGGCGAGTCAGGCAATCGACGCCGGCGTCTCGTCGTACATCCCCAAAGACGAGCCGACGACGGCGGCCCGACTCGCCGAGACTGTGACAGAACTGACGATTGCGGACGTGACGGGCGTGACCAGCGACGACGTTCCGGCACCGACGACGGAGACGATCATCAGAGCGGTCGACGAGGCGCCGATTGGCATCACGATTTCGGACCCGTCGCTGCCGGACAATCCCATGGTCTACATCAACGAAGCCTACGAGGAGTTGACGGGCTACGACGCGGATCTGGCGCTCGGGCGGAACTGTCGGTTCCTGCAGGGCCCCGACACCGAGGAGGAAGCCGTCGCCGAGATGCGCGAAGCGATCGAAGCCCGGGAACCAGTCGACGTCGAGGTGGTCAACTACCGGGAAGACGGAACGCCGTTCTGGAACCACGTCACCATCGCGCCGCTGTTCGACGAGGACGGCAATCTGACCCACTTCGTCGGCTTCCAGAATGACGTGACCGACCGGAAGGAAGCCGAGGCGGTGGCCAAACAGCGCGCCGACTCGCTTCGGGAGGAACGACAGGCCCTGGAGCGGGTGCTGGGGCGGATCAGTGGGCTGGTCAACGAGACCAGCCAGATCCTCGTCAACTCCGGGACCCGGACGGAGATCGAAGGCGAAGTGTGTGCGGAGATCGCACAGACCGACGGCTACAGCCACGCCTGGATCGGCGAGTCGAAGGTGACCGGGACGAGAACGACCGTCTCGGTCAACCAGACGGGGACGAGCGGTGCGGTCGAGATGGAAACCGCAGGAGAGTGGACGGAGACGATCTTCGAGGAGGCTATCGAGCAGGGGACTGTCAAGGTCGTTTCCGGAGACAACGATCTGCCCGCGGGCATCGCTCCCTCGAAGTACAACGCCAGTTCGATGGCCGTGGTTCCGCTGACCTACCGGCGGGCGACCTACGGCGTCCTTGCGGTCTACGCCGAGCGGTCCGACGTACTGGATCGCCGTGAGTGTAAGATCTTCGAGGCGCTCGGGCAGATGATCGCCAGCGGCATCAACGCCGTCGAGACCAAACAGGTTCTCACAGCCGATCGAGTGACCGAACTCGGCTTCGAGATCACGGACGAGTCGTTCCCGCTGATCGAGTTGGCGCAGGTCTCGAACGGGTCGGTCAGTTACAACGGCTCGACATTGGACGACGACAGCGCACTCCGCGTGTTCGTCACGATGTCTGCGTCCGAATCTGAGTTCGAGGACATTCTCAACCAGTGTAAGACGATCACCGACGGATTCGTGATTGCACAGCAAGAGGGAACGATCGCCGCCTCGCTAGAGTTACAGGGTGCCGATGTCTTCAGAGAACTCGCGGAGTACGGGGCGACGTTGCGGGATCTGTCTGTCTCGGGCGACTCCAAAACCGCACAGCTCCATATCGACCTGCCGGTCGAGGGTGACGTTCGATCTGTGCTGTCGGAACTGGAATCCGCGTACAACGGCGTCAATCTGGTCCGCCAGCACGAACGCGAACGAGACCCACGACCCACCGCAGAGTTCGTCGCCGCCGTCGCGGATCGACTGACCGACCGGCAGTACACCGCCCTGGAGACGGCCTACCTCAGCGATTACTTCGAGTTCCCGCGCCCGGTTTCGGGCGAAGAACTCGCCGATTCGATGGATATCTCCCGGCAGACCTACCACCAGCATCTCCGCGCTGCACAGCGAAAGCTCCTCGAAGAGTTCTTCGAGACGAAGTGAGCGGAACCACCTGACACGTATGCTGGCAGCGTTTTTATACTGCCGTGCGAAGGAATAGTATGGACTGTCGCGTCGGGACTCTCCGCTGTCGAATGTCGTCGAGACATGACCGCTTCACCAACCGACCCGGCCGACGACTCGTCCGGGAGTGATCGCTCAGATGGCACCACTGACCTATCTCGAATTTCATCTGCTGTTCGTCATCCCGCCGATGATCCTGCTCGGGGTGCTCGCGTACACCCGCGAGAACGCGTGGTCGGGGCCGAAGCCGCTGAGTGGCCTCGCCATCCTGCTCGTGCTCGCGCTCGTCTACACGATTCCGTGGGATAACCTGCTGATCGCCGAGGGCGTCTGGTGGTACGGTGCGGGTGCGACCACCGGCTACATCTGGCACGCACCGATCGGGGAGTATCTCTTCTTCGTCTTCCAGCCGATTGTCGTCTGCTTGTGGCTGTTTCAGTTCCCGACGATTGCCGACGTGTCGCTGGTCAGGATTTCGCTCTGGAAGCGCGGCGTCGGCGTCCTCGCGGGCGCAGTCGTCAGCGTCGTCGGCTATCTGATGCTCGGCGTCCAGTCGCTGTACTATCTGGGTGCGATCCTGTTCTGGTCGGGGCCGATCCTCTCGATCCACTGGGGCTTCGGCTGGCCGTATCTCTGGCGACTCAGAAAGACCCTGCTGGTAGGTATCGCCGTTCCGACGCTGTACCTGGCGACGATCGACCGCCTGGCAATCGAGTGGGGCATCTGGGTGCTCTCGGATCTCCACACGACGGGAATCACCGTGCTGGGCCTGCCAATCGAGGAAGGCGCGTTCTTCTTCATGACGAGCGTCTTTGCCGTCCAGACGCTGCTGATGTACATGTGGCTGCTCGACCGCGTCGAACGAGGAGAACTGAGCGAGTGGAAACTCGCGCTGACGAACAACAATCCCGCTCCGGATCTCGACTCATGACCACGACAGCGTGATCGATGACCACGAAACACATCGCAGTTCCGAGCGCGCGTGCCCGAGCTATCGCCGAAACGTACTCGATCAGACCTGGGTGGCTCGCACTGGCTGTCGTTGCCGTCGTTGCCCTCGCTGTCGGTGAGATGCCGCTGACCTACCAGTACGCGCCACTGGTTGTCAGCGTCCTCCTGCTCGGGCTTCCCCACGGCGCTGTCGATCACCTCGTAATCGCTCGTCAGCGCGGCGAGGGACTCACGGCTCGCTGGCTCGGTATCGTCGCCGGCATCTATCTCGTCTTCGGCGTCGCCTACGGGCTGGTCTGGTTCGTCTGGCCCGTCGCCGCATTCGTCTTCTTCATCCTCATGACGTGGTTTCACTGGGGACAGGGCGAACTCTACCCACTGATCGATATCGTCGGCGCAGACTATCTGCGCGCGCCCAGCCAGCAGGCGCTGACGGTGCTGGTCCGTGGCGGTGCGCCGATGGCCGTCCCACTGGTCGCCTTCCCCGGCCAGTACGAGTTCGTCGCCACCTCGCTGATCGGGCTGTTCGATCCCGGCGCGGCCGCCGCGCTCGCACCGGCGTTCGAGACCGGACCGCGGCTGGCTGTCGCGGCTGTCTACGGAACTGCAGTTCTACTGACGATCACGCTAGGCTACCTGCGGACCGACGAGCGCGGACCGTGGCTCGTCGACGCGGGCGAGATGGGCCTGCTGTCGGCGTACTTCCTCGTCGTCCCGCCGATTCTCGCCATCGGGATCTACTTCTGTTTCTGGCACTCGCTTCGCCACGTCATCAGGACGGTCCTGTTGCACGACGATTCGGCGACAGCGCTGGATCGCTCGGACGTGACTGCCGTCGCTCGCCGGTTTGCTTGGGACGCGGCACCGATGACGGCAGGTGCATTGGTCTTTCTCGGTCTGCTGTACGTTCTCGTTCCGCGAGAGCCGGGCGAATTGTCTGGCTTGGTGGCACTGTATCTCGTCCTCATCGCGGTGCTGACGCTGCCCCACGTCGTGATCGTCAGTTGGCTGGACCGCGAACAGGCTGTCTTCTGAGTGAGTGAAGAACGGTAGTTCTTTTAGGACACACACCCGGTTTTGGAACATGGTACGCCTCGGGCTGGTGGTCGCGCAGTTCAACAAAGACCGGCCGATCACGATGGAGATGGCAGAGCAGGCGCGCGAGGCCGCGGCCGACCGCGGCGCTGAGATCGTCGAGACGCTAGAAGTGCCGGGTTCGTACGATACGCCCCTGGCCGCCGACCGGTTGGCGCGCCGCGAGGATATCGACGCCGTCGCGGTGATCGGCGCAATCGTCACCGGCGACACCGACCACGATCAGGTGATCGCCGACGCCGCCGCACAGGGCCTGACCGACGTTAGCCTCGACCGCGACACGCCCGTCGCGCTGGGGATCACCGGCCCGGGGATGAGCCAAGACGAGGCTGTCGCCCGAATCGACTACGGTGCGACCGCCGTCGAGAGCGCAATCGATCTCGCTTCCGAACTTACAAATGACTGAGTACAATTTCACAGACCGCGTCGAACGTGTATCGCCGAGCGCCACGCTCGCTATCAGCAACAAGGCCGCCGAACTCGAAGCCGACGGCGTCGACGTCGTCGATCTGAGTGTCGGTGAGCCGGATTTCGACACGCCGCAGAACATCAAAGACGCCGCCGAGGAGGCACTCGAAGCAGGGCACACCGGCTACACGACATCGTCGGGGATCCCGCAACTCAAAGAGGCTATCGCCGACAAACTCGACGACGACGGCCTCGACCAGTACGGCCCCGAGAACATCATGGTCACGCCCGGTGGGAAACAGGCGCTGTTCGAACTCTTCCAGACGCTGACCCAGGAGGGCGACGAAGTCGTTCTCCTCGATCCGGCGTGGGTGTCCTACGAGGCGATGGCCAAAATCGCCGGCGCGGATCTCAAGCGCGTCGACACCGCAGCCCACGATTTCCAGCTCGAACCCGCGCTGGACGAACTCGCCGAGACGGTTTCGGACGACACCGACATGCTCGTCGTCAACTCGCCGGGCAACCCGCACGGCGCCGTCTACTCGGATGCTGCGCTGGAAGGCATCCGGGACCTGGCTGTCGAGCACGACTTCCTCGTAATCTCCGACGAGATTTACAAGGAGATCACCTACGACGATGTCGAGATGACGAGCCTCGGCACCCTCGACGGGATGGAAGACCGGACGCTCACGCTCAACGGCTTCTCGAAAGCCTACGCGATGACTGGCTGGCGGTTGGGGTACTTTGCCGCGCCCGAAGAAATCGTCGAGCAGGCCGGCAAGGTCCACGGCCACTCCGTCTCCTGTGCTGTCAACTTCGTCCAGCACGCCGGCGTCGAGGCGCTGGAGAACACCGACGAGGAAGTCGCCGAGATGCGCGACGCCTTCGAGGACCGGCGTGATTTCCTCGTCGAGGAGTTCGAGTCCCGCGGTGTCGAGGTCTCTGAGCCGAAAGGTGCCTTCTACATGATGCTGCCCGTCGCCGACGACGATCAGGCCTGGTGTGACGACGCGATCAGCGAGGCCCACGTCGCGACGGTGCCCGGCAGTGCCTTCGGCACGCCCGGCTACGCGCGAATCTCCTACGCCAACAGCAAAGAACGCCTGCAGGAAGCGATCGACCGACTGGAAGCCGAAGACCTGCTGTAACGGTTCAGAATTCGGTTCGCTGGCGGGGAACGGACGACTTTTTGCCCACGACAGCGTAAGACGAGTATGTTACTTGTCCGCGGTTGGGCTGGCGATAGCGCGCTGACGGGGACGATTTTCGAGGAGGGCGAGTCCCCTCCGGAGTACAGCGGATCGCCGAACACAGACGCGCCGTACGTCTGGGTCTGCGACGAGTTCTACGAGGTCGAGAGCGGTGGTTCCACCCAGACCATCGACGGCCGAGAGCTACAGGTCGCCTTCGAGTCGCCGATGCCTCGCGGGTTCGAGAGTCGCGAGGCCGCGCTCACGGCCGCGAGAGAACACCTCCGGACGCAGTTCGTCCGTCTCGGCGTCGACCGCGAGGCGGTCGAAATCGAAGTCCTCGACGAGGACGAAAACGCGGTTCAGCCGTCCTGAACTACAGTTTTGCGGCGCATTCGCTACAGTACTGGAACGAGGGATCGTTCGGGGTTTGGCAGTTCGAGCAGATCAATTGCGGAATCCCTTCGCGGTCTGTTTCGAGCACCGCTCGTTCGTCGGGCGTGGGATCCACAGGCTCGTCGCCCGGGCTGCCCGGCCCCTCTCCACGGTTTCGCTCGCGGGCCTCTCGAACGATATTGCGGAGCACGTACAGCCCGATAGCGAGGCCGATCAGCCCGAGACAGAGCCAGCCGACCCAGATGAGGAACCCAACCCCGACCATATCGGAGCTACGGTGTCGACAGTCCTGAATGTTCGGGCCTTACAGATCCATCCGCTCGGCCGGCCCCCAGCGTTTGTCGTTGTAATCGGTCTGTTGACCGGTCTCGAAGGTGTGTTCGATCCGGCGGCGGATCGTCGCCTTGCCCTGTCGGTCGATCCGCGCCAGTTCGTCGGCCTTCCCGACGGCCAGCGGCGGCCCGCGCTCGCGTGCCACCGCGCCGAGAAACTGCGTCGTCAGTGCCTCGCGACGCTCTCGCTCGCGGGTGAACACGTAGGGAGCTTCCACCCGATAGATCAGGTCGTCGCGAGGGTCGTAGATGACGAAGAAGGTAACTTCGTAGTCCTCGTCGTCGAGTTCGCGCTGTTTGTCGAGTTCGATGGTGCCGTCGGCGAGGACGCCGTCAGTTCCGGCGCGGGAGCGATACCAGCCCGTGAAGGTCAGCGTGTCGGTTTTCGGGTCGCCGTTCTCGTCGGGGCGTTCGAGCACCCGCCGGAAGAAGTCCTGGTCGTTGACCCACGGCGCGCCGACCGCCCGGCGGAGTTCGCGGGTGAGCGCCTTCGAGGCGCTGTTTTTGACGAAGCCAGCCAGCGGAATGTCTCGCTCCACGAAGGTCTCGACCAGATCCAGATAGTTGGCGATTACGTCGGTGAACTCCTCGCGTTCGATGATCAGCCGTTCCAGTTCGGGGTCGCGCTCGACCCACTTCAGCAGGCCAGTTGGGTAGATCGGGCCGTCGAGCACGAGCAGATCCTCGACGACATCGCTCTGCTGGAGGGCGTGCTCGCTCTCGGCGAGATACAGCGCCAGCGCGTGGACGACGACCTGTTCGTGGCGGTCGACCCGCGGCGCGCGCAGGATGCGTCGACGCGCGTACCCTTCGTCGACCATCCGCCAGTCGGTCTCGTCGAAGGACGCCGCGGTGTCGTTCGTGTGGACAGTCATCACGATACTCCGAGCGCGGTGCAGATCCACGTCAGATGGAACGGCCGCCATCGCGGCCTGGGAAACGTCGATCACCAGCCCGTTTTTGAACGTCGTCGGATTGATCGTCCCCGCGTCGAGACCGTGCTGGGTGGGAAACGGCGCGTCGGTCAACGCGATATCGGCAATCGGGACTTTGTGTTTGCCGTGCTCGCCCAGCGGATCGAGCACGACCGAGCCATCGCTGTCGTACAGCGGATCGAGAAACTCGGCGAAGGCCCGCTCGGCGAGTTCCGTCTGGTCGGTCTCGTCGACGGCCGTCTTCACCTCGGTTGCGAGGTCGGCGATGCCGTCCACGTGGACGGGATCGAGTGTCATGGCTGCCGTTGCATGGCCACGGGTAAAAAGCTATCAGGGAGCGTCGTGTCCGCCCGAGTCGTATTCCCCACTGTCCGAACCATCCGCTCCGGCGTCCCCGTCTCCGTTCGTTCCGTCCGGTTCGTCGCCATCGTCGTCTTCGAGATTGTCCTTCAACGTCTGCAACTCTGCGTCCACATCGATGTTCACCGGTTCGCTCTCCCCGGAGTCGACGCCGACGGTCGTCCCATCCTCAGTCCTGTCTTCTCCAGTGGACTCTTCGGTCGCGAGTTGTTGGCTGATCTGGTCTTGAAGCGAGCGCGCCTCAGCCAGCAATCGGCGAACGTCCTCGTCGGCACCCTCCTCTTCCAGCGAGGACTGGACAGTTTCGAGGGTCTGGTCCAGTCGGGACAGCGCCTGCTGTCCCAGTAGCTCCGCCCGGTCACGAACCTCTCCGGCCGCTCGACTGTGCTGGCTCCGCGGCTCGCGGCCCTCCGCGAGTCGGATCGTCCGGCGGAGCAGTTTCAGTGCGCGGATGTTCGTCTCGAGCACCAGGATGACGCTCGGAATCGCGATCTCGCTGGTGAACCGCGAGAGTTGGCGACGGGTGGACAACCGCCCAGACCCCTCGGAGTCCAGTTCCCGCTGCAGCGTCTGCAGTTCCCGCGTGAGATCGCGCAACAGCCGCGTCACGTCCGGATCTCCCGAATCACTCATGTCTCGGACGTACGCCTGCCTGCTACAAAAACGCTCTCCGCTGTTTCTGTGATATATAGATTTTCCCTGACCCCACTCGTTTAGGTAAGCCAAAACCCTTTTAGTTTTAGGGTCGCCTAAGTCCAGGTGATGAAAGCCACCGATTACGAGATGGAGAAAACCGAGCAGTCCCCAGATATCTGCCTGGACTGTGACGTGACTGCCCACGTCAGTTGCCCCGAAAAGGTCGTGTTCACCGAACAGGACAACACCGACGGCTGGATAGCGACCGATTACACCGTCGAGTTAACCCGGTAGCTCCAGATCGAACCCCTCTGACGCCTGCTCTCCAGTCAACTCTCCACCCCGAGTTCGTTTCTGTGCGTCCGAGCCATCCGGTCAGCGATGCGTGACTCTTCTCGGTTAGCGAGGGCTCGACGTGGCGAGTCGTCCGGAAAAAACCCGTCGCAAAATCAGTTGTCTGTCGAAATCGGGGGGACGTAATGCACCCAATTAGTTCATCGTCTCCTCGGTGACCAGCGTGTCGTCGCCGAGGTAGTGTTCGATGTGGTGAGCGTCTTCCTCGACTTCGACGAGGATCTGTCGGAGAATCTCCGCCGTCGCGTGGTCGCCGAGGTTCGTCGCGAGTTCGACGTGGTCACGCAGCGACTCGATGATGTCGCCGTACATTTCGAGGTCGTGCGCGAGTGAGGTCCGAATTTCGTAGATGTCGTCGTCCTCGGCTTCGACTGGGGAGTGCTCCTGAATCTGTCCGAGACCGGCGACCGGCGTCCCGCCCAGCGCCTGTGCGCGCTCGGCGATTTCGTCGGCTGCTTCTTCGGCGCGCTCGGCGGCCTCGCCGAGGAAGATGTGCAGATCACGGAACTCCGCACCCTCGACGTTCCAGTGGTGTTTCCGGAGCTGGTGATAGAGCGTGAACGTCGCCGCGAGGTCCGTGTTCAGCGCGTCGATGATCTGCTCTGATTTGTCTGTGTCGAGTCGCAGGTCGTTTTCTTCTACTGTGCCGAATTCTCGCATCGCTTCTTTCTGGGTGCTCATACAAGCCATAATTCTCGCGCCAAGGGTATAAATCTACCTGTTTAGAAAATATATTTTGGTATCCCAAAACCAATTGTTCCGATACCGAGTATCGCTTTTTGATATCCGACATTCGTTTGGGGCCAAAAACATGTTCGGGAGGAGACTCACGACGGCGTTCAGCGGGCGGAGCGAACAGCGAGCGCGTAACAACGCAGAGCAGCCAAATGTAAATATATCTAAATAACTATTATTTAGAAGTTTACTTGTAGTAGCTAACGAATGTCACGAGACGATCAGACACAACAGTCGGATCACCAGCGCTCACGGGACGACCAGGGCCAACGACAGCAGTCACAGACAGCCCAGCACACACAGCAGCCACGGACCGCACAGCAGTCGAACCCGCCACAGCAGGCATCGGTGTCGCTGCTGGACGGTGAAGAAGTTCTGATCGATGCCAGACCCGCGTGGTCGGCGTACAGTCTCCAGTTGATAGTTGCCGGACTCATTATCATCGGCGGATTCGTCGCCGGCAACGAGGCCGTAATCGGCGGTCTCCTCGTCGGCGGAGTCATCGTCGGCTACGTGTTCTATCAACGGCGGAAACTGAGATACGTGGTCACTGACCGCCGAATGATGAAGGTGATCGGGCTTTCGTCGAAGACGACCAGCGAGGCCTGGATGGTCGACATCCGAGGGCTGCAAACCGGCGCATCGCTGATCGAACGGCTGCTCGGCCACGGTCACATCACCGTCTCGGCGGATATCCTCTCGACCGGAATCGGGCGGTTCCAGGGGATGACTTTCGGTGGCATCTCCAACTACGAGCAGATCGCACAGATCATCAGAGAACGACAGAACGCCTCGAAGATGGACTGACGGGACTGTTGAGGAGGGTGCCCCACGCACGGTAACGCGTGGGGGAGCACCCGCAGGGCATTTAGTTCGGTCCGACCGTATCCAGGAGTATGACAGCGACAGCATTCCTGAGCGTCTCGCCGAGAGTCGAAGGGAGCATGGCACCAGAAATCGCGAAGGCCGTCGACGCCTTAGAAGAGTTCGACATCGAGTACGAGACGACGCCGATGGGGACGATTCTCGAAGCCAGCGAGGTAGGCGAGTTGTTCGCGGCCGCCGAGGCCGCACACGAGGCCGTCGACGGCCATCGAGTGGGGACGTTCCTGAAAATCGACGACAAGCGGACCGTCGAGGAGGCTGCCGAACGGAAGGTCGAGAAAGTCGAAGAGCATCTCGGACGGGAAGCGAAAAGCCAGGGCGGGCGAAACCAGTAAATCCCGGAGACTCCACTGCCCAGCCGTGAGGACACTGTCGTCGGTCGCGATCCGCCGCCGGTTCGGTGAGTATGTGGCCGCCGTCCGTTCCGGCGATGGAATCGCACCGTACGTCGGACTCGCCGTCTCGATCTGTGCGATCAGCACCGGCGCGATTCTCGTTCGCCTGAGTTCGGCCCCCTCCGCAGTCGCCGCCATGTATCGCGTCCTGTTCACGACGCTACCGCTACTTCCGGTCGCACTCCTCCGGTACCGCCAGCAGTTCCGGGCGATGGACCGGCGTGACCTGCTGTTCGCCGGTCTGTCAGGGCTCGCGCTCGCAGTACATTTCGCCTCGTGGTTCGAGAGTCTCGCGTGGACGAGCGTCGCCGCCAGCGTCACGCTCGTTCAGTCCCAGCCGATTTTCGTCGCGGTTGGCGCGTGGGCGCTGCTCTCGGAGCGGGTGACCCGACGAGTCACAATCGGTATTCTCGTCGCCGTCGCCGGCATCGTCACGATGTCACTCGGTGATCTGTTCGGCGGCGTCGTCGGGGCGAATCCATTACTCGGAAACAGCCTCGCGCTCCTCGGCGCGGTCATGGCTGCGGGGTACGTCCTCGCCGGGCGCTCGCTGCGCCAGCGGCTGGCATTGATCCCCTACGTCGTGGTCGTCTACAGTGTCTGTACGGTCGGTCTCCTCGCGCTCGTGCTGGCGCAGGGCCACCCGCTGACCGGCTACGGTAGCCAGGAGTGGCTCGTCTTCGTCGGGCTGGCGGTCGGTCCAGGTCTGCTCGGGCACACCGTGATCAACTGGGCGCTAGCTCATCTCGAATCCAGCGTCGTCTCGGTCTCGCTGCTCGGCGAACCGATCGGTGCGACTGTCCTCGCGGCGCTGTTACTCGCCGAGACGCCGACGCCCCTGACTCTCCTCGGCGGGGCCGTCGTCCTCGCTGGCATCGTGACGACCGCGACAGAACGGACCGACGAAGCCGAAGAGCCAGCGGCCGATGTGCCGAGGGAAAGCGAATAGCGACTGGTCAGCAAGCATTTGTGACACGAAACTAATCCGACCGTAAGCTAATCATTATCTGTGATCCACTCGAAGGTGAACGTAATGAGTACACCCAGCAACGAAGTTGGACCGGAAGAGGCCACGACCTTCGATACTGACGCCGACGCGCTCAGAGTGCTGGCCGAGACACTGCTGCCAGCCTCCCGGAGCGAGACCGAGTCGTTCGTCACCGAACAGTTGGCTGATCAACCCAGTGGACTCCAGACCTGTACGACGGAGTACTTCACGAACACGCTTCCGAACGGGGAGGCTGCTTACGGGAAACTCACCAATCTAGTTGCCGACAGGGATGTGGCTAGCGGAGATCTCTTTGCTGCGATCTCGACCGTTCAGGCGGCGCTCCTCTCCGGCGAGTATCGCCCTGTCAAACAGCCACCCGAGGGTGCCGAGGCGGCACTCGGCCGCGTAATCACGACGGACACCGCTTCGCTGGCACCCCGACTCGCTGGAGGGGGGCAATCGATCACCGCCACGGACGCTCGCGAATCGGTCGAGCGCCTGATCGACCGCGCGACCGAGATCGAGGAAAGTTCCTTCGAGATCGAGACCCTCGTCGAACAGCAGGCCGACAACACCGACAACATCGCGGGCGAGGTCAGCGATATCAACGCCGCGACCGAGGAGATTGCCGCCACGACACAGGAAGTCAACGAGCAGAGCAACAGCGCCCAGGAGTTGACTCGGGAGGGGTACGAGCGCGCCGAGGAGATGACCGACCGAATGGAGCGGATCAACCAAAATGCCGTCGAGGTCCGCGAACAGGTCGACTCCCTGCAGGAACGGACCGACGAAATCGACGACATCGTCGACGTGATCAACGACATCGCCGACCAGACGAACATGCTCGCGCTGAACGCCTCCATCGAGGCCGCCCGCGCGGGCGGCGACAGCGACGGATTCGCCGTCGTCGCCGACGAGGTGAAAAATCTCGCCGAGGAGAGCAAGACACAGGCCGGCGAAATCGAGGAACTGGTCGACAGCATCCAGGCCGGGACCGAACAGGCCGCAGAGGAACTGGACGAACTCGAAGACGAGACCAGCGAGGGCTACGAGGCGAGCAAGCGCGCCCTGGAGACGTTCAGTGATATCGAAGAACTCGTGACGAACGTTTCGACGGCGCTGGACGAGGTCGAAACGGCGACCGAAGAACAGTCCGAAAGCGCCGAGGAACTGGCGATGATGATCGACGAAGCCTCTCGAAAGGCCTCGCGGATCTCCGAGGAACTCTCACAGATCGCACAGGCAAACGAGACTCAGCGCTCCGATCTCAAGACGTTCGCGCAGTCCCTCTAAGCGTTCAGGCAGGGCCCTCAGTTGTACTGCCGGTCCAGATAGGCGACGATTTCGTTGCTGTCCGCGAGAAACTCCTCGTCCATCTGCTCGTCGAACAGCACCGGAACGCCGGTCTGACCGGTTCTGTCCTCGACTTCCGTCCGGTCACTGTGGGCGTCCGGGACGACCGTTTCGTCGTAGTCGAGGTCGAGGTCGCTGAGTTTTGCGCGCACTTTCTGTGAGTAGGGGCAATCTTCTCTGTCGTACAGCTCGATCTGTGTCATGGTCCAGTATTCACCCAAGTCGGCATTAACTGTGCGGCCGACGTGTATCACCGTTGCACGACCGACTCCGCTCCCGTCGAAACAGTTCCACAGAATTAAGTAACCACATTTCTGAACACAGGTATGGAACTCCCGAACGAACTCACACATCCCGCGTTTTTCACCGGCGTCGGCGCGATTGTCGGGTACGGCATCATTCTGGCGGTTCTCACGGCAGTCGTCTTCGGCATCCCGTATCTTATCTTCTCGCTGCTGCTGTAAGCGGCCGCTTGCCCACCGATTTTTTATCGGCGGATGACCTCGATAACGTATGGCAGACCAACGCTACGTCTACACGACACACGCCACGGAGGCCCGGGGCCGAAAGATGGGCAACATCGAGTCGGTCATCAACGAGTACGCCAGCGAAGGCTGGCGACTGACTGAAACGCTCGAACGCGACGGGACGACCATCGGAATGGTCTTCGAGCGGGAAGTCTGAGTCCGCCGAAAAGTTACATTCCCATGTCGGCCGCGGCGTCGGGGACCGGCAGATCGTGGCCCGAGACGCCGAGGAGTTCGCCGGCGTGGTCCAGTGCCATGTCGAAGCCGTAGTATCGTTCGAGTTCGTCACCGTCGGCACTGTCACGAACCTTGAGCATCGCGTACCCCTCGATATTCTGTGCGATGGCTGCTTCCGAGCCGTCGCGACGGAAGACCAGCAGTCGCTCGGTCTCGGTCTCGCGGTACTGCGCGGTCACGGAATCCGCCTCAGCCGTGGTTTCGTCCTCACTCATACGCCGCTGTTGGCCTGCTGGCACCTTTGTGTGTCGGTTCCCGACCGGATTGCCGTCGCCAGCCGGCGTTCGATACGCTTTTTTGCGGCTGCGTCGGTAGTCATCCCCATGCGCGCACTTCGGAGCTGTGAGTTCTGTGGCGAACAAGCGGTCGGAACCTTCGAGGTCATCCCCGAGGAACTCGATCCGACAGAGGCCGAGCGACGCCGGATCGTGCTCTGTGGGTCTTGCAAGGACACCTTGCAGACGCTGATCGAACCACTCATCGAGCGGGCAGAGAGAACCACCGACGGGGGGCGAGAACCGCAGGCGGGTTCCCAAACAGAGACAGCGACCGACGAGGACAGCAGGAACGACCTGATCGAATCGAGTGCCGACGAAGACGGCTCACTCCTGGGCGGGATGGACGACAAACCGTCCGAAAAATCAGGATCTGAAGATGCTGTCGACGCCGACGCTGAGACGAGCACCACCTCCGACGGTGAGAACAGCAGTACCGAGTCAGGTGCGTCGTCTCAGACGGGCCAGTCATCGGAGACGGTGAAAAGTGACAAGCCGGACAACTACGGGCAAGTGCTCAGACTGCTGCGGAACCGGGAGTTTCCGATGACGCGAGAGGAAGTCGTCACAATTGCGACCAGCGCGTACCAACTCGACGCCAGAAACGTCCAGGCAGTCATCGACGAAGCGATCGACCGCGGGGAGTTCGTAGAGGCCGACGGCCAACTCCAGCACGCGTAACGATGCCACGGTTTCTCCAGAGCGGACGGCGGCGTGATATCTGTGCGATCCTCGCGGGCGAATCCCTGCAGGCCCAGGCGCTGAAGTCCCGCCTCGAATCGACCTACGAGACGCGGATCGATCCGAAGTCGTTCTACGGTGCGCTCGACGCCCTCGAAGATCAGGGGTTCGTCGAGACTCGGACCGAGGGCATTCACGACGTATACGAACTCACCGATGCAGGGGCCGACCGACTCGACGACCATCTCGACTGGCTGCTGGGTGAGACCGGTCGGGCCGAGCGCTGAGTATGTGACGTACTCACACGTATGTCTTTCGCCACCGGTACGGTCGTTACGTTCATTGGAGAGGGAGTCGTAGAGTAAACTACCGGATGAGGCGAGACCACTTCACAGTCGCGGCCGAGAGTTTGGACCCAGCAGACGCGGATAGCCCGACGCTCGATATCGAATACGACGGCCCCGAGGAGACACTGACAGCACAACTCAGTGAGGACAGCGGCGAGCAGATCACAGCATCAGAGATCGATGCGGCGTTCCGGTATCAGGACGACCACGAGGCGGACGACGCGATGGGTGTCTGTAGTTTGACCCACCGGGTCACCGGCGAATATCTTCTCGAAGTCAACGCGGCCGGCGAGGATATTCTCGACCTCGTCGCGGCGGCGAGAGAGGAGACCGACGAGGGGAGTTACCGCGTTCGGATCCACCGCTCCGACGGCGAACCCATCGTCTACGACCTCGATGCGTTGCTCGTCTACGACGCCGAAGGGAATCTCCTGCGCCAGCACAGCCTGATTCCGAGCGGCGTCGAACTCTAACTCGAGAGCGAATCCACCTACGTTTACTGTCCCCCCACTCGAAGGGGCCGCTGTGGGACTGTACGACCGATATCTGGCGACCCGTATCCGTCTCGCAGAGGAGTCACTTCCCGACACGGTTGCGCTGATCATCACCGAGAGAGATCTCCTCGAAGACGGCGCATACGACACGCTAGAGGCGTTTCTCGACTGGGCGTTCGGGTTCGGTGCCGACCGAGTCGTCGTCTACGTCAGTGTCGGCAACGAAGACGTGATCTCGACGCTCAGGCGCGAACTCGAACGGATCGACGCACCGCATCCGATATCGGTTCGGTCGCCGGACGACGAGAGTCGGGCGACGACACCGGTACAGGTCAGCATCGGCCTCGGCGGCAAACACGAGTTCGCAGCGGCGGTTCGGGGAATCGCGACCGCCGTCGAGAACGGGCAACTCGACCCCGGAGAGATCACCGGCGAAGAGATCGAACGACGCCTCGTCTTCCCGTCGGACCCGGATCTCATCATCAAGACTGGCGCCGAACGACTCTCGGATTTCATGATCTGGCAGTCCGTCTACTCCGAGTTGTACTTCACCGACGTGAACTGGCGGAACTTCCGGCGGCGGGATTATCTCCGCGCGCTCCAGGACTTCCAGCGCCGACAGCGCCGGTTCGGGCGGTGACCCCGCTTAATTCCTGGTTGTCGGCGGTCGAGTCTGGAGTTCACGCTCGAACTGCTCGAAAAACGTCGTCATAAACTCCCAGCGCGACTGCCCGACCGACCGAGCCGGATCGGTATACAGCGCATCGAGGCGTTCTCGGGTCCACTCACGAAGTAGCGTGATGTCCGGCCCATCGATCGACTCGACGCCGTGGGCCGACGCATCGTCGATAACGGCATATCTCTCGCCGGTGCGACCCGAGCGCTCGCCGACGATACAGGCCAGTCGGATTAGCCCTCGCGCGCCAGCAGCGTCCAGTTTGTCGGCATCGAAGAGGAGTTTCGCTTCGATTGTCTCTGGCTCCGGGGAACTCGGTCGGATGCTGTGTGCCCGGAGACAGTGCGAGATTGCCTCGATGCGGTCGTCCGAGACTGGTTCGGTAGCGAGTAGATCGGTCGCTTCCGTCGCCGCCCACGCGCCGTGGTCGTCGATCTCACCGGCCCGCTCTCGGGGTCGGCCGATATCGTGGAACCAGGCTGTGGCCGCGAGCGTCTCTCTGTCGACGGGTTCGTCGACGCGATTTGCCAGCGCGACAGCGAGATTCCGGACGCGTCGCGCGTGAAACTGATCGTGGGCTGGCAGTGCATCGTCGTAATACGGCACAGCTAACGCACGGGCACGGGAGCCTAACTCCTCCGTCATCGTGTGGACGTTCAGCGGTGGTCTGATATGCCTTGCGTACCCTCAAATACCGATTGCAGTCTGGTGGCCGGCGCACCCAAATCGATTTAGCTTGGGCGGGTGATTGCTACGCAATGGTACCAGTCAAGGGGCCGTGGTCCCGCGAGCAGTTGGCGCAGTTTCTCGACGAGGCGCTCATGCCGCTACGGATCGGCTGTCACCGCCCGGACGGCGGACTCTGGATGCTCTCACTGTGGTATCACTTCGAGGACGGCGAGTTCCGGTGTGCAACGGGCGAAGACTCCGACATCGCTCGATTTCTCCGGAGTGACGACGCCGTCTCCTTCGAACTCTCGACGAACCGACCGCCGTACATGGGCGTGCGCGGCAACGGAACCGCGACGCTGGAACCGGACGCAGACAAGGAACTGCTCAGAAACCTCCTCGACCGCTATCTCGGCGGGACAGAGTCAGAGTTAGCCGAGATGCTGCTGGCCGACGACCGCGAAGAACTTGTGATCCGGATCGAACCCGATCGACTGTTCACCTGGGATTTCACGGATCGGATGCGCTCGGCACGAACGGAGACACCTGCCGGTCGAGAGCCGGAACCGGACTCACCGCGCGATAAGTGAGATCTGTCGCAACGACCGGCAGCGGGATATCAACTGGGCGATTCGACAGTCTGCTCCGCGGAGTCGCCGTCCTGCATATCCTCCTCGCCGGAGGACGTGACTCGCTTGCCAGATTGGCCAGCCATCTCACTCAAAACCTTCGCGAGCGCACGGGCACGGCGGATCCGACTCTGGTGCCAGCTTTCCTCGCGGTAGTTGTAGGTTCTAAGTGCTCGGAGGAAGTCGATCCGGCGAAACTCCGGCCAGTACGGAGTCGTGAAGTAGACGGCAGCCTCGTTGCCGTTGGCCTGCCACGGCAGGAAGTTCGAGGTGCGTTCGTCGCCGCCCGGGCGGATGATCAGATCCACGCTGCGGGTCGGCCCGTCTGGCAGCGCCTCGTCGATGGTCTCCGTCGTCACCTCGTCAGGATCCAGTTCCCCTGCCTCGACGGCGCTGGCGATACTCCGGGTTGCCCCGAGCAGTTCCGCCCGACCGCCGTAGGCCAGCGCGATGTTGAGGTGGAGGCGGTCGTACCCCTCGGTTCGGGACTCCGCGTAGTCGACGGCATCGCGGACGCGCTCTGGGAGTTCCTCCGTCTGACCGATTGCGCGGATGCGGACCTCCCGTTCGTGGACATCGTCGGCGTCGGCAAAGTCACGGAGTTTCTCGGTGACGAGATCGAACAGCGCTTCGCGCTCGTCGGCAGGGCGCTCGAAGTTCTCGGTCGAAAACGTATAGAGCGTCACTTCTTCGATATCCAGATCGGCACACCACTTGAGCAGGGCCTCCGTCGTTTCGGCACCTTTCCGGTGACCGGCCGTCTTTTCGACCCCCTGTTTGGCAGCGTACCGGCGGTTACCGTCCTGAATGACCGCGATATGCGACGGCGTCGCTTCGAGTTCGGATTCAAGCACGCGTGCGTACAACTGCTCTACGGGAGCCCGAAGCCGACGGAACATACCTTTACTTCGCCGCAGTCCGGTGTTAATCTTGTGTTGCGCGTTAAACTGACCACAGCTTATTAATATAGTGACGACGTTCGTTCATATGCAATGGCGCAAGGTACGGTTGATTTCTTCAACGACACAGGCGGTTACGGTTTCATCGATACTGAAGACGCGGACGAAGACGTTTTCTTCCACATGGAGGACGTCGGCGGGCCGGATCTCGAAGAGGGGCAGGAAGTCGAATTCGAAATCGTCGAGGCCGACAAAGGGCCACGAGCCAAGAACCTCGAACGACTGTAACAGGTCTCGAAGTGACTGGCTGTGGGGAGTCTGGTAGCTGCTGGACTCGTCTCCGAATTCTTCCATTTTCACACGCCGACGAGCAGCCACGCTCGAACCGTGAGTGGTAAACACGCGCCGCGGGAACGCCCAGTATGGCCGAGATACTCGACAGCGAACTCCGACGACGGACCTGGAAGCTCCTCCAACCGGGCGAAATCGAACTCGACGGGCTGGTCGTCCAGACCGAATTTGACGGCAGTCAGGAACCGGAGATGCACCAGGCGACCGTCGAAGTCGGCGAACTGATCGCCGAGTATACGGGCTACGAACCGAGAGATACGTTCGTCTACTCCGGGACCGACGACTCCGAGTTCGCCTCGAACCAGCATCAGGGGCTCACGCTCGACGACGAATCGTTCGTCTGGGAGTGTCAGCAACTACTCAGAGACGGCAGTTTCGACATCGTCTTCTATTTCGAGGCCGAGGCCGATTCGACGGGCTTGCTCGATGCAGTCCGCGCAGCGGGCTACGACGCGACGGTAATCCGGGGCGATGCCGAAGAACCCGACGACGCAGTGCTGGATGTATAAACTGGGAATTGGCGAGTCATTTAAGCGGGCTGGTTCCCGAAATTCACCAGAACGCGGATGATTCCACTGGTGCACGACTTCACGGGCGAGCGAGTGTTGGTCGTCGGCGGCGGCCCGGTCGGCGCGCGGAAGGCGAGACGGTTCGCCCGCGAGGCCGAGGTCGTCGTCCTGAGTCCGACCTTCGATGCCGAATCCTACGGCGATGGTCAGCGACTACGTGCTGCGCCTGACCCCGAAGAGATACCGGACTGGCTCGACAGGATCGATCCGGCGCTGGTCGTCGCGGCGACAGACTCAGCAGAACTGAACGACGCTATCGAGCGGGCGGCCGACGAGCGTGGAATACTCTCGAACCGGGCCGATCGGTCCGGCTCACGCGACCCCGGACAGGTCGTCGTGCCCGCGACAGTGCGGGATGATCCGGTCGTGGCCGCGATTTCGACGGGCGCGAGCAGTCCGGCACTGAGCCGACATCTTCGACAGGAACTCGAATCGACGATCAGTGGTGCCGGTGCGATGGCCGAACTGACCGGGTCGCTCCGGGACGAACTCGACACTGTCAGCGCAGAGACACGACGGGCTGCACTCCGAGCCGTCATCGACAGCGAGGCCGTATGGAAGGCTTTAGATACCGAGAGTGCAAACGCCCGTCAGGTAGCTAAAGACGTGATCGCAGACGTAACCGGTGATTCACTATGACATCTAATTCCGGTATCATTTCCGGCGTCAGTATCTCTCATCAGCGCGCATCTCTCGATCAACTCGAAGCCGCCGCTGCCGATAGCCAGCGGTCGTTCGTGGCCGACCTCTGCGCCGATCCGGCGGCGCGAGAAGCCTACGTTCTCCAGACGTGCAACCGTGTCGAGGCCTACGTCGTCACCGACGGGGCCGAGACCGGCGCGGAACTACTCGCCGATCACTTCGCCGAGACGTCCGACGAGATTGTCCGGACGCTCGGCCACGAGGAGAGTCTCGAACATCTCCTTCGTGTCAGTGCTGGGCTGGAATCGCTCGTGCTCGGCGAAGATCAGATCCTCGGGCAGGTCCGGGACGCCTACGAGGACGCACGCACTATGGACGGGATCGGTCCCGTCCTCGAAGATGGCGTCACGAAAGCAATCCACGTCGGCGAGCGTGCCCGCACGGAGACGGCGATCAACGAGGGCGTCGTCTCACTGGCCAGCGCGGCCGTCCGACTCGCCGCCGAAAAGCACGGCCTCGACGGTGCCAACGCCGCCGTGGTCGGAGCGGGCGAGATGGGCCAACTCGCCGCGAAACGACTCGCCCCCCGCGTCGGAAAACTCGTTCTCGCGAACCGAACGATTTCGCGGGCGAATTCTGTCGCACAGGGCATCGACGAGCCAGTCGCTATGGAAACGAAGGGACTCGAAGAACTCGCCGCCACAATCGACGAGGCGGATATCCTGATCGCGGCGACAGCGAGTACGGACTGGCTCGTCGACGCGGAGACGCTGGCCGAGACCAGCGAGACGTTCATAGTCGACATCACGCGACCTCGCGATATCCCACCGGAGGTCGACGAGTTCGAGCACCTGACGGTGTACGATCTGGACCGCCTCGAAAGCGTCACCGAAAAGACCCGACAGATGCGCCGCGAAGCGGCGCAGGAAGTCGAGGACATCGTCGACGAGGAGTTCGCCTTGCTACTCGATCAGTACAAGCGCAAGCGAGCCGATCAGGTCATCTCGGCGATGTACGAGAGCGCAGAGCGCGTCAAGGCCCGCGAACTGGAGACAACCTTCGAGAAACTCGACCTCGACGAGGAGAGCGAAGCCGTCGTCGAATCACTGGCCGACACTCTCGTCTCACAGTTGCTCGCGCCGCCGACGAACAGCCTGCGGGACGCGGCGGCCGACGACGACTGGACGACGATCCACACGGCGCTTCGCCTGTTCAACCCCCACATCGACGAGGCCGAGGAGGGGATGGCGCTGGCCGGGATGGCACCCGATTCCGCCGACATGTCCGATCCCGAGGCGATCCCCGATCACGTCCGCGAGCAGTTGCCGGCCGGTCTCCTCGAAGAGTTCGAGGAGTAGGCTAACTGTTTTGTCCGTTCCGGCCGATGCGTGTACGTATGAGTGAACTCCTCTCAGACGACGAGATCGACGAACAGCTTCCCGACGGTTGGGACCGCGACGGTGACGAAATCGTCCGGACCTACGACTTCGACTCCTATCTCGACGGCATCGGCTTCGCCTCCGGTGCCGGCGGCGTCGCCGAGGAAGCGTGGCACCACCCCGAGATGACGATCACCTGGGGGGAAGTCGAGATTCGACTCACGACACACGACGCTGGTGGCCTGACCGAGAAAGATATGGATCTCGCCGAACGGTTCAACGAAATATACGAGTGACCGCCCGGGCCACATAAACCAGCAGACGGACACGGTCCGGAGTTTCTCGGCGAGCAACTGAACCGAAGTGTCTTTCCGCTATGTGCGAGACTGTTCGGGCAATGGGAACGTCCGATCAGTTGGCAATCGAGGCGGATGGGCTGACCAAACGCTTCGGTGAGACGGTCGCTGTCGATGGTGTCGACCTCGAAATCCCGACAGAGAGTGTCTACGGCTTCCTCGGGCCGAACGGGGCCGGCAAGACGACGACCATTGAGATGCTGACAACGCTGCTGCCGCCCAGTGCTGGGACGGCCCGTGTCGCAGGCGTCTCGATTACGGATCGGGACCGACTGAAACAGTACATCGGCTATCTGCCGCACGACCCGCCGGTCTACGAATCGTTCACCGCCCGGGAACAACTGGCCTACGCGGCCGACATCCGCCGAATGGACGCCGACCGGGCCGACAAGCGCATCGATAACCTGCTCGACCGGGTCGGCCTGCTCGCCGACGCCAGCGACCGAATCGGAACCTACTCGCAGGGGATGCGCCGGAAGGTCGGACTCGTGCAGGCGCTGTTGCACGATCCTGACGTGGTCTTTCTGGACGAACCGACCAGCGGCCTCGATCCGCGCTCGTCGCGGACGGTCATCGAGTTGATCACCGAGCAGGTCGAGAGCGGGACGACGGTCTTTCTCTCCTCGCATATCCTGCCGGTCGTCGAGGAACTCGCCGACACCGTCGGCGTGCTCTACGAGGGGCGACTCGTCGCCGAGGATAGCCCCGAACGGTTAGTCGAACGGACCGAGGAAGGGCGCGGAACCCTCGAAGAGGCGTTTCTGGATATCACGACCGAGGGAGGGCCAGTGTGAATGTCGTCGCTGTGGACTGATCTGCGGGTCGGCATGCGGATCGGACGGGCAAGTGTCCGCGACCGGTTCCGACGCCACACCAGTACCCGCCGTGAGAAGGCGATATTCGTCCTGCTCGGACTGTTCGTATTGCCGGGTATGCTCCTGTTTATCCGGCAGGCATACTCGCTCGGCGTGCTCAGCAGAGGCGGCGTTGCCGCGCCGGTGTTGCCAGTCGCGCGCAACGTCCTCGTGCCGATGATGCTCGTGTTCACTGTCGTCGCAGGGCTAGAGGCGGTCCAGCAACTCGGCAGCGACTCGGTGCGCTCGCTCGTCCTGACCAGCGCGTCGACCCGTGCAATCGTCGTCGGCAAGGTCAGTTCGCTGCTGGTCTCGTGGCTAATCCTGTTCGCGCTCGGATTCAGCGTCGTGATTAGCTACGCCGCAGGGGCCCAGACACCGCTGTTTCCGGTTGTGTTCCTGCTCGCGCTCTTACCGGTGTTCGTACTCGTCTTGCTCGCCGGCCTCGCGCTCGGCTATCTCCTCTGGCTCGGCGTCGAGCGACTCGGCCTGTCGGAAAGCAGCCGGCAATTGCTCACCGCCGGACTCTACATGGGCATGGTGGTCGTGATGTTCGCCGGTGGCTCGCTGGTCGGCGGTGCCTCCGCGGAGGGCGGGCTAACTGGCCTCATTCCGACGGGAGACCCGACGACACCGCTGGGCTGGTACGCCGACCTGTTCTTCCTCGGGTCGCCGGTGACGCCAGCGCTCGGCGTCGAGACGCTGGTCGCCGCCGGACTGGTCATCGGTGCGATCCCGCTCGCGTTCGTGCTGGTCGTCAGGCTCGCACCACTGTACTGGTACGCATCGCCGGCCGAAGAGTCCGCAGACGAAGACGAGACAACAGACGGGGCCGACCTCGAAACCCCACCGAGCGCGTTGATCGGGCGGACTCCCGACAGCCTCGTCGGGCGAGTGCCAACGCTGCGCGTATTGCTCGCGGTGGCTCGCAACGCCCGCCGAAATCCCGGCCAGTACGTCTATCTCTTCTACTATTTCTTCCCCGTCATGCCGGTGCTCGTCCAGCAAGCGATTTCGGCGCCAGACCTGTTGCCGCTGACCGGCGGTGGCGCGCTCGTCGTCCTCGGTGTCTGGCTGGCCGGCGGCGTCTTCTGTCTCAACCCGCTCGGCTCCGAGGGATCGATGCTCTCACAGATCGTCCTCGCAGAGCGACCCGCAGAGACGTTCGTCCACGCGCGACTGCTCGCTGGGAGCATCCTCGGCGTCACGCTGACGACCCTTGGAGTCGTCCTCTTCGCGAGCGCACACGGACAAGTGACAGCAACGACCGCCGCACTCGGTGCCGTCTTCGCCGCTGGGGCCGCCGTGACCAGCGCGGGACTCGCGCTCGGACTCGGGTCGGTCCTCCCGAAGTTCGAGGCCGTCGAAATCTTCGAGAGCGTCGAGACGGTCGCGCCCTCGATCATCGCCGCGCTGGCTCACGCCGTCATCTCGGTGCTAGTGCTCGTCGCCAGCCTCGCCGTTGCACTCGGGGTTGCCCTTCCAGAGAGCCCACTCTCCGTCGAGCAGAAACTGCTGGCCGTCGGTGGGTTCCTGCTCGTGGCACTCCTCATCACCGACGGCTCCCGCCGGTACGCCACCGCACGGCTCCGCGATTACGGCCACGAGGTCGCCCGGACGGACCGACCGTTCGCCATCTACACCGCGGTTGGGCTCTCTGTGCTGGCCTTCCTGATGGGGCAGGCGGTGTCAATTGCCGCGCTCCCCTTCCTCGGCGTCGATCCGCGACCGGTCGTGCTCTATCCGGTGCTGTTCGTCGTCCAGTACCTTGGCTTCGCACTCGTTGCACTCGGCTTCCTATACGCGACCCACCGCGGACTCGGCTATGTGGACCTCTCCTGGCCCTCCGTCCGGGACCTCGGGATGGTTGCCGGCGGCGTCGTCGCTTCCTTCGGTATCTGGGCGGCTGCCTCGGTCATCATCACCGGCCTCGGACTCCCGGCGACCGATCACGCGCTGTTCGAGCCCGGCGAAGACGGCTCCGCGCAGTTGCTGTTGATTCTCATTCCGCTCGTGTTGTTCGTCAACGGCCCCGTCGAGGAACTGCTCTATCGCAACGTCATCCAGAAGTATCTCGCCGAGCGGTTCTCGACGCCGGTTGCAATCGGAACTGCGAGTGCCGTCTTCGCCCTGGCACATGTCCCGGCCTATTTCACCGCCGGATTCACTGCGCTGTCGGTGACGCTCTCGCTTCTGTTCGTCGTCTCCTGTCTGTGGGGACTGATCTACGCTCAGACAGAAAGCCTGTTTGTCGTCTCTGCGATCCACGGGCTGTACAACGCTTTACTGATCGCTGGGCTGTACATCCAGGTGACCTGACCGAGGGCCTCGAAATTCGTAAGTAGGGCGCTCACAAACCCGGAGATGTGATCGTCGTCGCCACGGGGGACTTCGAGCTCTATCACGACGCCGTCACGGAGCTACAGGACCGCGGCGTGACCTTCACCACGGTCGAACCTGGGGACGAACTGTCCGAGGAGACTGAGATCGTGCTCACCGGAACCGACGACGAACTCGATGTTGCGCCGGATGTCGAAATCGTCCGTGCGGAGGGCGGCGAGGCCCGGAGCGCAGTCGAAGAGGTGATCGCACTGCTCCGCGGCGGGGGTGGCCGAACGATCATCGGCATCGATCCCGGCGAACAGCCCGGTATCGCCGTACTCGCGGGTGACATGATCGTCGCGACGTTTCAGGTCCCGCCCGAGAGGGTCGCCGAGGTGGTCCACGACGAGGCCGAAGGCGCGAGCAATCCGCTGGTCAGAATCGGCGACGGCGCGCGGCTGATCGGCGCGCGCATCATCGACGACATCGAAGGAATTCCGATCGAACTCGTCGACGAGACGGGCACGACGCCGTATCTCGGTGCAGGCACACGGGGCGTCGCCGACGTGCTCGCCGCTGCGAACATCGCCCGGATGGACGGCGAGCGAGTGGACGAGCGCGACCTCGAACCGACCGGCGGCGAACTCAAGCGGATTCAGAAGCGCTCCCGCGAACTCAGCGAGGAGAACAGAACCATCGACGCCGACCTCGCCAAAGCGGTCGCAGTCGGTGAGATGACGATCAGAGAAGCACTGGACACGCACCGCGAGGAGTAGCTACAGGCCCTCTCGGGCGAGTTCTTCGGCGCGGCGCATCAGTCCCCGAACCTGCTCGTCCGTCTCTGCGGCGGCGGCCTGCGCATCGTCAAATTCCGCGCTCACGTCGAAGACTTCCTCGCCGAGTCTTGCAATTTTCACGCTGATTTCGACCGATCCTGTGTCCGTCTCGACGGCTACGGTTCGCTTCTCGCGGTCGGCGATCAGCCGATGGCCACGGCCGTGCTCGCGGACGCCGAGCGTGCCAGTCTCGACGGCGAGACGGCGCGCCACGCGGTCGGCGTCGTCAGGTTTGACGATTACCTTCACGAGGTGGCCCGGCCGGGATTTTTTCATCGTCGCCGGGAGAATCGACACATCGAGTGCGCCGGCATCGGAGAGGCTCTCCTGCAATCCGCCGAGTTCCTCGGGCGTGGCGTCGTCGAGGTTTGTCTCCAGGACCGTCACCGGGTCGCGGCTGAGGCCGGCGGTTGCGGTCCCGCGCACCGCTCGCAGCACGTTCGGATACTCCTCGAAGGTGTAGCCGCCAGCGCCGTAGGCCGACGTGTCGATATCGAGCGTCGGGAGGCGGTCGACCCCGTCGGCGAAGGCCGCGAGAATCGCCGCGCCGGTCGGCGTGAGCAGTTCGGCTTCGACCGGGCCGCCGCGAAGCGACCAGTCGGCCCGCTCGGCGAGTTCGAGCACCGCCGGCACGGGGACTGGGTAGGTGCCGTGGCTCATCGAGACTTCACCGCCGCCGGTCGCGACGGGCGTCGTCACGACCCGTTCGGGGTCGAGGTCGTCGAACAGCAGTGCCGCGCCGACGATGTCTGCGATTGCGTCGTCGGCACCGACCTCGTGGAAGTGAGTGTCGTCGAGATCAGTCCCATGGACGTTCGATTCGGCTTCGCCGAGCAGCCGGACAATTTCGAGCGCGTCTGTTTCGACCGAGGCCGGGAGATCCATCCCTTCGATGATCTCGACGACTTCGGCGTAGGTGCGCGTCGGTCCCGCGCCCTCTGCGTGGTCGTGGCTGTGATCACCATGGCTGTGATCGTGACCGTCGTCATCCTCGTGGCCGTCGTGGCTATGATCGTGCCCGTCGTGGCCCTGATCGTCGTGGCTATGGCTGTGGTCAGCCTCGTCGCTGTCGCCAGCGAGGCGAACAGTCACCTCGGTGGCGGCGATGCCGTTGCGAGTCGTCTCGCCGATATCGTAGGAGACATCGAGCGCCGCTTCGACAGGAGCCAGCACCTCGGGGTCGCCGCCGGCGTCGATCAGCGCGGCGAGGAGCATATCCCCGCTCGCTCCCATCCGGGCGTCGAATGCGAGTGTCTGCATACCCCGTAGTTGCGGGGCTCACGGCAATAGCCTGACGAACCGACCTAATATGATCGGACGAGATGCACGTCGTATTTCCCGTTCGGCGCGATGGGACCGAACGGCGTCGTCACGTCGTCTTCGTCGTCGCCGTCGTTGGTGCCGACGAAGAGAATGCTGGCCTCGACATCGTCTGCAACCTGTCTGATTCGTTCGGCCAGTCCGTCGTGGACGCCGGAGGCACCAGTCTCCTCGAAGGTCCGTTCGGCGCTGTCTGTCGTCTCCTCGATTTTCTGCTGAAGCTGCTGGTGGGCGGTGTCGGCGGCGAAGTCCTCGCTCGGCTCGATCCACTTCCGACGCTGGGCGTACTCCGAGCCGGTCGGAACGAAACTGACCGCGATAACCTGTTCGTCGAGTGCTTCCGCGTGCTCGACTGCGCGGTCTAGGGCCGCCCGCGCGACCCGCGAACCGTCGTAGGGGACGAGAAATACCATGTCAGCAACTACCAAGGACAAGTATATGAATCCACGGGGACGTTTCAAATTCAGACAACGAGTTACGGTCCCCCGGATCACCGCCGGTAGCAAAAAACATATCTCCGGTGGTGACTGAATGTCCCCAAGGCACAGTCTACTATGAATGAAGTGCAACTCGAGGTCGCAAAAGCGTACCCGAACGATTCGGGGCGAGGAATCGCCCGATTAGATCCGGATACGCTCCTGCACCTCAAGCTTTCGCCGGGGGATATCATCGAAATCGAAGGCGCGGACACGACGGCCGCGAAGGTCTGGCGTGCCGACCGTCAGGACTGGAACACGGACACAGTTCGCATCGACGGCTTCACACGACAAAATGCCGACGTAGGTATCGGCGAGCGCGTCGAGATTCGGAAGGCCGAAGCCGAGAAGGCGGAGAAGTTGGTGTTGGCCCCACCCGAAGAAGCGAGCGTTCAGTTCGGGAGCGATGCGGCCGGAATGGTCAAGCGTCAGATCCTGAAACGACCCGTCGTCGAACGCGACATCGTCCCCGTCATGAGCAGCACGAACCATCCGTTCATGCGCTCTCCGGGGCAGGCGATTCCGCTGATCGCCGTCGAGACTGACCCCGAGGGGGTCTGTCTCATCACCGAGGATACGGAGGTCGAACTCCGCGAGGAGCCAATCAGCGGCTTCGAGAAGACTGGCGGCGGTATCACCTACGAGGACATTGGCGGCCTCCAGAAGGAGATCCAGCGGGTCCGCGAGATGGTCGAACTGCCGATGAAACACCCCCAGATCTTCAAGAAACTCGGCATCGAGCCACCACAGGGGGTGTTGCTCCACGGGCCTCCGGGCACCGGGAAGACCCTGCTTGCGAAGGCGGTGGCCAACGAGACATCTGCGAGTTTCTTCTCTATCGCCGGTCCCGAGATCATCTCCAAGTACTACGGTGAGTCCGAACAGCAGTTACGCGAAATCTTCGAGGACGCAAGCGAGGAAGCCCCCTCGATCATCTTCATCGACGAACTAGACTCCATCGCGCCCAAACGTGAGGACGTGACCGGCGAGGTTGAGCGGCGTGTCGTCGCCCAACTGCTGACGATGATGGACGGGCTTGAATCGCGCGGACAGGTCATCGTCATCGCGGCGACCAACCGCGTCGACAGCGTCGATCCCGCCCTCCGTCGACCCGGTCGGTTCGACCGCGAGATCGAAATCGGCGTCCCGGACGAGAGCGGTCGGCAGGAAGTGCTGCAGATCCACACCCGCGGCATGCCGCTGTCGGACGACGTGGATCTGGGCAAACTCGCCGAGGAGACTCACGGCTTCGTCGGGGCCGACATCGAGAGCCTGACCAAAGAGGCGGCGATGAAGGCCTTGCGGCGGTACCTCCCCGAGATCGATCTCGACGAGGAGGATATCCCGCCGAGTCTGATCGACAGGATGATCATCAAGCGCGAGGACTTCCGCGGGGCGTTGAACGAGGTGAGTCCATCGGCGATGCGGGAAGTCCTCGTCGAGTTACCGAAGATCACGTGGGACGACGTGGGCGGCTTACCCGGACCGAAAAAGGAGGTCAAAGAGAGCGTCGAGTGGCCGATCAACTCCCCGGAGAAATTCGAGCGGATGGGGATCAACGCGCCCTCGGGAGTGTTGCTATACGGCCCACCCGGGACAGGGAAGACGCTGATGGCCAAGGCCGTCGCCAACGAGACGGACGCGAACTTCATCTCGGTTCGTGGGCCGCAACTACTCAGCAAGTGGGTCGGAGAAAGCGAGAAGGCGATCCGGCAGACATTCCGCAAAGCGAAGCAGGTTGCCCCGACGGTGATCTTCTTCGACGAACTCGACTCGCTCGCGCCGGGCCGAGGCGGCGAAGTCGGCTCGAACGTCTCCGAGCGCGTTGTCAACCAGCTCCTGACGGAACTCGATGGACTGGAAGAAATGGAGGAAGTGATGGTCATCGGTGCGACCAACCGGCCGGACATGATCGATCCGGCGCTGATTCGCTCCGGTCGGTTCGACCGACTGGTGATGATCGGCGAACCCGACGTGGAAGGTCGTGAGCAGATCCTCAAGATCCACACCGATGATATGCCGATGAATCACAACGTCAGTCTGCGCGAACTCGCAGAAGCGTCGACGGGCTACGTCGGCTCTGACCTGGAATCGATTGCCCGCGAGGCAGCCATCGAGGCACTGCGCCAGGACGAAGACGCCGACGAGGTCGAGATGCGCCACTTCCGGCAGGCGATGGACAACGTCCGTCCGACCATCACCGAGGACCTGCGTGAGTACTACGAGGAGATGGAAGAACAGTTCCGCGGCAGCGGCCCGGACCGAGATCAGCGTACCGGCGGCCGGATCGGATTCCAGTAAGCGACCTCCGTTTTTGTCGGATAGCGTTCTTCGTGCGGAAACCAGATACTGCGAACCCGCAACACTGTGCAGTTACAGGTCCAGCCGGTAATTCACTCCAGAAAGACTGGTTGTCGAGCGTCGCAACGGACGCTAAGGAGCGACACGGAACACCTCGTCGGCGATCCGAGCGACCAGATCAGCGGACGTGCTCGGTCAGATCGAACGGTTCGTCGCGGAAGATGTCCGCATCCATCTCTTCGATGTCGTCTGCCATCTCGGGTTCGAACTCCATTGCTGCCGCGATATCTGCGAGTGGATCCATCCCGGGCGCAACTTCGACGAGGGTGAGTCCGTCCGGGCGCAACTCGAAGACGCCGCGTTCGGTTACGTAGATCACGTCCTGTCCGATCTCGGTGGCGTATTCGCCACTGAACGTGACTTGTTCGAGTTCCGCACGGAACTTCCGTGTCTGGCCTTCGGATTCGACGGCAATCTCGCCGCCGCCGATATCGACTTCCAGCCCGTCGGCGGTGAGCGTCCCGCCGTAGACGACTGTCTCGGCGTTTTGCGTGATGTTCGGGAAGCCACCACAACCGGGAATCTGCGACTCGAATTTGCTGACGTTGACGTTGCCCATCGAGTCAATCTGCGCCATTCCCAGGAAGCCAAAGTCGAGACCGCCGCCGTCGTAGAAGTCGAATTGCTGGGGAGAGGTGACCAGCGCCTCATGGTTGACCGCAGTCCCGAAGTTGATCCCGCCGGACGCCGACCCGCCGATCGGCCCGGATTCGACGGTCTGGCTGATCTCCTCGTCGATGCCCCCTTCCTCGGCGACCGGCGGAATCGTCTCCGGGACGCCAACACCGAGGTTGATGACCGAGTCCCGCTCCAGCTCCATGGCCATCCGGCGGGCGATCACCTTCCGCTCGTCGAGCGGTGCGTCGCCGTCGCCAGTCGCGGGCCGTTTGACCTCGCCGCTGAACTCCCCGCTGTACGGTTCGGCGTAGGTCTGGGGATGTTCCTCCGGCGGTGCAGTGACTACGTGGTCGACCATCACTCCCGGGACGGCGACTTCTTTCGGTGATTGGGTGCCGCTCCGAGTGACTCGCTCGACCTGTGCGATGACGGTCCCGTCGTTGTTGGCGGCCGCTCGTGCCATCGCGAGGTGATTCGCCTGCAGTGCCTCCCGCTCCATCGTGATGTTCCCGTTCTCGTCGGCCGTCGTGCCCCGAATGATCGCCACGTCCAGCGGCTGGGCGTGGTAGAACAACTGTTCTTCACCGCCGAGTTCGACGACTTCGACGAGGGATTCGTCGGTCACGTCGTTGGCTTTTCCTCCCTCACGTCGCGGATCCGCAAACGTCCGCAGGCCGACGTTCGAGATGGTTCCCGGCTTGCCCGCGCCCATGTCGCGGGCGAGATGGTCCATAACGCCGAAGGGGAAGTTGTAGGCCTCGACTTCGTTGTTCGTGATGAGATCCATGATCTCCGGGACGAATCCCCAGTGACTCCCGAGAATCCGCTCGATCATCTCGGGATCAGCGAGATGGTCGAGCCCCTTTCCTGCCATATCCCCCTCGGCGGCGGGATGATAGATGGTCAGATCCTTCGGATGGCCCGTCTCCTCGAACCGTTCGCCCAGTTTGCGGAGGAGATGTTCTGCGATCCCGACCGCAACGAACCCCCCGAGACCGACTGTGTCGCCGTCTTCGATCACTTCGACTGCGTCCGTCGCTGATCGTTCGATTGCCATACTCGATACTGAGCGCCGGGTTCCGTTATGTAATTGCCCCTCGTTCTCAGCGAGATACAGTAGCCGTTACTGGTTATTTGCTGGGGTTCGAAGGGCCAGAATATGCAACTTACAGACGAACAAGCGATGATGCGTGACAGCGTTCGGGACTTCGTCGAAACAGAGGTCGCTCCCGTCGCCAGCGAGGCCGAGGAGAACGCGGAGTTCCCCGAAGCGGTGTGGGATATGCTCTCGGAACTGGATCTGACCAGCATGACCATTCCAGAGGAGTACGGGGGGTTCGACGCGGACATGGTCACCTACAGCCTCATCAACGAGGAACTAGCCCGAGGTCACCTCTCGCTGGCGACAGCCCTGTCAGTACACTGTCTGGCAACCTCCTGTATCAGCAAGTTCGGCACAGACGAACAGAAGGAACGCTGGCTTCCGGAGATGCGCGACGGCCGGCCCGTTGGGGCCTTTGCGCTCTCGGAGCCACACGCTGGCTCGAACCCCGCAGAGATGAGTACGGAAGCGCGCAAGGAGGGCGACGAGTACGTCATCAACGGGACCAAACAGTGGATCACGAACGGCGAGCGCTCCGGCGTCGTCATCCTCTTCGCCAAGACTGACCGTGACGACCCGAACACGGTAACGCAATTTCTCGTCCCGAAGGACATCGACGGGCTAGAGGTCGGTCCCCACGAGGAGAAGATGGGACTCAAAGCCAGTGACACGACGACACTCATCTTCGAGGACGCACGCATCCCCGCCGAGAACCGCCTGACAGAGGTCGGAAAGGGACTCAAAGCGGCCTTCTCTATTCTGACGGGTGGGCGGATCGCAATCGCGAGCCAGGCAGTCGGGTTGGCTCAGGCCGCCTTCGAGGACGCAGTCGAGTACGCCAACGAACGCGAGCAGTTCGGCGAACCGATCATCGAACACCAGGCCATCTCGCAGAAACTCGCCGACATGGGGACGGATCTCCAGGCCGCCCGCCTGCTTACCCGCGACGCTGCTCGGAAAAACCAAGACGGCGTCCACCCCAAATCCGCGAGCATGGCCAAGTACTTCGCCAGCGAGGCCGCCGTCAGCATCGCCGAAGATGCCGTCCACGTCCACGGCGGCTACGGCTACACGAAGGATTTCGACGTGGAGCGATACTACCGCGACGCAAAGATCACGACAATCTACGAAGGCACCTCCGAGATTCAAAAGAAGGTCATCGCGCGCCACCTCAAAGAGTAACCGCGATCAATCGTATTCGTAGAATCCCTTCCCGGTCTTCTTGCCGAGGTCGTCCGCTTCGACTTTCCGTTTCAACAGATACGCAGGCTTGTAGCGGTCGCCAAGTTCCTCGTGCAGCGTCTCGCTGGCGTGCAGGCAGATATCCAGTCCGATGTGATCTGCCAGTTCGAGCGGACCCATGGGGACGTTCGTTCCCAGTTTCATTCCGCGATCGATATCTTCCTTGGTGGCGACACCTTCGTCGAAGGCGCGAATCCCCTCGTTGATCCACGGCATCAGGATTCGATTGGCGACAAAACCAGGCTTGTCGTCGGATTCCCAGGTCGTCTTTCCGACAGCCTCCGAGAACGCGTGTGCGAGATCGACGACCTCCTCGTCTGTCTTCTCCCCGACGACGACTTCGACGCCCTCCATGATCGGCACCGGGTTCATGAAGTGGATCCCGACGACCTTCTCGGGGCGGTCGGTCGCACTCGCGATAGTCGTAATCGACAGCGTGCTGGTGTTCGTCGCCAGTACCGTCTCTGGATCTGCCATGTCGTCGAGGTCAGCGAAGATGTCCTGTTTGATCTCGATTTCCTCGACGGCGGCCTCGACGACGAGGTCGGCATCGGCCAGATCTGCCAGTTGTGTCGTTCCGGTGATCCGGTCGAGTGTTTCCTCGGCCTCCGATTCTGTGAGGTCGTCGTTGGCGACGAATCTGTCGAGACTGTCCTCTATCGTCTCGAAACCGTTTTCGACGAATTCCTCTTCGATGTCCCGCAGTACCACGTCGTACCCGTTCATTGCCGCGACCTGTGCGATTCCGCTACCCATCGTCCCCGCACCGACGACGCCGACGGTTTGGAGTGAATCGAGGCTGTCAGACATCACTGGATGTTCACAGACAGGTCGCATATATCGCTCGGTTGTTCTCAGAAAGACGTGCAAGGCGGATAGAACGAAATACCGTCCCTGTGAAGCGACCCTATGCGCAAAGTCGTAAACCTGCTCGTCCGCAAAGACGAGATGACACACGCGGAATTCGAGGCATACTGGCTCGAAGAACACGCTCCGATGGCGGAGTCACTGCCCGGCGTTCGACAGTACTCCACGTCGATTCCCAGCGATCCTGAGAAGGCCACCTACGACGGGATTGCGGAGCTGTATCTCGAATCGGGGACGACCGTCGGGGACGTGTTCGGCTCTGAAGCAGGCGAGCGTATCCAGGCGGATACTGCCAACTTCCTCGACAACGAAGCGAGCGACCTGCTGGTCGTCGAGGAAACAGTGCAGTTCAGTGAAGGGTGAACTGCCCCGGTGTCGTACCGTTCGAGAATCGCCCGATTCTCGTGATGACTGAACGAGAAAATTGACGAGGCTCGCCTTCGCGGAACCGCTCTCCGTGCGCGTGCAGCGCGGCGCGACCCCCAGCGCCCGTTTGCGTGGTTCGCGCAGGTCGAAAGAGGTGGTATCGCAATACATTTGCACCCGCCGGACTGCCTCTCGAATATGAAACTCGCCGGGATGGCAAGCAACCGCGGACGAAATCTGATGAACATCGCGGACCGGTCGCCGGGCGGCGCGGACTTTGGCGTCGTACTGACAAACTCCGAGGACGCACCGGTCGTCGAGAAGGCCGAGAAACGCGGCATTCCGACCGAGACGGTCGTCCAGAAAGAGGGGGAATCGCGCAAGGAACACGAACAGCGCGTGGTCGAGGCACTCGCTGACTACGAGTTCGATCTGGTCTGTCTCGACGGCTACATGCGCATCCTCTCGGATACCTTTCTCGACGAAATGCCGACGACGCTGAACGTCCACCCAGCGCTGCTCCCGTCATTCCCGGGAATGGACGCCTGGGACGACGCGCTGGCGGAGGGCGTCTCGGTCACCGGCTGTACCGTCCACGTCGTCACCGATGCGACCGACGAGGAGGGCAACGTCATCGAATCCGAAGTCGACGGCGGCCCAATCGTCACGCAGGAACCAGTTCCAGTCTACGAGGGCGACGACAGCGACGCCCTCGCTGATCGCGTGCTCTACCAAGGCGAGTTCGCGGCCTACCCCCGCGCGGTCAAGTTCTTCGCCGAAGACCGCGTCTCGGTCGATTACGAGTCGAACACTGTCGATATCGACGGTGACGAGGGCGGGAACTTCCCCGAACGGCGACTCAGCAGCCACGACCGCGCCGCCGAGTTGCGCTACGGAGAGAACCCACACCAGGACGCCGCGCTGTACATCGACAACACCGTCGACGAAGCGAGCGTCGTCCACGCCGACCAACTCAACGAAGGCGCGAAGGCACTCTCCTACAACAACTACAACGACGCCGACGGCGCGCTCAACCTCATCAAGGAGTTCGACGAACCGGCCGCGGCAGTCATCAAACACACCAACCCAGCGGGCTGTGCGACCGCGGACACGCTCGCGGAGGCGTACGACCGCGCGCTCAGCACCGATCCGATGAGCGCCTTCGGTGGAATCGTCGCGCTCAACCGAACCTGTGACGAGGAGACGGCCACGCAGATCATCGACTCGTTCAAAGAGGTCGTCGTCGCACCGGGCTACACCGACGACGCACTCTCGGTGCTCTTCGAGAAGGGCAACCTCCGCGTGCTGGAGGTGGGCGACCTCGGCGAGATCACGGAACCACTCACGGAGAAACCGCTGGTCGGCGGCCGCCTCGTCCAGGAGCGGGACCTCCAGAGCCTCGACGAATCCGACCTGGAGGTCGTCACCGAGCGCGAACCGACGGCGGATCAGATCGAGTCGATGCTCTTTGGCTGGCAGACGCTGAAACACGTCAAGTCCAACGGCATCCTCTTCGCGAAGGGAACAGAGACGGTCGGTATCGGGATGGGTCAGGTGTCCCGCGTCGACGCCGTGCGACTCGCGGCGATGAAAGCCGACGAACACGCCGAGGGCAAGGACGCCGAGGGCGCAGTGATGGCCTCGGACGCCTTCTTCCCGTTCCCGGACGGCATCGAACACGCCGCCGAGGCGGGCATCGAGGCGGTCATCCAGCCCGGTGGCTCGAAAAACGACGACATGGTGATCGAGGCGGCGAACGAACACGACATTGCGATGGTCTTCACCGGCTCTCGGTCCTTCCGTCACGACTGACCTGCGAGTTTTCGACTAACGGTTCGTTTGTGATAGCTATCGAATATATATTGGTAGCTGATTGTATTATTGTTCCGTTAGAACAGTTCTAGTCATCTCGAAGAGCGGCTGAGGCTATCAATCACGGGAGCGACAATGGAGACAGGAGCAGGAAACGAATTTATTATCATGATCCAAGCAAGGTAGCCAGTATGGACCGGAGGGAATTCATCGCTCACAGTGGTGTCGCGACAGCGATAGTTCTCGCAGGATGTAACGGTTCGGATAATTCTGGAAGTCAAAATAATTCCGGAGGTTCAACCACAGACAGTCCCGCAACTGTCGTCAGAGAGTACCTCCAGACGTTGTACGACGGCACGGTGTCGGAGATCAACGCGTTCTTTCATCCCAACTCTGAGACACCGAAACTCACCGAGACTCAGGCTCAGCAGTACCAGAGCAGGTCTATCGAGATCCGAAGTGTGGAGACACAAAACACGGAAGGTAACACCGCAGAGGTAACCGCGTCGGTGACAGTTGAGACGAGTAGCAGAGAAATTGACGATACCGCGACCTACGAGTTGCGAAAGTCCGACGGCGAGTGGAAGATTTATCAAATTAACTCCTGAGCGGTCACACCGGTTTTATAACCGACCGGCGTCAACCGGTGGCCTGACAGATGCGCCTCGAAGAGCAGAGCCGCTGGATCTGGGAGCAGTACCCGGAGAAGTACCTCGATATCGCTGTCTTCGTCACCGACCTCGGTGACGTGACCGCCGTCATGGTGTTGCTGTCGGTGCTGTACTGGGTCGTCGACCGCCAAAAAAGCGCGCTGGTCGTGAGTTACATTGTCGCCGGGGCCTCGGTCGTGCTGCTGTTGAAGATCGGATTCGGCCTGCCACGGCCGGAAGTCGAGTTGATCGCCCGCGAGTACGACAAGTTTGGCTTTCCCAGTGGTCACGCCTTCACGGCGACGGTCGTCTACGGCGGCCTGCTGTGGACGTTCGACAGACACCGCGAACCCGGCCCCGCCATCGCAACCGCCGGCCTGATCGGGGCAATCGCGCTCTCCCGCGTCGTGATCGGCGTCCACTATCTCGCGGACGTGATCGCTGGCGTTGCCGTCGGCATCGTCTTCTTGATAACGATGGATCGACTGACTGACCGGATCCCGTGGCGCGGGTTCGCGATCGGCCTCCTGCTTGCACTCCCCGCAGTCGCGGTCGCATTCAATACCGGCGCGGAACGATCGCTCGCGGTCGTCGGTCTCGGCACGGCACTTGGTGGACTGGTCGGCACCGCCGATCTCGACGTGATGCCGGGATTGCGATCCCGCCGGGAGGGCATCCTGTTGACGGTGCTGGGCGTCGTCTATCTCGGCGCGCTGAGTTCGCTCGAGGACACGCTCGTGGCCGTCCATCCGGCACTGGGAATCGGTCTCTTCGCAGCCCTCACGGCCGGGATTCTGTTCGCGCCGCTGGTCGTCAATCGCGCCGTTCCCGACTGGCTGGTCGGTGCGGCCGCAGGGTGAGGACAGTCAGTCGGCGTCGACGCCGTCGAGTTGGGTCAGCGTCTCCACATCCGGGATCTCCTCGCTCGCATCGGTAATCTGTTCCATCCGGTCGACGTGTTTCTCGCTGGCGAACGCCCGGAGTTCGTCGGGCGTCGGCCCGAAGTCCTCGTTCTGTTCGTTCTCCTCGGCGGTGATTCCGTTGACCAGCGGCATCAGTTCTACCACCGTCTCGCTGAGCAACGACGGGTCGACATCCTCCTCGGTCAGCAGTTCCTTGAGTTTCGTCATACCGAAGCCGACGTGTCTGCCCTCGTCCTGTCTGATCTTGGTAAAGCCCTGGTACAGCCCCGGCAGCGCGGGCAGTTCGGGATGGGAGTCCTCGGCGAACGATTGCTGCATCCCGTAGTAGCCAGTCTGAGCGAGAATCCCTTCGATTGTCAGGTGGTAGTGGCAGTACGCCTCGGCGAACGTCTCCGGCGTCGGGTCGTCGAGCAGGGCTGCCATCGCGCGCTCGTTGCGCTCGAACAGTTCGTTGTAGTCGTCGTTGTACCAGACCGGATCGGTCGGCGAGGACCGTTCGAAACCCAGTTCGTCTTCCGCAGCGTGGATGACTTCCCGCCAGTACCGATCGAAGAAGTCGGTGTGTTTGGCCTCCTCGTAGATCTGGGTGGTGATGAACATCTGATCGTCGATATCGTCCAGCGCAGTCGCCAGCGGTGCGAGGTCCTCCGTGACGGCCTGCTCGCCGGCCCCGAACCGGGCGACGTTCTGCCGGAGCACGTCGAAAACCTCCTCGCGATCCGAGTTCGCTTCGAGATATTCGATCAGCCGGTCGCGATCTGTATCGAGGCTGATCTCGCCGGGATCCCAGTGCCGTTCAACGGCGTTTCGGTAGTACCGCATCCCCTTGCTCCCCCTGTCGAGCTGTAAATCGCGATCACTATCGAGTGCCATACTCCATAGTAGGGAGAGCGCCACTACAATCTTTCTGCGAATAATACCTTCGAAGGAGACCGTGGAGTCGTTATTTCGATCCCGAGAGTCGGTGTGCAAGTCGTTCGCCGGTATCGAGTCCGTTCCGCAGGGCGGCGTGGAGACGGGCCTCGCCCGCGACCCAATCACCGAGGCAGTACAAGCCCTCGCTCTCGGCGGAATCGACCGGGCCGCTGGCGACACCACCCTCCGTCAGCGCGTACCGCCAGCCCTGGTGGTCGGTCCATGTCGGGGTTCGCAGGTCGTCCTCCCCGATGATGTCAGCAGTCATCTCGGTCAGGGCCTCGACGTTGTCCTCGGCCGGGTCATCGTAGTGTTCGACCGACCACTCGTGGCTGGCCTGGACGATCAGGACCGACTCGCCGTCGGGGACGTGGCCGCCCTTGCACTCCTCGCGTGAGATCCAGCCGACCTCGTGGTTCTTGTCGGTGTTGACCAGCGCGTAGTACGGGACATCGAGTTCGAATTCGTAGCCGAGAACGGCCGAATAGATCGAGCGATACTCGACAGCTGCGACCGCCTCGACGAGATGGTCACGGACCTCGGAGTCCCACTCGGCTTCCCGCAGCAGCGTCTCGGTCTGCGGCGCAGGCGGGTTACAGAGCAGGATATCGAAGGGACCGTGGGAGTCGCCGTCGGCATCGGTCAGTCGCCACTGCTCGTCGTCACGGCGGATCGTCTCGATTCGGGTCCGGCGATGAATCGTCGCATCAGTGTCGCCGAACAGACGCTTCGCGATTTGTGTCAGCCCGTCCTCGTAGCTCCACTTGCGTTCGGTTTCGCGTCCCTCCGAGACGGTCCCTTCCTCGTCGAAGACGTAGATCGGTTCGTCGATAGAGACCAGCCCCTCGTCGTCGAGCGTCTCGGTCAGAAGTTCGACGACGCGCTCGTCGTCATCTTTGACGTAGTTCGCGCCGTAATCGTAGTACCGACCGTCGCGGCGGCGGGTGGCGGCGCGGCCGCAGAGCCCGCCAGATTTCTCGAAGACCGTAACCTCCGCGTCAACCGTCTCGTTGAGGACGTAGGTCGCTGCCGCGCTCGCGGCACCGGCACCGATAACACCGATTTGCATGTCTGTCTCTTGGGCTCCGTGCGTAAAAAGGCACAACGCGCGGCAATCGATGCGTGGCATCCGACGCGAGATGCTGTCGGAGGGAGAGCCGAAACCGTCGGGGGACCGGCGGCGTCAGTCGTCGGCCTCGGAGGCTTCCGAGTCCGTTTCCGTCTCGTGGTCGACACCGGGCACCGCGCTCGTGTCATGCTCGCCGACCGGCGGGAGATTCGCCTCCGCTGCCGGAGAGTCCGACAGGTCGGTTTCGCCGTCGATATCAGCCATCTCACCGTCGGCCTCTCGCGCATCCTGGTCGATCCGCATCGAACAGAAGTCGACGCCGCACATCGAGCAGAAACGGGCCTCTTTGTAGTTGTCACCAGGCAGGGTCTGGTCGTGATAGGAGCGTGCGCGCTCGGGGTCGAGCGCGAGATCGAACTGCTCGCGCCAGTCGAAGTCGTAGCGGGCCTCCGAGAGCGCATCGTCCCAATCCTGTGCCCCGTCGCGGCCGTTCGCCACGTCCGCAGCGTGGGCGGCGATCCGGTAGGCAGCCAGTCCGTTTCGAACATCTTCTTCTTCGGGGAGTCCGAGGTGCTCTTTCGGCGTGACATAGCAGAGCATCGCCGCGCCGGCACGGGCGGCCTCGGTCGCGCCGATTGCGCTCGTGATATGGTCGTACCCCGGTGCGATGTCTGTCACGAGCGGGCCGAGGACGTAGAACGGCGCGCCGTCGCAGACTTCCTGCTGGCGTTCGACGTTGTCCTGAATCTCGTTCATCGGAACGTGGCCCGGCCCTTCGACCATCACTTGGACGCCGTGATCCTGTGCGGTCGCGGTGAGTTCGCCGAGTGTGTCCAGTTCGGCGAACTGTGCTTCGTCGCTGGCGTCGGCAATCGATCCCGGTCGCAGGCCGTCACCCAGTGAGAAGGTCACATCGTGTTCAGCGAAGATTTCGCAGATCTCCTCGAACTTCGCGTAAAGGGGATTCTGCATCCCGTTTTCCTCCATCCACTGTGCAAGGATCGACCCGCCGCGGGAGACGATACCGGTCTTGCGGCCGTCGGTCAGCGGCAGATGTTCCATCAACACGCCGGCGTGGATGGTCATGTAGTCGACGCCCTGTTCGGCCTGTTTCTCGATCACGTCGAGCAGGAGTTCGTGGGTGATCTCGGTCGGATCGTCGACGTGTTTGACCGCCTCGTAGATGGGCACCGTGCCGATTGGCACCGGTGAGTGCTCGACGATCGCCGCGCGGATTTCGTCGAGGTTGCCGCCCGTCGAGAGGTCCATCACCGTATCAGCACCGTAGTGGACCGCCGTGTGGAGTTTGTCGAGTTCACCCTCTAGATCGCTCGTCTCCTCCGAGTTGCCGATGTTGGCATTGACCTTCGTCGAGAACTCCCGGCCGATGATCATCGGATCGAGCGCCTCGTGCGCGTGGTTGTTCGGGATGACCGCCTGTCCGGTCGCGACCTGCTCGCGGACGAATTCGGGATCGCACTGTTCGCGCTCGGCGATCCGCGCGATCGCTTCCGTCACGTCTCCGTCTCTGGCCGCTTCGAGTTGGGTTCGAGCCATAATTAGCTAGTTATACTATCGACTAATATACTCTGCGGTGGTGGCAGGTCGTCGCTGCCAAAGGTTATTGCCGGTTGCAGCGCCTACACGAGGCCATGGCACTGTCGACGGGGATCGAGACACTCGACCGAAAGCTCTCGGGCGGACTGCCAGCGGGGACGCTGGTCGCGGTGATCACGCCACCGGGCGTCCAGCACGATCCCTTGCTGTGTGCGGGGACCGACGAGCGGGCATCGCACTTCTACACGACGATGAAAAGCGAGGCTGCCGTTCGGCGGTCGTTCGAGCGGTCAACTGGCGGCTCGAAGATCGAGTACATCGAGCAGATCGATCCCGCCGAAGCAGACAATCAGTTCGCGGCGCGGATCCACGACATCGGCGAGGGAGAGGATTTCTACGTCGACACGATCGATCCCATCGAGGAGTCACTCGACCGAGACAGCTACGCCGACCTGCTGAACAGCTTCGACGACAAACTCGCAGAGATCGACTCGATCGGCTATCTCTACGGGCTGGCGACCGAAACCCCGCCGCACAATCGGCGGTACACGCTCGATTTCGCCGACTGCGTCCTCAGATTGCGAGCACGCCAACAGCGTGACAAACTCAACTACTATCTGGAAATTCCAAAAGCGACGGGCGTCGCGCTCGGCGGCAAAGACAGATATCTCGAAATCGATATCGATCGGGGCGTGGATATCGACCAGACGAGAAACATCTGACGCTGTACTCGGCGAGCCGTCAGAACTGCATGCCGCCGTTGACGTCGAGGATTTCACCCTGCACGTAGTCGTTTTCGAGCAGATACTCGATGGTGTGTGCGACCGTTTCGGGCTCGCAGGCGTACTCCGGGAGGTGGGTGTCGACGTTCTCGTGACCACGGAACTCCACTTCCTCCAGATAGGCGAGAATGTCGTCGTTCATATCGGTCTCGACTGGCCCTGGTGCAACGGCGTTGACCTGCACGCCCTCTTCGCCGTACTCGCGTGCAAGCGAGCGTGTCAGCCCGTGGAGCCCGGCCTTACTCGCGGCGTAGCTCGTATCCACCGTGCCAGCGGTCCCTCCAATAGAGGAGACGAAGACGACGTTGCCGTCCGGCTGGAGGTGCTCCATCGCGGCCCGGGTCACGTAGAACGCCCCGGAGAGGTTCGTCTCGATGACTCGCTGCCAGTGCTCGTCGTCCAACTCCGTGAGTCGTGCCGGGTCGGCGATGCCAGCGTTGTTCACGACAGCGTCGAGTCCGCCCAGTGTCTCGACTGTCTCCTCGACCATCTCCTCGACCTGCTCGGAATCGCTCACGTCGGCCTGGACGGCCATCGCTGTGCCACCTTGCTCCTGAATGTTATCGACGACCGATTCGGCAGCGGACTCACTCTCGTTATACCCGACAACGATGTCGTGTTCGGGTGCGAGTGTCTGTGCTGCTGCACGACCGATCCCACGGCTCGCGCCGGTGATGAGGATTCGCATATATGCAATTTGTACAACCGACTAATTACCATTCCGGCTGCGGCATTCGCTGAAAAGATGATTGGCCCGCTACTCGCCAGTTTCGAGAACCTGCTCGACGCGACTGTCGGCGTCGTCGTAGTCGGTGTTCCGGAGGCCGGCAACGCTGTCTTTGAACGCGACGTTGTAGCTGCCCGGGCCGTGGACCTCGCCAAACTCGCCCGCCGCTGCGGCTTCACCGGCGAGGCCAAATGCAACCGTTCCCGCCAGCGCGGCCTGTTCGGTGTCTTCGATTGCACCGGCGAACGTCGCGACGGAGGCTCCGAGCATGCAGCCAGTACCGACGACGGTCCCCATTCGCGGATGACCCACAGTGAGTTCGTAGGCCGCATCAGCCGTCGCGACGATATCGGCTTCACCCGAGGCGACGACGACGGTGTCGTACTTCTGTGCGCAGGCGACTGCGGTCGTTGCAATGTCGCTGTACTCGCCGACGGATTCGACACCGCGGACTTCGGCGTCGTCGCCCGCGAGCAGCGTGATCTCGCCGTAGTTGCCCTTGATCGCGGCCACGTCGAGATCGCTGGCCAGTCGGTCGGCCACGCGGTCCCGTGTCGGTGTCGAACCGACGCCGACGGGGTCGACGACGACCGGAACACCCGCCTCGTTCGCGGACTCGCCAGCGGCCATCATCGTCGCCTCACCCTCCTCGCTGACCGTGCCCATGTTGAGCAGGCAGGCCTGTGAGGCAGCGACCATATCGCCAACCTCGCGCTCGTCGTCGGACATCACCGGCAGTCCACCCCAGTGCAGGATGACCTGCGCGACATCGTTGACGGTGACGTTGTTCGTGACGGCGTTGACCAGCGGCGACTCCTCCGCGACAGCATCGAGACTCTCGGTCAGATCGACAGTCATGCTTCGCCCTCCAGTGTGTCTCGACGACGTTTCCCCTGTTCGACCGCCTCGCCGAGTTCACGAGTGGCCTGTTCGGGGTCGTCTTCCTCCGTGATAGCCGTGATGACCGCCACGCCGTCGGCACCGGCCTCGACAACATCCGGTGCACGCCCCGGCGTCACTCCGCCAATTCCCACGAAGGGAATATCGACGGCATCGGCAATGTCCTCGACAGTTTCCAGTCCGATACCGTTGTTCTCGTCGTCGACATCCTTCGAGGCGGTCGTGTAGACCGCACCCACGCCGAGGTAGTCTGCACCGGCCTCCTCGGCCTCGCGGGCCGCCTCAACCGTCGAGACGGAGCGGCCGATGATCGCGTCGTCGCCGAGTTGCTCCCGTGCAACGGAGATCGGCAGGTCGTCGTCGCCGAGGTGGACGCCGTCGGCATCGGCGGCGAGGGCGATATCGATGCGGTCGTTGATAATCAGCGGTACGTCGGCCTCCGCCGTGGGTTCGCGGAGAGATTCGGCAACGTCCAGTTGCGTGCGAGCGGTGCTGTGTTTCTCTCGGACCTGCACGACATCGACACCGCCGGCGAGAGCAGCATCGACGATCGATTCGGTGCTGCGGCCGGCTGAGAGCCCTTCCTGTGTAACCAGGTACGTATCGAGTGTGAAAGCCATGCCAACCGCTATGTACCACGGCGATATACCAGTGGCGAATTTTCGAGACGAGCGCGATCTACTCGGTATAGCCTTCGGTGAGACTCTCGACGTACTTGGCGATCACGTCGACTTCGAGATGGACCGGATTACCGACGGACTTCTCCGACAGCGTCGTGATGTTGTAGGTTTCGGGGATGATCGCCACTGCGAACTTCTCGCCGTCCTGGGCGGCGACGGTCAGACTAATGCCGTCGACGGTAATCGAACCCTTGTCGACGACGTAGGGCGCGAGGTCTTCGGGCAACTCGAAAGTGAACTCCCAGTCGTCACCGAGTTGTTCGATCTCTGTCACCGTGGCTGTCGAGTCCACGTGGCCCTGGACGAAGTGGCCGTCGAAGCGGCCGTCGGCAGGTAGTGCGCGTTCGAGGTTGACAACATCGCCGACTTCGAGTTCGCCCAGATAGGTCTTCTCTAGTGTTTCCGTCGCGGTGAACACCTCGAAGGAACGCTCGTCGAACTCCTCGACGGTGAGACAGGCACCGCTGACGCTAATCGATTGTCCAACCGTTAGCCCGTCGAAGGTCGTCGAAAGTGTGAGTCGCTTTCCCTCCGCCGTCTCTTCGATATCGAGAACCTCGCCGGTCTCCTCGACGATTCCAGTAAACATACGAGTGAGTTGGCCGCAACGGGCGAAAAGCTGACGGTCCGGTCGATTCGGTGCTACTGCGTCGGGGTCGGCGCGTCCTGAATCTCGTCGATCTGTTCTTCGAGACTCTTCTCGCTCAGTTCGTTGTGCAGCAACACGTCGACCGGCAGCGTCGGCGCGCCGTCGACGAGATTTTCGAGGATGACCAGCCGTTCGCGGGCCCGGGACATCCCGACGTAGAAGACACGGCGTTCGTTGTCGGTCAGCATCGGGACGGGGCTGGTGTGTTTGGTGAACTGCTGGGACTCCGGAATCTCCTCGTCGGACTGCTCGACAGTTGCAGCCATCTGCTCGACGACCTTCTCGGTGAGATCCGTGCCGACGAAGACGTGGTCGGCCTCACGACCCTTCGCGGAGTGGATCGTGCCGAGTCGGACGCGGTTGTACTGCATCCCCTGATACGGGCCGTTGAAGTAGGCGTCGACGCTGCGTTCCTGGAAACTCGTCACCTTCCGGAGCATGTCCGCGGCCGCCGGCGGGTCCGGCGCGAACGGCGCGTGGTCCCGAACGATCTCGGGGTCGACATCGAGATTGGTCAGGTCGTCCACGCCGGATTCCTCTTCCATCTCGTCGAGTTCGTCGAAGAAGTCGTCGCGTTCGCCGGTGCCGAACGCAGAGTCGGCGAGCATGTCGGCGAGTCGGCGGGCCTGCAGACCAGTCAGCGGTTCGTCGGCGGCCAGCGCTTCGACCCCCTCGACGTACTGGGTGAGCCGGTCGGTCCACATCCGCTGGTCAGTCAGGCAACTGAACGGGATCCCCTCGTCGATGAACTCGTCGATAAACTGGAACATCTGGTAGCGAGCGCGGAACAGGACCATCACCGTCTCGTCGGTCTCCTCGACGGTCCCGCGGACCTCCCGAGAGAGATCCAGCATCGAACGGTTGGTCAGCGCCTCGACTTTTCCGCCCTCTTTTCGAGGTTCGAGGTCTTTCTCCTGTCGTTTGTCGATGTGACTGACCTCCTGGTTGACGACGTTGAGGATCCGGGAGGGCAGGCGGTAGGAGTTCGGCAGCACCTCGTCGATGTCGACATCCTCTTCGAGCAGCAGATCGGGGTCGGCACCCTGCCAGGCATAGACGACCTGGTCGTCGTCGCCCGCGATCAGCACGCGGTCCATGTGCGGCCGCCACTCGGAGTAGACCTGGTACTGCAGCGTCGTGATATCCTGAAACTCGTCGATGATGAGGTAGTCGACGCTCGGAAGCAGCGAACGCTGGTGGACGCGTTCGAGCATGTCTGCGAAGCCGACGACATCGTTCGAGCCTTTCCAGTTGCGCCAGGCGCGGATCGCTTCGGGAATGTCGAGGCGGTCGTCGTCGCTGGGCCACGTCGGCGTGTACTTGTTGCCGGTCTGTGCGTTGTCGTCGATTTCGGGCGGCAGACGGACCTCCTCTTCGTCCCACTGGAAGGGAACGTCATACCAGTCACCAACGTCACGACAGGTCCGCTGAAGCCACTGGCTGGTGGCGATGACCTTGTTGCCAAGTGTCGTCGAGCGGGCCGACCGGCGGCGCGAGCCCTCGTACTCGTCTTCGAATTCCATACCGAAGTCCTCACAGAACTCCTCTTTGTCAGATTCACCGACGACATCGCTCCGCGAGAGATTCAACAGATCGTACGCTTTCGCGTGCATCGTGCTGACGTTTCCCCGGAGTGCTCGGGGAGTCGTGTCGAGTCGCTCGGCCAGTCGTTCGCGAATCTCTGCCGCGGCCGCTCGCGTATAGGAGACGACGAGAATATCGCGGACCTCCAAGTCGTCGTTAGATTCGATCAGTTCCTCGACCCTGTCGAGGAGGGCTGTCGTTTTCCCGCTCCCGGGCCCCCCGAACAGTCGGACGACTTCCGTGTCGTTGGTCATTAGACATTAAATGACGCCCGGGGTTCATAAACGACGCGACTCGGTTTTTATTATCGATAGAGCGAGAGATACAGCATACTGAAGCCGATGATGAAGGGGATGGTTTCGACCATCTGGAAAAAGAGGAGGATGAGTTCCTCGGCGTCGGCCCCAAGCTGTGTGATCACGCTGCTGATGGCAACCCCCATGCTGATGAATGCGAATCCAACGAAGGCATACTGAAGTCGTTCAGTTTGCTTCTGTTGATACGCCTGAAAACTGATCAACGTGATTCCGAGGGTCAACCCAAACACTGCGAATCGCATCAGTGTGAGTACAATCCTCACAATCGGCTCGACATCGACCATCGATTCAGCGATACTACAGCTAGGGGTCTAATAAACGTGACTACTACGTTATTCGGCGCCCAGATCGTCCCACAGTTGGCTGAACCGATCGGGGAGATTCTCCTCGCGATAGATGCGAACTTTGTACTCGTCGTCTTCGAGCGTGATGACGGTGCTCTCGAAGTTCGACTGGTAGACCTTGTAGTGGTTGCCGTCGTCGGCGACGAGCGTCTCGTCGGTTATGAGGTCGTACTCGTCGAGCATCTCGATTCGGCGGTAGACGGTCGGAAGCGAGAGATCACACTCCTCGGCCAGCGCCTTGGCCGATTTCGGTTCCCGACTGATCGCCGCCAGCACCTCCCGCGCGTGCTGGTCGCCGATCGTATCTAGGATGTCTTCGATACTGCGGTCGTCCACGTTCCTACCAATCAAACCGGACGGCTATAAGCGTTATTACAGGCTCCCACTCGGGTGAGGAGCGGCCCCATACGGAGCGTAAACGACCGTCTTCGGACCACCGTCGCTAGCTCGAACTAACCGGGCTAGTCCGCCCGGAGCCGGTCGAAGTACAGCGCCGACTTCTCTTCGGGAGCCTGAGAGGTCACCGCCGAGAGACCGACCGTGACGACCAGTCCCACGAGCATGCAGTAAATCGAGATTCCCCAACCGAAGTAACTCCCCGCGAACACTCTGACCCCAGCGATTCCCGTTTCGGGCAACATGTTGAACGCGAGGTAGACGAGTTGCGGAAGCAGGATCCCGGCGGCGATTCCCCGCCGTGTCGTCTGTCGCCAGTACAGCGCGACGAGAACGGGAATCGTCAGTTGTGCGAACCCACCGAATGCGAGGTCGCCGATTTCGACCAGCAGTGAGCCGACCGATCCCGCACCGAACGCGCCGACTTCCTCGATCCAGATGCTCGCTGCGAGCGCGAGAAAGGCGAACACGCCGACACCGATCCGCCCGAGCAGATCCTCACGCCGCTGTGAGAGTCCGTCGTCGACGAGCGGCCGATAGACGTCCCGCGTGAAATACGACGACCCGGACAACAGCATCGAATCTGACGAGGACATCATCGCGGCCACTGCACCGGCGATGACCAGTGCCGCGAACCACGCCGGCGCGAACTCGTTGAGCACGACCGGAAGGATCGATTGGCCAGCACCGACGTTGGCTTCGAGTCCCAGCCCCTTCGCCCACGTCCCGAGCAGAAAGGCCGGCACGAAAAGCAGCACGACGATCAGCGGCCACAGCGCGAAGGAGCGTTTGAGGACCGTCTCAGACGACGCCGCGAAAAATCGCTGGTTGACCTGCGGGAACATCGCGACACCGAAGCCGATCGAGATGGCGAAGGTGAGCATCCGCGAAGGGGTATAGAAGTCGCTCCCGAGCGCGAGAAACTCGGGGCTCGTCGCTTCGAGTCCGGCGTTGATCGTCGAGATCCCGCCGTCGACGGAGACGAGCACCCACAGCAGGGCGGTCCACACCATAACCAGCATGAACGCGCCCTGTAGGGTGTCAGTCCAGGCGATCCCGCGCATGCCTGCCAGCGTCACGTAGATGATCATGAACACCGTGATGAGCGTTGCACCGAACCAAAAGGGGACCGCGCCGTCGGTGAGTGAGGCGAGTGCCCCGCCAGCCCCGATCTGTTGGAGCATGATGTACGGGAACAACCAGAACAGTGAAATCCCGGCAACGAGCGCCCGCAACCGGCGTGAGCCAAATCGGTCGCCGAGCATCTCGCCGAGGGTGACGTAGCCGTACTGCTGGCCGAGTAGCCACTGTTTGTAGCCGACGAAGTACCACAGTAACGCGAAGATGACTCCGTCCATCAGCCCCATGACGAGGATCCACTCCGGTCCGAACGCGTAGGCGTTGTCGGGGCCGCCGAAGAAGGTGAACGCCGAGAGCAACGTCGCGAACACAGTGAAGATGAGAACGACAGTACCGAACGACCTGCTCGCCAGATAGAAGTCCTCGGCGGTCCGTTCGGTTGCGCGGTAGGCGATCAGGCCGATGGCCAGCGCGAGGATCAGATAGCCGACGATGATTGCGATCTGGAGGGTCGCACTCACGGTCGATCACCCCCGCTGTGTGTGACGATTCCGAGCCCCCACGCTCGCCGCGTAAAGAGCCAGAAGACGAACGATGCGAGGATCATCCAGCCGATATGCCACCAGAGCCACACGGGTAATCCGAACACCAGCAGGTCACTGCCCCAGAGAAACCACGGAATCGCGAAGACGGGCAGTGAAGCCAGCGCGGCGATCCAACCGACTCGTTCAATTGTCGAGACGTGCGAATCCACTGGTAACAGTTCGATCAGCTGCTCTCTTAAATATTGAGCCGAATTCACTCGTTCGCTGGTTGGGCGAGATCACCAGCACAGAAACACAAAGGTATATTCACGCCTGAGAGCTAGGAAGATACAATGGTTGGCGTCGACGATCTCGATACTTACAGACAACACAACGACATCGAGCCGGACGACCCAGCACCCCGAGAACCGAAGGGTGAACCCCACCGGCAGACTGAAGACTTCGATATCTGGCTGTTCGATGCGGAGGCGTCGGCGACGATTCCGGACACCTACGTCGTGGCGCGTGACCCCGAACCGCTGGATTTCCGCATGTGGGTCTTCGCCGGCAAGGACGACGATTGCTATTTCATCATGCGCGCCTCCCACAAGTACGGCGAGGACGAAGTCGTCGAGGGCAGTCGAGACGACTGCTGTGAGGTCCTCATGGACGGCCAGTCGCTCAAGGGCCGGCACTGCCCCGCCGAAGTCGAAGCCGTCGTCTCGGAGCTAGTCGGCACCGACATCATCATGCCACAGACCCGCTCGACCGGACAGGACGGCCCGATCGACTACTGACGGCCGAGAAATTGTCCTAATCACTGTAGCCGACAGCCGGGGCTACCTGGTTACGAACTGAAGCCGAAAACGGAGGATTCGCGTAGTTTAGCGGCTTGCTACGGGCGACCAGCCACAGACTGTACAGGTTGTCGCGTCCGTCTCGTGAAGTCCCCCACAGTCGGGGCACTGTTTTTTGTTATAGTTGTCTTCCCATCCCGCATCACTAGTTTCGTAGCCACGCTGCGAGAGGAACTCGTCGAACACATCTTCTTCAGCCTGAGACTGGGCCATACATGACATGGTATGACACACCAGTATATATGTTTGGTGGTACTGGCCCGTGTTGCCACCTACCATAACAAAGCTGGACAGAGCCGTCAGTATGCGGACGGAGATCCGACGCAAAAGCGCAACCAACCGTCAGAGCGTCCGGCGGGTTTCGGGGTCGTCGAGTTCCCAGAGCACCGCCGGGAGGAAGGCGTCGAGGTGGTCGATGACGCGGCGTTCGCTGACGTTCAGCCCCTCGCAGTGCTCGTGGGCCGTCTCCCGAACGGAGACGTGGATGTCACCGTTCTCGACCGAGACGGAGAGCGGAAAGACCGAACACCGGGCGGGTTTCCAGTCTTCTTCGGCGTGCAGCGAGCAGAGTCCGTCGTCGCGGAGGAAAAAGCAGGCTTCGCCCTCATCGTCGACGTGCTCCTCGCGGTCTTTCTCCTCTTTGCGGATGAAATCCTCGCCGCGGACCTGCGTCGTGGCCTCCGAGAGGGAAGCGCAGTTGGCGAGTTCGAGGAAGTCCGGCTCGTAGAGCAAGACGCCGTGCTGGCAGCACCACGTACACTCGTCGACGCACTCGAAGGTCAACGAGGGATCGAAGTCGGCGACGGCTTCCTTCCCGGGATGGACCTCGACGCGGCGTGGCTCCCACGTCGCACCGGAGTCGTTTGGCTGGCTCACAGCCCTATTCGGGGACTGAGCGCAAAGAGTCCAGTGGTCTTTCACTCGTCGACAGCCGGAACAACTTTGATCACCGACACAAAACGGCCTGGCGTGTTCGACGCCGACCGCCGAAGATGGGTGAGTGCAGGGCTCACAGCGGTCGGTACGGCCGTCGGCTTCACGGTTCTGTCCGTGCTCACCGGCGGGTTCGTCGTGGTCCCGCTGCTCGGCCCGGTCGACGTGGCGGTTGGCCTCGCCGTTCCGCTCGGACTCTGGTTCGGAGGGCCTGCCGCAGTTGGGATCGGAACCGGCGTCGCTCTCTCGGCGGTAGTCGAGTCGACCCTCTCGTGGTGGACCCTCCTCGACGCGACCGTGTACGGAGCCGTCGGGGTACTCACACGCCGTCTCTGGGGAACTCTTCCGAAGGTGGCCAGCAGCCAACCGCCGGGAATCCGTTCCCCGGCCCAGTGGCTGGAGTTTGTCGCTGTCACGGTGATCGTCACGACGATTGCCGCGTCGGCCTTCGCCTGGGGCGCGGTCGTCGGCTGGGCGAGTCCCTTCCACGCGGTCGCACTCCCGGAGTGGACGCTGTTGCTCCGCTCGACGCTCGTCATCGGCCCTCCAGTTCTGCTTGCAGGTTCGGCTGTCGATCAGACGATCGTCTTCGAGGACGACCAGCGGCTGTCGATTCGATCAGGGGCGTTCTGGGGCGGAATCGTCGTCCCGATCCTGTGGTTCACCCTCGGGATTGCGAGCAGCATCGGTCTCGGCAGTCGGCGACTGGAGATGATCGGCGGCGCGCTCGCGCTCTCGGTGATCGCAGTCACGTATCTGCCGCGGTACGAACGCGAATCGGACAACAACCCCTCACAGCAGCCAACACCGACCGACGCATGACGATGGAACTCACACGGAGAGACGCACTCCTCGCGCTGGGCGGCGGCGCTACCCTCGGTGTCGGGGCGCTGGCCGTCTCCGAGCGGACCGAAGACGACTCCGCCGACGGCACCCTCGACGACGGAGACCTGTCGACACTCCTCGCGCTCGCAGAAGCCATCTATCCGGCGGAAGTAGCACCGACGATGGAGTTCGTCAGGACCTACGTCGAGGGCCATCGGCAGCAGCGCCAGCACCAGATCATCGAAGCCATCGAACGGCTCGACGCTGGCTCACGACGGTTCACCGGAAGTGATTTCGCCAATCTCCCGGAATCGAAACGGACGGTCGTTCTCGGCCGAGTCGGCGTCGACAGAGCCCAGTCCGATCCCGACGGATCGGTCCCCGAACGCATCCGCTATCACCTGGTCAACAGTCTGCTCTACGCACTGTTCAGTTCGCCGACCGGGAGCGAACTGGTCGGCATCGAGAACCCGACCGGTCATCCCGGCGGCTACGAATCGCTCGCGCGCACCCCGGAGGAACCCAATGAGTAACCAGTCCGACCGAACGCCCTCGGAACGTGTCGATCTCTGTCTCGTCGGTGCCGGAATCGCCGGCGCAATCGTCGCCGCAGAACTTGCCGAACGGGGATTCGACGTGGTCCTGCTCGAGAGTGGCGAGCGGTTCGATCCCGACGACCGACTCGCTCAGATGGAACAGGCAATTCGCCCGGAACACGACGATAGCGAAATCTGGAACATGGGCGGGCCACGGGACAGATTCAGCAGTTCTGGTGCGGTGGAGTACGCGCTCAACGACCGCCGGGTCAAGGGTGTCGGCGGGACGACGCTGCACTGGCTCGGGACCACCCCTCGCCTACACCCGCGGGATTTCGAGCTGAATTCGCGGTACGGAATCGGGACCGACTGGCCGATCAGCTACGACGACCTCCGGCCGTACTACGCGCAGGCCGAACGGGAGATGGGCATCGCGGGCGGGCAGAGCCGCTCTGCACCCCCGCGTGAGGTGCCGTATCCGATGGACCCATTCCCGGAGACGCACTCTGACGGACTGTTCGAGTCTGCCTGTGAGGAGTTGGGAATCTCGATGCGGCCGTGTCCGCAGGCGCGCAACTCCGAGGCCTACGACGGGCGCAGCGAGTGTGTCGGCTACGGCACCTGTATCCCGGTCTGCCCCTCCGGCGCGAAGTACAGCGGCGATGTCCACGTCCGCAAGGCGGAGGACCACGGCGCAAAAGTGATCGACCGCGTCACCGTCGAGTATCTGGAACACGGCCCGGATTCGGTCGAGGCCGCACGGTACGTGACTCCGGACGGCACCCGGCACCGACAGGAAGCCCGGCACTTCGTCGTCGCCGCTGGTGGCGTGGAGACGCCCAGATTGCTCCTGCTCTCTCAGTCCGAAGCGTACCCCGACGGGCTGGCGAATTCGAGCGGTCTCGTCGGGCGGTACTTCATGGAACACCCGGCGGTACGGACCACCGCACGGATCGATCAAGAGACGAATCCGGAGCCGGTCCGATTCCTCACACGAATCAGCGAGCAGTTCTACGAGGGGGCGGACGGCCCGCCGGGCAGTATCCTCCTCAAGTTCGGGAATCCAAACCCCGACTCGCCGGTCGATCACGCCCTCTCCGAGCCAGATGCTGACTCGCTGGACGGCATCGCCGACGCGGTGACTGGGACGGAGTGGGGCGATGACCTGCTCGACGGGTACGATGGGGTGAATCACACGCTCTGGATCGGCGGCAACCTCGAAATGCTCCCCGACAAGTCCAATCGCGTCAAACTCGATCCAAACACCACCGACAAGTTCGGAAACCCGGTGCCGGATGTCTCCTTCAGCGTCGGTTCGTACGCGACACAGACCGCCGAGGAAGCGCTCGATATCCAGCGGGAAATTCTCGAAACGGCCGGCGGGGAAGTGACCAGCCAGACCGACCCGACCGATCCGAATTTCCTCTCACACCATCTCGGAACGACGCGGATGGGGACCGATCCGGAAACGAGCGTCGTGGATTCGCGCCTGCGGACTCACGACATCGAGAATCTCTGGTGTGTGAGCAGCAGCGTCTTTCCGACTGCGGGCGCGGCGAATCCGACACTCACGATTGGAGCGCTCGCGCTCAGAACGAGTGAATTTCTGGCAGAGCAGTTGTAGTCGAGAGAGCAGATCAGTTGTACTCCCGCCAGCGGTTCCCGCACTCTTTGCACTTGCAAGATTGTGGCTCAGCGGGTGTTGCCTATAAAGGCTGAGCAAGCCTTATATGCAAGTTACCTATCGAGGAGAGAATACTCCGAGTGGAAAGATTCATCGGTCGAATCACCCCATCGCTGTCTTGCGGTTTTCTTACCAGAGTCCTGTCATAGCGGGTTTGCTCTGAAAGAGCGTAATCGCCAGACAGCGTCGGGGATACACTTAAGTGCAACAATCCCGCACGGGCTATGAGCAAGACAGCTGATACTTCGACCGACGAACCGCAGACGAACCAAGCAGAGAGCGACCTTACTGACTTCCTCGCAGAACGGGCAGAGCTTCGCGTGAGCTTCGAGGAACCCGACGATGAGAGAGAGCGACGGTACGACCGGCTACCTGTTGCACGCACGCAGGCAGGCACTCAGGCCGACGTGAGCGACTTCCCCTCTGGCAAAAGCCACGGTCGGGGCAACTTCTCGAAGAAGACCTACACCCGCTACCGAGACACGGTAAACGACTTCATCCAATCGCAAGACGCGAGGGACTTGATGGAAGTCACACCTCGGGAAATCAACCGCTGGAACCAGTTGCTACAGCGGCGTGACTACGCTCGCACCACACGAGACGGCAAGCTCGAAACGCTCGAAGTGTTCTTCAAGTGGGCAGAGACGGAGTGGCGTGCCCCACGGGACGACAAGATTAGCGAGACTATCGCCCGAAAGCGAAACGACCTGAACGTGTCTGGTGATGAAAAGTCGCGGTCGGGCGACGACAATCACCGAATCTCGTCCGAGCGGGCAGAGGAAATTATCGGCCATCTCGCCAAACACCACTACGCGAGTCGGCAGATGGTCGAATTTCTGCTCATCTACCACATAGGCTGTCGGAAATCTGCCCTCCTGTCCATCAACTGCTCGGACGTGAAACCACGAAAGAGTATCATCCAGATTCGCAATCGCCCCGAAGAATCTGGCGTGAGACTCAAGCGCGGAAACAAGGGTGAGCGAGACGTGAATATCTCGCCCGACATTATGGCGGTCATTACCGACTATATCGAGGAACACCGCTCGGAACCGAACGACGGGAGTGATGCGCTCCTAACGTCTTGGGCAGGGAGGATAGACGACAGCACGCTCTATCGGGACATAGCGGGACTCACGAAGTGTGGTGAGTGCTCAGACGAGGGCGGCGAACCGCTCACCAAGCAGAACGCTTCGGACTGTCCCGAGAGTATCGGATGTCACGACCTACGCCGTGTTGCGATTACTCGGATGAGAGACGAAGGAATCAGTTGGGATACTATCAGCGGTCGGGTTAACGCGACTGTGCAGATGCTCAAGCAACACTACGATTCTCCGACCTACGAAGGAGCGGCAGAGCGTCGGAAACAAGAGGTACTAAACGCTCTATAGACCCGACAAACGACTGAGAAAATCTATCGTCAGAACATCATTTTCCTGACTGTCCAGTCACGGCCAGTCGTCTGGCAACTCGTCTTGGTGGTTATCCATCAACTTGATGAGTGGCTCTATCTCCACAAATCGAGGGCCGCGCGTGATAGTTCCTGCATCTCTGTCCCAGTTGATGAAACCAGCCTCCTCAAGTTTCGGCAGGTGGCTGTGATACATCTCCTGTTGAAGCAGTTCAAGGTTATCACTGTCACTCGCTATCGAGTCGGAGACCAAGTCGTCCTCGTCCCGTGGATTCTTTTTGTCGAGTGCGACGAGCAATCGACGGCGTACTGAGTGACTGAGAATGTCGAACTTTCCGTTTAGTGTCTCTCCGCTTTTGCCGCTTTGGGTGTTAGATTTGGACATCTGAGGGTACCGTTGCTTTGGAGCGTGTCATACCCCCGATACGAACCGCACTACAGTAGTGCGACAAGAACGATTACTGCACCAACGGATTAACCTTGTTCAAGCGCCCCCTGATATAGGGACGAACGTACTGTGTATGGCTCCGTGTATGTCAACGGGCACCACAGACATATAAGGTTAGTTACCAAGTGCTTGCAACGCCGTATTGAGGCTTTTCACGTCAGTTTTCCCCAACTTCAGTGAAGACGAATCGGCTCTCATTAGATGGCACTGTGTTCGGAGCGAAATCTTCGACTACCTCTGGTTCGCTTTCACCCCACACGTCGTAACTCGATTTACGGAAGTGGTTTCCTCCGTCCCATCCCCGTACCGTACTCGCCCACAGTCGTTCGTCGTAATCCATCTCATCGACGGGAGGCAGATGAGCGAGTTGGGAGAGGGCGTAGGTCGCACCTGCGCTTCCTCCATCTTCGGTGCGAGGTATCGTATCAGTCGCTTCCGTTCCTCGAATCCGAATCGCTCCGCTTGCTGGCAGATTTCCGCGACCGCTCGACGGAGCGTATTCACACGACTCGACAAATCGCTCGACTACTGGGACAAGCGCATCTCGTGGTACGTCGCCCTCCGTCCACACGAGGACGTGTGCGTGTGGCGTAGCGTACTGGCGAGTCCCTGCGAGAACGCACATCCACTGATACGAGTCGGTGTGTTTGCCGAGTCTGTACCGAAGGGCGGAAAGTGTCGATTCGAGGGCATCAGAAAGTCCTTCGAGGAGCGTAATCCGTGACTCGACCGGCCGCTCGACACGGAGTGATAGGAGGGCCGTAGTGGGGTTCTCGTAGGCTTCGAGGAGTTGTCTGTCCATCTCCTTCCCGCGAGCGTAGTTCCGCCTGTCGTGCCACTGACGCCCTCTCTCGAAGCCGTGCCTCTCGGCGGAAGTGTTCTCACCCCGCCGCTCCTCGACGTATCGCTCGACGGCTTCCCCTGCCGAGAGAGGTTCCCCATCTTCGACGTATGCAGGATGGCACGTCTCTCGGTCGAGAGCGATAGGTTCCTGCAAGGCGAGGAAGTCGTCGGGTGGGTCGAGAGGTTCCGTGTTTGGTGTGGACGGATTTTTCGCGCTTGACACAGTGTTATCGACAGCCCACAACTCACCGAATAGCTCACCTTGCGGTGGAATCGTAATCTCGTCGGCAGAAGAAAGGCCGTCTGCTTCGAGCATCGCCCGTATCTCGTCGTCCGTATATCCGTTTGCCTCGGCCTGTAGACGGACTTCTTCGACGGGTATGGTTTCGCCCACATCATTACCGAGATTCGCACCTGCGGCTACTGCGAGCCTCTGAAGCCGTTTGCTTGACGGTGTTGTGGCTGCTGTTGCTTGGGATGTAGCTATGCTCACTCGTCTGCCCTACTGCGATTAGGAATCGTACCCTGGCCGAGTCCCGACTGCCGTACCTCGACGGCGAACCCGTCGAATCTCCCGACGCTTGCGCTCCGCCTTTGACAAGTTGGCGTGCATCAGCTCATCGGCAGGTGGTGCGTTTTCGTCTACGACTTCTCGGAGAGCTTCGGTGATTAGCTCATCGTCAATTTCCTTCAAGCGCGAGGCAAGCTCATCATCAACGCTGACGTAGTATTTCACGCTTCCACCTCGTCCAAGAGACGACCGATGATGAACCCGTATGGCACGGTTTCGTCAAATTCTTCGGTCTTGTAGTTGTGTAATCGGTTCTTCTCGGTGTCAGAAAGCCTGATTTCGTTACTTCTCATACTACAGAAGACGGACGACTATCCGAAGTCTGTCCGTTCCTCCACCTATATACTATATGCGTCGGCCCTTTTAAACGAGTAACCGATAGTAACCTGCATCGGGTGTATCCTATATACGTTCATATTAGCTTAGAGGGCCTAAAAACCACACAGAGGGGTGCATTTGCCTGAACAATATCTGAGCATATTTTCTCTGGCGGGTTGGCCTATCTCACGTCGGCCCCGCGATTTTTGCGATATAAAAAAGCGCTCGCACCAGCCGCGCTTAGGCCGTCTTTCGTGCCAGAAGCCTCGGTTTCGAGGGCGAAAACAGACTTCGAGCAACCTCAAACCCCTTGTTCAAGGCCAGAACCACAAGACGAAGAAGGGGTTGCTAAACTCAGTCGGTAAAACTAAGTAACCCCGAACCCGCGTTTCGAGTGGACGCTACACCGATGCAATCTTGCCAAGGCCCAAAACCACGAATCTGCCGAATACGGCAGTCTCAGGCGGGTCTTAGTTGTATTCTCTCCAGCGGTAGCCACACTGTTTGCACTTGAAAAATCGCGTCGGCGGTTCGTCTGCTGCGCCGGTCTGTTTGATCGTGTACCACGCTTCGCCGTGGCCGCACTCCTCGCAAGTCACATCGTCGGCGGTCGGTTTGCCCTCAAAGTTCGCGTCTTCTTCGGTCTCGATCAGTTCGTCACCGGATTGTTCGGTCGTCGTGACGAAATCCTCGTCGTCGACCGTCTGTTCGGCACTCTCCCCACAACTGGTGCAGACCATCACACCGTCCTCTTTTTTCATCATCGAACCGCAGTCGTCGCAAAATTGCATGGTATCACTGTATTCGGAGTGACGGTCCAATCAATCTTTCCTGTCGCTGATGGAGTGCGTTTTCTGGAGGTGAAACAGGAATCAGCGCCAGTACGAACAACCAGAAAGCCCCGGTGTGCTACGCTCCCGCGACTCGCTGCGCGCTGTAGGTGTTTGCGTCACCGGGAGACACCGTCTCCCGAGGCCGCGGCGAAGCCGCGACCGTCGGGGTTCGCGTAGCCAGGGCGACGGCACAGCCGTCGCCTTGTAACGTGGCGGCGAAGCCGCCACGCTTGCCGCCCCTTTCAGTCCCACCCTGTGGCTTGTGTCGCAGGCCACCGTGGGCAGGACTGAAAGGGGCGGGTCAAGTGGCCCGGGGCTTTCTGGTTCCCTGAGACCAACCACTACCACTCGACGAAGAGTTGTTATAATCTCTTCAAACAACTCACGCGTCGCCAAATCCATCGTCGTCTTCGAGTTCTTCGCGTTCGGTGACGATAGGGCAGTCGACGACCCGGACCGTGTCCATGTCGAGGAATTCCACGATTTCGGTCCCTTCGTGGCCGCAGGACACGTCCGGCGGCGGCGAGAAGTGCTCGCACTGCTCACAGTAGCTGTGTTTCGAGACATCGGCGTAGGTGCGCTCCTGTGCGTCGCCGACCGAGCCCCGCGATTCCGCGCTCGCGAGTTGCTGCCAGACGACATCGGGATCGAGTTTGTCGACATCCATCTCGTCGAAGGCGTCCTCGAACGAGTCGAACGGATCACCCTCACGGCGACCCGCGTCCGACCGAAACTTCTCCTGCGTCGGATCCGCGTCCTCGCGCTGGCCGATATCGAACGCCATCTCTGCATCGTCGACTGGCTCCGCCGACGCTGCCGGAGAGTCGTCGTCCGCCGACGAGTGCTGTGGTTCGCTGTCGGTCTCGTCGGGCGCGAACAGCCCCCGCTCAACGAGAGACTCTTCACTCGTGTCTTGCTCGGTCTCCGGCCCCGGTTCTGCCGGATCCCGGGGGTCGGGCGCGCCCCGGAACTGCTCCGTTTCGGGTTCTCTTTGTCCAGAATCGGCCGCCTCGCCGCTGGACTCCGAATGGTCGCCCGGGGAGTCCTCGGACTCGTCGCCGAGTGTCTCGAAGGGGTCGCCGTCGCGGTCACCGACGGCGTCGTCGAGTTCCTCGAACGGATTCTCCTCGTCGTCGCTCATGCCCGGTCACCGGATTCCAGTTGGGCGGCAGTCAAAAGCGTCGGACTGCCGAACCAGCCACTGGCCGGTTCGACGTTCGTCACCGTCGCATTGCAGTGAGGGCACTCCGGATCGGTCAACAGCGACAGCGTCACGCCTTCGCCGCAGTTCTCGCAGTCGGCCCGCTCGATATCCGCCTTCGCGGCTGCGCGTTTGATCCGCTCGACGGCTTCGAGTCCGCCGGTCGACTCCTGGGCCTCCCGCAGGTCGCTGACGACCCACGCGACAGTCTGGAGTCGGTCCTGCATCTCCTCGACCCGGCCGCCGATATCGGTGATCGTTTTCTCTTGTTCGGGGACTGTCTCGGCAAACTCGGTCTGGAGCTCGTCGAGTTCCGCTTCGAGCTCTGTCAGTGTGCGCTGAATCTCCGGGATCGATTGCAACTGATCGTGAGTGTGATCTTTCGGCGCTTTTGCGTCGGTCTCCTTTTTAATCTGGATGACACGCTCGCGAACGTCGTCGATTTTCTCGTCGAACTCCGACTCGACGGAGTCGATTCGCTTCGAGAGCTGTCGTTGAACCGAATTGGTCGCCTCCGAGAGCTGATCGGTCAGCGCCTGATCGACAGCCTGTTCGATGCGACTGTCGAGTTGGGCCGAAAGTTGTTCGTCGAGCTGTGAGCGGACGGCGTCAGCGATTTCCTCGTGGTCCATCAGCACGTCGCCGCCAGGGTGGCCGTCGCCGTCGGCGGCCATCCGGTAGGAGGCCAGTAGCTGAACCAGAAGCTCCTCACGGTCGATCTCCGCCGCAGAAGCCTGCTGGTCGAGCCACTCGTCGAGGTCGGCCGGCAACGTAATCGACACCGTCCGCTCGCCGCTCGACTCGCTCGCCATACCCGGTTGTTTCTCGACTGGATAGTTAAGCGTTTGCCGCCAGTTTCAGTTTCCGAAAGTATCCGTCGTGCGAAAGATTGGCTATCGGATCTTGCGAACGTCGCTGATGTCGAAGCCGGCGTCGCCAAAATCAGTCTCGAATTTGACGATGTTCTCAGCTTCGATCTGTGAGAGCACGCCGCGGAAGTTCTTGACCACCAGCGTCCGCGCGCGGTTCGAGCCGCCTGTCTCCCACTCGAATTTCAGCGTCCCGCTGCAGGCGTCGATCAGTTGCCCCTGCTGGGTGTCGGTCAGCGTCTCGTGGTTGACGTGGAGCAAGATGAGTCCGCCCCAGCTATGACTGGCCTTCTCCAGTCCCTTGACGATGTAGCTCACGTCCGACCAACTCATCCCGTCCTCGTCGTCAACCGTACTGACCAGATCCGACAGCGAGTCGATGATGACGACGTTGCCCGGCGCGCGGTCGTTGAGTGTGTCACCGAGCGCGCTCAACAGTCCCTGTCGATCCTCGTGACGCTTCCGAAGACTCGTAATATCTGTCGTCTCCTCGGCGTACCAGTCACGGGGCACCGGACTGACGTGGAAGAAATTTTTCGAGAGTGAGGTGAACTCGACGGGTTCGAGTCCCGAATCCGCAATCTCGTCGTCCATCGTCATCGCAATCTCGTTGCGAAGTTGGTCTTCCTCGGAAGTGAACGAGACGTAGTGAATCTCCTCGGGAAGTGTTGCGTTGTCCGACAGATCCCCGTAGTGGAGGTCGAATATATCGTCTTCTTTGTGTGCGAGACCGTTCATGACTGCCGTCGTGAACATGAATTCTCGGGCACCGGCCCCGGCCTCGCCGGAGAGAAGGACGACACTGCCCCGCGGTGCGCCCCCGCCGATCGTGTTGTCGAGGCGAGTGATTCCGAATGGTAGCCGCTGCATATACCCCTCTCAGGACGGCCCGCGGTAAAAAGCACAGGGCACGAGAAACAACGTTTATCCCGGCCTGCTAGATACAGCAAAGCAGCAATGGGTGAGTCACGCGGCGAAGCAGCCGAGGAACGCGCCGTCAGGACAGACGGCGGGTCAGAGACAGCTACTGAGTCATCCCCTGTCGTAGATGGCTCAGCAGAAACCGTCGAGTACGGAATGGACGACAAGCCGCCGATCGAGCGGTCGATCCTGCTCGGCTTCCAGCACTATCTGACGATGATCGGGTCGAACATCGCGGTCCCGCTCGTCCTCGCAGCGGCGATGGGCATGCCAGCCGACGCGACAGCACGACTCGTCGGGACCTTCTTCGTCGTCTCGGGCGTCGCGACGCTCGCACAGACGACGATCGGTAATCGCTACCCGTTGGTTCAGGGGGCGAGCTTTGCGATTCTCGCCCCAGCACTGGCGATCATCGGCGTCCTCCAGGCCAGCGGCGCGGGCTGGGAGACGATGATCGTCGAGTTACAGGGTGCGATGATCGTTGCCGGCATCGCACAGGTTGCGATCGGCTATCTCGGGCTGTTCGGACGGCTCAAGCGATTTTTGAGTCCCGTCGTCATCGCGCCGGTCATCGCGCTCGTCGGGCTGGCGCTGTTCGACGTGCCACAGATCACGAATCCCGAAACGCAGAGCATCTGGCTGTTTTTGCTGACACTTGTGCTCATTATCGGCTGCTCACAGTACCTTGACAGATACAGCAACGTCCTGCGACTGTATCCAGTGTTGATCGGGCTGGCGGGCGCGTGGCTGCTCGCTGCGGGACTGTCGGTTGGCGGCGTCATCGAGAGTGGGTCCAGTGCCTACGTCGACCTCACCGGCGTCAGCGAGGCGTCGATCATCCAGCCCATCGTCCCCTTCCAGTGGGGCACGCCGCAGTTCACCTCCTCGTTCGTCATCGGCATCTTCGCCGGCGTGCTCGCGTCGATGGTCGAAAGCTTCGGCGACTACTACGCGGTGGCCCGGATCTCCGATGAGAAGGCACCGAGCGGCAAGCGAATCAACCACGGGCTGGCGATGGAAGGCTTCGGCAACATCTTCGCCGGCATCATGGGCACCGGCAACGGCTCGACATCCTACTCGGAGAATATCGGCGCAATCGGCATCACCGGTGTCGCCTCCCGATTCGTCGTACAGGTCGGCGCTGTCGTGATGCTCATCGCCGGCTTCGTCGGCTTCGTCGGGGCGATTGTGACGACCATCCCCGATCCCATCGTCGGCGGCCTGTTCGTCGTGATGTTTGCCCAGATCATCGGGATCGGCCTCTCACAGTTGCAGTACGTCGATCTCAACCAGAACCGGAACGTCTTCATCATCGGCATCACGCTGCTCAGCGGCCTCTCGATTCCCTCGCTGGTCGGAAACTTCGCTGGCGGTGAGGGCGCAGCAGCGATCGAATCGGCACTCGCTGGCGTGGCAGTGCTCGGGCCGGCCCTGGAAGCAGTCGGGGAGATTGCCTATCTCGGCGCCGTCTTCGGGCTCGAACCGATCGCACAGATCCTGTTCGTCATCGGAACGACTGGGATTGCGGTCGGTGGCATCGTCGGCTTCGTACTCGATCTGACGATTCCCGGCTCCAGAAAGAGCCGCGGGCTGACTGAATGGGAGGATATCACGGAAGGCGACAACGAGTTTTTGGCCTTCCACGAGCGGTTCGGGTCGTCCGAACCAGAGCCAGAACCGAGTGACGACTGACCGTCAGGATTCCCGGACGGTCGCCCCCGAATCGCTCGGAGCCACGACCCGAACCGTGCCGTCGAGGCCGAACTCGTCCAGTGCATCGCTGCCTGCGGTTTTCGCGCTCTCGGCGCGCTCGGCGTTGGTCACGCCGTAGACGGTCGGCCCCCACGAGGACTGGCCGGTCCCCAGGACTGCTGGACTCGAATCGAGGGCGTCGATGAGTTGTCCTGCTGGCGGGCGGTAGACGCCGCCCTGTTCGTCGGCGAACCACGCGCCGTTGAGCCGACCGAGTCGCGACACGGCAGTTCCGAAGGCGGACAGATCACCCTCGACGACGGCCGGGAGCAGGCGGCGGGTCAGCAGCGTCGCGATATCGTCGGCGATGGAGCCATCGGCGCGCTCGACGATAGTTCGGATGCTCTCGTCTTCTTCTTCGCCGCTGCGGCCCGGGGGCTCTTCTGGTGTGACGAGCAGGAATCGCCACGAGTCGGGGAGCGTCCACCGACCGAGCGGCTTCGGGACGGACCAGGAACCGGGACCTGGCGGGGCCGTCGTGAACCGCTCGGTTGGATGGCCCACGTCGACGACGAAGCCGCCGGACTCGAAGGTCGCGACACCGACGCCGCTGCGCCCGCCGCGGCCGAGTTGTGGGGCGAGTTCGCGCGGATCGACCGATTTCCCGTGAGCGCGAGCGATAGCGACCAGCGCTGCGAGCGCGATCTGTGTGCCGCTGCCGAGGCCGACGTGGCGGTCGTACCCGTCAGTGAGTTCGACGGTCGCACCTTCGACGCCGAGGGCGTCGACGGCATTGTCGATGTACGAGCGCAACTCCTCGGGACACTCGATGGTCGTGGCCGGTTCGGCGCGGACCGTCAGCCGTGGCTCGGCCAGCCCGACGCCGACGCCGCCGTACAGGCGCTCGTGAGCCAGCGAGAGATTCTGAAAGCCGAAATGGAGCCGCGCCCCGGTCTCGACCGCAACGGTCGTCATGTCCCCCCGTTACGAGCCCCCAGCTATGAAACCACCGAGACCCGACGGCGGACCCCTGATATGAGGGGTGCGGGAAAGTTTGTTTTTGGCAAACCGAAATAATGTTGTCTGTTCGTCCCCTTGTTCCGGTAATGGCAACGACTGAGCCCGATATCCTCGATGTCGAGGCGATTCGCGCTGATTTTCCGATTCTCGAACGCGAGTTCGGAGACCAGCAGCTGGTCTATCTCGACAACGCCGCGACGACACAGACACCCGATCAGGTGATCGACACCATTGCCGACTACTACCGGGAAACCAACGCTAACGTCCACCGCGGCCTCCACCAGCTCTCGCAGGAGGCTTCGATCGCTTACGAGCAAGCCCACGACCGCGTCGCCGAGTTCATCGGCGCCAGCGGCCGCGAAGAGATCGTCTTCACCAAAAACACGACCGAGAGCATGAACACCGTCGCCTACGCCTGGGGACTGAACGAACTCGGCCCCGGCGACGAAGTGGTGCTGACGGAGATGGAACACCACGCCTCGCTCGTGACGTGGCAACAGATCGCGAAGCGAACCGGCGCGGAGGTCAAGTACATCCGCATCGACGAGGACGGCCGCCTCGACATGGACCACGCTCGCGAACTGATCGGCCCCGATACGGCGATGGTCTCGGTCGTCCACGTCTCGAACGTTCTCGGCGTCGTCAACCCCATCGAGGAACTCGCCGAGATGGCCCACGACAACGATGCCTACATCTTCGCCGACGGAGCACAGGCGGTGCCGAACCGCCCGGTCGACGTGGAAGCACTGGATGTGGACTTCTACGCCTTCTCGGGACACAAGATGTGCGGGCCGACGGGCATCGGCGTTCTCTACGGGAAAGAGCACATTCTGGAGGAGATGGAGCCGTACCTCTACGGCGGAGACATGATCACGAAGGTCACTTTCGAGGACTCGACGTGGAACGAACTCCCCTGGAAGTTCGAGGCCGGAACGCCGATCATCGCCGGCGGGATTGCGCTCGCAGAAGCAGTCGACTATCTCGAAGACATCGGGATGGAGAAGATCGAACGCCACGAGAACGAACTCGCCCAGTACGCCATGGAGCGGTTCAACGAGTTCGACGACATCGAAGTCTTCGGGCCGCCGGCGGGCGAGCACCGGGGCGGACTGGTCTCGTTCAACGTCGAGGGCGTCCACGCACACGACCTCTCGGAGATTCTCAACGACTACGCCGTGGCGGTCCGGGCCGGCGATCACTGTACCCAGCCGCTGCACGACAAACTCGGCGTCGCCGCGACGGCGCGAGCCTCCTTCTACATCTACAACACGAAGTCCGAAATCGACACGCTCGTCGAGGCGCTAGACGACGCGCGCCAGCTATTCGCCTGAGCAGGTAATCAGCAGTGTTATTTTTCGGCGGCCGGTGGGTGTTCTCATGTCGGAGTGGCTGGTGGATATCGATCCGGAGTCGCTCGATCCCTTCAGAGTCGGGACCGTGCTGAGTTGTCTGGTGATCGGACTGAGCTATCTGCTCCCGTGGGCGACCGTCGACGGGATCGGACAGCGAATCGGCGACAGCGGCGGAATCGTCAACGTCAGCACGACGGTCCAGGGTTCGATTTCGCCGCGAGAGATCGCGCTCTTTCCGGAACTGGTCGTCGGCGTCGCCGTCGGGGCGGCGCTCGTCGCTGCCGTCCGGTGGACCATCTTCTGGCAGTTCGTCGTCGGTGTGCTGGGGCTGGGGGCTGGCTTCGTCGCGCTGATCGCGTGGGCCGTCGTCGACGCCGACGGGCAGAGCGAACTGGTCGAAGTCGGCCCCTACGCCGCGATTCCGTCTGCGTTCGAGCCCGCGACGGGGCTGTGGCTCGCCATCTTCGGCTCGCTTGGACTCATCGCCTGTGGCTTCGCCGCCGCTACCCGGAGATACGTCCGGCTCAAAGAACTCGACGAGTGAGCGGTTGTCTGGCCACGCGGGATCGAAACTGTTGATTATGGGCCACCGCTGAAACCAACCGTGTCGCTGCTCTCGGTGCTGACTTCGGCTATCCTCCCGGTCGTCTCCGTCGCCGGTGTCGGATTCGCACTCGGCTCCGTCCGAGACGTCGATGCCGACCCGCTCTCGACGATCACGATCTACGTGCTGGCTCCGGCACTGATTTTCTATAGCCTGGTGACGACACCGATCGAAGGACCAACCGTCGTCCGGCTAGCTGTCGGTATCGTCGCCTTCGTCGTCGTCATCATTGTCCTCGCGGAGGGGGCCGGCCGGCTGGTCGGCGAGGAGGAACCGATCCTCGGCGCGTTCGTTCTGACGAGTACGTTCTCGAACGCGGGCAACTACGGGATCCCCCTCTCGGCGTTTGCCTTCGGTGCACTCGGGCGGAGCACCGCCGTTCTCTACATCGCCGTCCAGTCGGTGCTGATGTACACTGTCGGCGTCTACGTCGCTTCTCGGGGCCAGGCCGGGTCGATGCGGGGTGCTCTCGGCAAGGTCTTCCGCCTCCCCCTCGTGTACGCCGTCGTCACCGCAATGATCGTCCGTGCGTTCGATCTCGCGCCGGCGACCGACACCGCGGTCATGCAGACGATCCAACTCACCGGCGATTCAGCGATTCCCGTGATGCTCCTGTTGCTCGGGATTCAACTCACGAACTCGGGCGGTGGCGGGACCGTCGGGCGAGTCCTGCCGGCGGCGGGATTGCGGTTGCTGGTCGCGCCGGTCATCGCGGCCGCGATCGCGCTGGCGTTAGGGCTGACCGGAACCGTCGGTCGCGTGTTCGTCCTCGAATGTGCGATGCCGGCCGCGATCACGCCGCTGATGCTCACCATCGAGTTTGGGAGCGACCGTGTCGGGCTGTCGGCGGCCGATTACGTCAGCACGACGATTCTGGTCAGCACGCTCGCGAGTCTGGCGACGCTGACCGGCCTGATCGTGTTGTTGCAGTCCGGAATGGTGCTCTAACTCACTCGAATTCCGGCTCTCTGTCATCGACGAACGCGGCCATCCCCTCACGCTGATCTGGCGTCCCGAACAGGCTGGCGAAGGCTCGCTTCTCGTAATCGAGGCCGGCCGTCTGGCTGCCCTGGTAGTGCTGGGCAATCGACTGCTTCGCGGCCTGCAGGGCGAAGGCAGGTTTCGCGGCGAGGTCGTCCGTTAGCTCCGCAACGCGGTCGGTCAGGTCGTCGTCGGGAACGACCTCGCCGACGAGCCCCTCCTCGCGGGCGGTGTCGGCGTCCAGTCGCTGGCCGAGATAGATCATCCGGCGTGCCGTCTCGTCACCGACGAGTTTCGGGAGTCGCTGGGTTGCCCCCCAGCCAGGAATGATGCCGAGATCGATCTCCGTGTTGCCGATGATGGCCGATTCGCTGGCGACGCGGAGGTCGCAGGCAATCGCCATCTCACAGCCCCCGCCGAAGGCGAAGCCGTTGACTGCGGCGACCGTCGCGCCGGGGAAGGTTGCCAGCGCGTTTGCGACCTCGTGACCGAGTGCTCCCCAGGCCTGCGCCTCCTCGGTCGAGAGATCCTGCATGTACTTGATGTCCGCACCGGCGATGAACGCGTCGTCGCCAGCGCCGGTGACGACGAGCACGCGTGCGTCCTCCGCTTGGGCTTCGGCGATGGCGTCGCGCATCGCTTCGAGTGTCTCGACGTTCAAGGCGTTGAGCGCCTCCGGTCGGTCGACAGTCAGCGTTGCCACGTCTCCGTCCCAGTCCAGTTCGACGTACTCTGAATCCATGTGCCAATCCACACTCGGGACCGCGATAAAGCTAGTGTCAGCCAGACGACGAACCGACCCCCGCCCACTGGCGAACGCGAATCCGTACGTTTCTACATCGTGGGGGCGCATCTCGGTGTATGGACGAGATCATCGATGCCGTACCGATGGGGCGGACGGGACTGGAAGTGAGCGGAATCGCATTCGGAACGTGGCGGTTCGGCCGCGAGACGGCCGCGGGCAACCTCGAAATTGACCGCGAGCGTGCACACGAACTGCTCGACACCTACGAGTCGGCAGGGGGGCGATTCATCGACACCGCCGACGTGTACGGTGGCGGCGACAGCGAGCAGTGGATCGGCGAGTGGCTGGAGGACCGCGACCGCGAGGACTTCGTTATCGCCTCGAAAATCTACTGGCCGACCCGCGACGACGACCCCAACGGCAACGGCCTCAGCCGGAAACACCTCCGGCGACAGATCGATCTGATGCTCGACCGCCTCAATACTGAGTACCTCGACGTGCTCTACATCCACCGCTGGGACGAGAACACGCCAGCCCGCGAACTGATGCGGACGCTGGACGGCTTCGTACAGGACGGCAAGGTCAACTATCTCGGCGCGTCGACGTTCAAGCCGAACACCTGGCGCATCGCCGAGGCGAACGAACTCGCCCGCCAGTACGGCTGGGAACCGTTCACCGTGACCCAGCCGCGATACAATCTCGTCGACCGCGAAATCGAAGGCGAGTACATGGACTTCTGCAGCGAGCACGATCTGGCGGTGTTCCCGTGGAGCCCGCTCGCACAGGGCTTTCTCACGGGCAAATACGAACGAGGCGAGGGCGCACCCGCCGAGTCGACGGCCTCCGACACCGACGGCTGGGAGGACCGCTATCTGACCGAAGAGAACTTCGACACACTCGATGTCGTCCGCGAGGTCGCCGAGGAAGTCGGGGCCTCAGAGGCGCAGGTCGCGCTCGCCTACCAGTGCGCGCATCCAGACCTGACAGCGCCCATCGTCGGCGCGCGGACCGTCGACCAACTGGAGGAGAACCTTCGGGCGGCGACGGTCGACCTCTCGGCCGAGCAGTTCGAACGCCTGGAAGAAGCCGGTGACGGCCCCTTCGCCGACATGGCATGAGCCAGATCATCGACACCGAAACCGAGCGACTCGAACTCGCCATCGACGGAGAGTTCACCATCTCCCGAGGGGCCAGCGAGACGGTCGAGACGGTCGTCGTTCGATTCGAAGACGAAGACGGACAGCGGGGACTCGGTGCAGCAGCACCCTCCGAGTACTACGACGAGACGGTCGACAGCGTGGAGAACGCCCTGCCGGATCTGCTCGACACTGTGCTCGAAATCGGGGACCCCACCCGCCAGCAGACCGTCGAGCAAGCAATGCGCGAGGCGGCACCCGACGAGGCGGCAGCGCGGGCGGCCGTCTCGGTCGCCGTTCACGACCTCGCGGCGGGGCAGGCTGAGGAACCCCTCTATCGGCGGCTCGGTCTCGATCCGGGCTACGCGCCGACGAGTTCCTACACCGTCAGCATCGACTCGCCGGCGGGGATGGCAAGCGCCGCACAGAAGGCCGCCGGCGCTGGCTACTCGATCCTGAAGGTGAAACTCGGGACCGACGACGACCGCTCGCGGATCGACGCGATCAGAAAGACCGTCCCGCAGGCCCGAATCCGCGTCGACGCCAACGGTGCGTGGACGCCCGAGGAGGCAATCGAGAAGATGGAGTGGCTCGCAAACGCCGGCGTCGAGTTCGTCGAACAGCCGGTCCCGGCCGACGACCACGAGGGATTGGCACGTGTTGCCGAGGACGGCTTCCTGCCGGTCGCCGCCGACGAGTCCTGCGTCACTGCCGCGGACGTGCCAAAAGTCGCTGACGCGGTCGATATCGTCGTCGTGAAGCTGATGAAATGCGGCGGGATTCGCCCGGCAATCAGACAGATCGAGACGGCGAAGGCCCACGGACTCGACGTAATGATCGGCTGTATGGTCGAGAGTATGGCGTCGCTGGCTGGCTCCTGTCAGCTCGCGCCGCTGGTCGAGTACGCCGATCTCGACGGCTCGCTGCTGCTCGCCGACGATCCGTACGACGGCGTCCCGATGCCCGACGGCAGGATCGACCTCTCGGCGGTCGAGGCGGGGACCGGCGTCGAACGAGCAGACGCCGAAGACTGACCTGCCGGCGACTGTGAGACCGCCGAAGCGGCTGGTATAAATACCCCCAGCGCGCTGGGAGTCAGCCAGTCCTCGGCCGGCGACGTAGGGTGGGATATGACAGAGCATTGCTCCTGTTGTGGCACAGTCACCGAATCGCAAACAGAGTCGGCGGGAAGAAACCTCACCGCGGAGAATCCGCTTCAGGCGGAACTCCCCGCAGAGATGAGCGCCACACTCGGTCAGTTTCTCGGCCGAGAGTCGGTCACCACCTTCGACGAGTGGGCGGCAGAAATCCGTCAAACGGTCGGTGGCAGTATCGCTGTGGAGGATCTCTGTTCGACCGAGGAGCGAACAGCCCACTGGGCGGTGCGGGACGGTGAACGGCAGTACTTCCTCTGTTTCTACGACGCAGTGATCCTCGCGGCGCTGTCCGAGCAGTCCGTCGAGATTCACACGAAGAGTCCGGGCGGAACCGTCATCGAGGCTCGTGCCGTGGGGACTGACACGCTCGAAGTCACACCCAAAGAGGCGGTGTTCTCGCTAGGAGTCGAAGAGAACGCTGCTAATCTGGTCGACGGCAACCCAACTCTCGAAGACGCCTACGGGGCCGTCTGTCCGTACGTGAAGGCCTTCCCCAACGCGGATTCGTACCGTGAGTGGGCCGAGGCAGTCCCAGCCGCAACGATCGGGCTCGAACTCGACGGAGCCACAGAGTTCGCCGCAGCGCTACTCGAGGACGTGCAATAGGGACATCCAGCGGAACGACGTTGCTACTTCGTCCACCTGATCTCGTACTCGAGTTCGTACCGCTGGTCGCCGGTTTCTGAATCCGTGAGTCGCTCAAGTTCGACCTCGAACCGGGGACGTTCCGGGACGGCCACCGTCTGTTCGTCGGTGTCACTTCGGAGCGTGACATCCCCGGATTCGACTTGCTCGGCGGCATCGCGTAACGCTTCAGCGATCTCTGTTCTCGAACTCTGTGTTTCAGTTTTGAAGAGCTCCTCTTCTGGCATCGGTTCTTGTTACGTCCACATTCGTTATATATTCCAACCGGAATCTCAGCCCGAAGAAAAGACTAGCTCTTCGGGAGGAGTCCGATAAGCAAAACCAGTCACCCGAAAATCTGCTCGAAGAGGTTTCGCTCGGCGCGCTGGAGATGTTCGGAGACGGTCGAATCGTCGAGGTCGAGTTCGGCAGCGACCGCCGCCGTCGAGATGGTCCGGGGCACGTCGTAATATCCCATCTCGAAGGCGGTCCTGACGACCTCCTCCTGTCGGTCAGTCAGTTCGTCAGTGAGTTCGGCGGTGCCATCGTACGAACCCAGTTTCTGTAGATCGGGCGATGCGCCAGCAGACTCGTACTCGCGGATCGTTCCGGAGATGGCGTCCTGGGGGCCGACCAGCGAGAGCGAGACAGTGCTGTCCTCGACTTCGGGATCACAGGTGCCGATCAGATCGTCGGCTTGGTCGGCCACGTCCGCCGGTAATTCCGGGGCGGTGAAGGCGATGACGTAGAGGTGCCCGCCGTCCGTCTCGGCGACGTACTCCCAGGTGTCGACACACTCCAGTGTGGCGAGTCGCTGCTCGTCGTATTTGGATTCGAGTTCGATCTGGACTACTGCGCCGTTGCCGTGGCAGGTGAGTTCGGTGAACTCCCGAATCCCTCGCTCCCGACTGATCGACAGCAGATCCGCGATACCCATCGCATCGAAGCCCGCATCGCTGAGTGAGAGGTCGGCTTCGCGCATACCTAGAGATTCTCCGAGAGTAGCGAAAAAGTTGTGCCCAATATACTGGGCATGAACCAGACTGCCCACTCACCGTCGAAGCTTCGCCGCAGTATACGGAGTCGTCATAAATGCTTCCAGCCTGCTGGGAGCAACGCCGACCCGGACAGCGCCCGTTCGTTCAGGTAGGTGGAACAGATGAGCCACACAGACCACCAGACGGAGTACAGTGGCGGAACCAGTCCCCCGTCCGGGAGGGAAATCAGTCTGCGAAACGGCCTCGTCGGGGGCGTTGTCGCCGTGGTGTTGACCCTACTGCCGCTGTCGACGCTGTTGGGCGGGGCGGTCGCGGGCTATCTCGACCGGAGAGCGGGCCGCGGCGGCTCGGTCGCCGGAGCGGTCGCAGGTGTCGTCGCCGCCGTCCCGTACCTGCTGGGCGGCGTCTACTTGAGCGTCAGCGGAGTTGCGGTGCCCGCCCCCGAATTCGGCGTCCCCACAGGAGTCCTCGTCGCGGGAGCAACGGCGTTCATGATCGTCTACGCGGTCGGGCTGAGCGTCCTCGGCGGAGTCGTCGGGAGTTGCGTCTACGACAGACGGGTCGACTGAGCTCAGGGCAGCGAAAAGGGTTGCCAGCCGCTGGGCTGGTCAGGAAGGCCGCGAACGCGGAGTTCCCCGTCGGCGTCGCCATCTTCCTGGTCGCGAACCTCGATGCGTCCGTCGGCAGCCTGACTGAGCGTGTTGACCGTCTTCGTGTCGTGAGTCGTCGGATCGATAGCGAACACGCCGAGTCCGTCGGCGCTGTCGATACGTCCCGAGAGCGTCTGTGCGAACTGGAACAGTGCGCGCATATCGACGTACATCGACAGCGAGGAGAGACTGATCAGCCCAGTTCGAACACGTCCCTCGCTGACGGCCGGATAGAGTGACTCGTACAGCGCCGAGAAATTCATTCCGATGCCGGTCAGGTCGCTCTGTGTCGAGACGTACTTGATTTTCGCCTCGGCCTGTGTCTGACCGATATCCTGCCCGCTGCAGTCGATGATGCCCATGTGGGTGGGGTCGACGGTTGGATCGCCGCGCTGGCAGGACTGCAGCAGTCGCTTGCAGGTCATGTTCGTCGAGATGAACAGCGCGCCCTCGCCCGAACTCGTCCCGGAGGCGGTCATCGAGCGGACGAGGTCTTCGGCCGGAGTGAGTGCTGGGCCGGCAACCAGTACCGTCGTCCCCGGGCCGATGGGTTCGATCGGCAGATCATCGCCGAACTCGTAGCTGTCCGGGACACCCTGACTCATCGTGATCCCTCCGTCGCGTCGAGTTGTGTGTACAGTTCGATGAGATCCATCGCCGTCGCCGCGAGTTTCTGGAGATAGGCTTCGTCAGCGGGCGAAAACGACCGCGGTTCGGAGTCGTAGACACAGAGCGGGCCGATCACCAGCCCTGACGGCGCGACGAGATTTGCACCCATATACGAACGGATCCCCATCTCGATGAGCGTCTCACTGCGGGACTCGAATCGCGGATCCTCAGTCACATCCGACACAGTCATCACGTTCTCGTCTTCGAGAATCGTGAACGTACAGATCGAATCACTCCGATCCATCGACTCCCACTGTTCGGCCTTGCCGTAACAGGCCAGAAAGTCCTGACTGTGTTCGCTGATGATGTTGATCGACGACTGGTCGACATCGAAGTGCTGGGCCGCGAGGTCGGTGATCCGGTCGAGCGATTCCAGTAAAGCAGGGTCGTCGAGATCGTACGAGCGAAGCGCAACCAGCCGTTGCTCTTCGGTCTGTGGGAGCGGATACGACCGCTGGGTACTATCCTCGATGGTCGTCCGGAGTAGTTCGGCCAGTCGTTCGGTGCCAAACACCGATCCCTTGCCGACGTATTCGGTGATCTCCCCCTGTAGCTCCGCGCTGTCGATACTGTCAGGGTCGGTTTCCGTGTAGAGGACGACGCCCGCATCCGGACAGCGATCCCGTGCTCGTTCGATCACCTCGAAGCCAGTGCCGTCGGTCAGTTCGTACTCGGTGATGACCGCAGCAGTCCCCGTCGTGAGTTGCTCCGTCGCGGTGGCGACCCCGTCGGCCGTCTCGATCATGGGGTCGAGAGCGGATAGTTCCGATCGGAGATAGGCGACAGTCTCGGCCCGCGACTCCTCGTCGGGGTCGACACAGAGAATGCGATGTGACATAGCAGATGGCTGGATAATCGGCGCAAGACAGTATGTACGTACCGGCCCAGCTATCAGCGGCGAAAACAGGAGTTACAGCTCTGGCGGCGCTTCCAGCCCAACGGCGAGTTCGTAGGCTTCGAGATCTTCGAGCGCGGCGAGTTGGCCACCCACATCGACCAGTTCGTCGCCGGTATCGACGGTGATCGCGGCCGTCTCGCGGTTCGAGCCGACCGAAACGTCGACGATTTCACCGGAGACTGTCCGGCGCTCACCGGATTCGACATCGCGGCCGCGGACGGCGGCGAAAAACCGCTCGTCGCGGTGATCTAGATCGTCGACACAGCGACGCATCGTCGCATACCGGCGCGGGAACGGCCGGTCGTCTCGGCTGTCGGTGAGCGTCGTCCCGGAGCTCCAGACGACCGTGTTGAGAAAGCCAGAGACCAGAAAGCCGAGTTCCGAGCGGTTGAAGATTACGCCGTAACGGTCCTCACCGCCTTTTTTGGCCCCATCCTGTGGCTTGTACACCGAGTATTCACCGTCAGCGACGGCGACGACCGGCGTCGTCACGCCACGGCGGGAGCGAGCGGTCGTGGCGACGCGGCTGTAATCGTATTCCTCGGGATCCGGGATATCGGCGGCCGGCGCGACCAGCAGTTCGATCGTGACACCCGCTTCGCGGCGCTGCGCGAGCAGATCCTCGTACCGCCCCAGAAGCGTCGGCGTCAGCGCGAGCACGAGTTCGTACTCGGCCTCGGAGATGACCTCCTCGATGTACCGCAAGATGGTCTGGCGGGACTTGACCAGCGAGACGACTTCGTCGTCGCGGGCCGGCGTGACGTAGCGCTCCGAGAGCCCCGAAACCAGTTCGTCGAGCGTCGACCGGACGTTCCGGAACGCCTCCTCTGGATCGATTGCGACGACGCGCATCGGTCGGGATTCGTGCAGTTCGACCAGTCCGCTGTCGGCCAGACTCCGAACTGTATCGTAGACGCGGGGCTGTGGGATGTCGGTTTTCTCTGCGATCTCCGCAGCAGTCAGATCGCCGTGTTCGAGAATGATGAGATACGCCTCGGTCTCGTACTCCCCGAAATTGAACCGCTCCCCGACGGCGGCTAACTCGCGCTCAAGCGCGTCACTGCTCATGTGCCCCATTTGGAACAGGATCGTATTAGCTTGTTCATACTCGGGAAGGCCTACGTGTCTCCGGAAGACCAACGCGTCTCCAGGAAACCTCCGTGCCTTCGGGAGACCGATGCGTCCCCGAGAGACTCACGAGTTTATACCGACGGCGACCCAACCGACGCGTATGAGTCTGGACGTGGCAGTCCCCGACCCGCCGGAACTGGAAGGGATCGATCCGAACGAGTACGAGGACGCCGAGGTCGTCGGTGATACCGACTACAAACGAGACGAACTGGAGGAATTTCTCCGAGACGGGGCGTGGGAGGAGGCCTTCGAGCAGTGGGCCGCCGAGACCGACATGAGCGAGGCCGACTTCGAGATCATGCTCGATCTGGCGATGATCGAACAGTTCGATTTCTTCTGGGATTCCTTCGCCGAACGTGTCGGCTATCACGCCCCCGGCATTCCCGAGAACTGGAAAGAACAGAACTACCACCCCGACATCGAATCGTGGGGAACAGTATCAAGTATCAATGCCTCGCTGACGGAACTGGGACAGATCGTCTGTGACGTGCTGAAAGACGAATATATCGACTGGGAGACAGAGTACGACGCGCCCGACGATCTGCCGGATTTCTAATCGCCGGACAGCAGGTGGTCGAATGACGAGCCGATGTACTTAAATGCGAACGACGGCTGGTTTTTACCAATTCTAGGTGAGACGGGATGTCTGAACACCACCAGACCGAGCGTGACGAGGCCTCATCGTTGCGGACGCCCATCGTCGCAGTGCTCGGCCACGTCGACCACGGCAAGACAAGCCTCTTAGACCAGATCCGCGGCTCCGCAGTGAGCGAGGGGGAAGCCGGTGCGATCACCCAACACATCGGATCGACAGCGGTGCCGCTCGATGTCATCTCGGATATCGCCGGTGACCTCGTCGATCCGGACGATTTCGATCTTCCCGGCCTGCTCTTTATCGATACGCCAGGCCATCACTCCTTCTCGACGCTTCGCTCTCGCGGCGGCGCACTCGCTGATATCGCGATTCTCGTCGTCGATGTCAACGACGGCTTCCAGCCACAGACCCACGAGGCAGTCGATATTCTCAAACGCACCTCGACGCCCTTCGTCGTCGCGGCCAACAAAATCGACACCGTTCCGGGCTGGAATCCCGAAGAGGGTCGGCCCTCGAAGGTCGCCATCGAATCCCAGAGCGAACGCGTTCAGGGCGACCTCAACGAGAATCTCTACGAGATCATCGGTCAACTCTCCGACGAGGATTTCTCGGCGGATATGTACTGGCGGGTCCAGAACTTCCAGTCGAACATCGGCGTCGTTCCCGTCTCCGCAGAAACTCGCGAGGGGATCCCCGACCTGCTCACGGTGCTGATGGGCCTGTCCCAGCGGTACATGAAAGAGGAGATGGCCATCGACGTCGACGGCCCCGCCGCCGGGACAGTCCTGGAGGTGACCGACACGCAGGGATTCGGTGCGACAATCGACGCGGTCATCTACGACGGAACGATCCGCGAGGACGATCAGATCGTCGTCGGCGGGCAGGCGGGGCCGATCGTTACCGACGTGCGGGCGCTCTTGCAGCCGAAACCGCTCTCGGAGATCCGGTCGGACGACGAGTTCGAGAAAGTCGACGAAGTTGTCGCCGCCCAGGGTGTCAAGATTGCCGCGCCGGATCTCGACGACGCGATGGCGGGCGCGCCGGTGCGGGTCGTCCGAAATCAGGACGTCGAGGAGGTCATCGCCGAGGTGAAAGCCGAACTCGCGGATATTCAGGTCTCGACCGAAGAAGAAGGCGTCACGGTCAAAGCCGACACCCTCGGCAGCCTCGAAGCGCTCGCGAGCACGCTCGAAGAGGCCGAGATCCCGATCATGTCGGCCGAAGTCGGCGACGTGGCACCGCGGGACGTGCGGATGGCCGAGACGGCCGACACCGAGAAACACCAGGCGATTCTCGGCTTCAACGTGGACGTGCTCGACGACGCCCGCGATCTGGCCGAACAGGAGTCGGTCCGACTGTTCGAGCACGACGTGATCTACCGGCTGATCGAACGCTACGAGGACCACGTCGAGGAGATCGAACAGGCCCAGCAGGAGCAGGTGCTCGAAAACATCACCCGCCCCGCGCGCTTCGAGATTCTCGACGACCACACCTTCCGCCAGTCAGATCCCGCGGTCGTCGGGGTCGAGATCCGCGGCGGACTGCTGCGTCGGAACACCCGGATCGTCAACTTCGACGGGAACAAGCCCGAACGAGTCGGCCAACTCAAGTCGATTCAGGACGGCGGCGAGGATGTCGACGAGGCCCGGACCGGCGAGCGCGTCGCCGTCTCCATCGACGGCCCGACCGTGGGTCGACAGATCAAGGAAGGCGACGAACTGTGGGTCGAAATTCCCGAGAAACACGCGAAGATTCTCGAACAGGAACTCGGCGACGATATCTCTGCAGACGAGCGAGAGGTACTCTCGATGTATCTCGACAAACACCGGAATCGGGATCCCTTCTGGGGGAAGTAAACGACTGCTGGCCGACTCCTTCGGCTACGGCGGTATCGTCTCAGCGACAGCCTCTTCGAGGCGGTCCAGAAACGCCCTGTCGTACTCCTCCTCGACGTGGTTCACGTTCCAGAGACCCGAGTCGCGGATTTTGCGGCTTCGACTATCTCTCCCGAGCCAGTTGTCGGCTCGCGGGTCGATAGTCTGGTCCTCGAAGTTGCTGAGCAGCGCAATGGTATTCTGCTCGACGTACGCTCGGTCGCTGTCTGCGCTCGGTTCGTCGTCGATGTCGACCCAGAGAAAGGGCTGTTCGCGGATGTACGCACTCACGCGGCGTTCGAGGATGTACTCCTCGTCACGGACCGCCGAGCGGTCGCGGTCGATGCTCGCCCAGCGCTCGTCCCACTCGGGATAGTCGTCCTGCAGGTCGTGTCGCTCGATGATCGCCTCGCCCACTCGCTTTCGATAGACAGAGCCGCGATGATTGCCGCCGTGGGGGTGATCGCTGCTCGCGCTGCCTGTCCCGGAGTGTTGTTTCAGTCGATTCCACAGTGACGTGGCGCTACCCGTGGACACGGCATGGGTGCCGACCCGAGTGACCCGCTGCTGGTCGGTGTCGGTTCGCGTCTCACCGGGTTCGAGAAAGAAGTAGACCCCTCGGTCCGGCCAGTCCATGTAGCCGGTACAGTTCTTGAGTTTGCGGGGACCGCCGACTCGGTTCGCGAGGGTATCCAGCAGATCGTAAAACCGAGCGATATCGTCTGTTCGAGCCATAGGAGCCACATTTTGTCCGAGGCACAAATATCTGAAGACAGAGCAGAGTGAAAGAGAGACGAGACCTCCGCTCGACGAGACACTGCTCCAGTACGAGCGCTCAAAGAGTAGCGATGCTTGAAACAGTCGCTTACTCACCGATCTGAGCAGAAATCACGGAAGACCCCCGGTAGCGATGCACATACCGAGAAGATAGAAAACAGTCAGCGCCACAGAGGCGAGCGGCCAAATCTAGGGTGTTTGTAGTCGTACGTCCGTTACCTGGTGGATATCTTCGCCGATTCCTTCCCCGTCACAGTCGGCTTCAGGGCAACGATAGTGCCAGCCATCCTCGGTTGCGGTCTGCTCCGCGAACCGGTTCCCACACCGATCACAGAAGAGGTCCCCATCCTCACAGTTGTCCCGGTGCAGGTCGAGTTCGAGTTCGGAGCTGAATGTCCGCTTGCAATTACGGCAAGTATGTGGCATATTAGAAATCTACCGTGTTCTCTCTTAAAATTGTACCGGAACGTTTACTGCTGTCGGTTTTGCCAGAATACACGGTCGATTCGCACGACTGCGGCCGTCCAGCCACCGTCCTGCTATCCGGTCACATGCCCCGGACGTACCCTAAATAGTCGACTGTTGTCCCCCGGTCTGGCCCGGAGACGACTCTTACCGGCCAGTAAGTGACTCTTATTTCCCTTCGCGCCCGCGTGCATGGCATATACCGGAAACAAACGCCGGTAGGAGCGACAGAGGACCGACTGTTGCGAGCCGAACTGACGATAAACCCCCAGACAATGGCCGAATACGGGGAGTCGATGAGAGAGCGTCAGAGAAAGAGTGGGCAAAATTGTCCGCTACAACTGAAGGGTGGCGGAATTCACCGAGAGTGAGCAGGTAAAGTGTACCGGGATATAGAGGGTAGACAAAGCGGCAGTTGCACAAACTGTCGACGAATCAACCTATGAATACGCACAACTGCCGACGAGGTGTTCAGACATGAATACAGTCGAAGAGTGGAAAGAGAAGAAACACCCCCTGGACGTGATCGAAGACGTCAAGCGGTACGCCGAGGAAGGGATGTCTTTCGAGGAGATTGCCGAATCCGAGGGCGACGGCGAGTTCGAGCGCCTGAAGTGGGCCGGGATGTACACCCACGGCGTCCACGACGATTACTACATGATGCGGACAAAAGCGCCCGGTGGCTATCTCACGCCCGAGCAGGCCGAGGTCATCGGCGAGATGGCGACGAAACACTCCACCGCCCCCGAGGAACACGGCGGCGAGGAACAAAACGACATCTGGGGTGACGCCTACCTCGACATCACGACTCGACAGGATATCCAGAAGCACTGGATCGAAATCGAGGACGTGCCGGAGATCTGGGCCAAGTACGACGAGGTCGGTCTGACGACGATCCAGGGCTGTGGTGACTCCGCCCGGAACGTACTCGGCTGCCCCGTTGCCGGCGTCTCCGATCACGAAGTATTCAACGCTCAGCCTGTCATCGAAGCCGTCTCTGACTTCTTCACCGAGAACCGGGAGTTCGCCAACCTCCCGCGGAAGTTCAAGATGACCATCACTGGCTGTAAACACGACTGCGGTCAGTCACAGATCAACGACGTGGGTATGACCCCCGCGAAGAAGGAGATCGACGGCGAGTGGAAGTACGGTTTCCACGTCAAGGTCGGCGGCGGTCTCTCTGACGGCCCCCGTATGGCCTCACCGCTGGACGTGTTCGTCCTGCCGGAGGATGCAGTCGAGTTCACCCGAGCGGTCGCCCAGACATTCAAGGAACTTGGCGACCGGAACAACCGCGGCGTCTGCCGGATGCGGTATCTCGTCCAGCAGATGGGTCCCGAAGACTTCGAGCAGGCCATCCGCGACCGCAGCGAGATCGACTTCCACGAGCGCGGTATCGATCTCACGGAAGGCTACACCGGCGACCACGTCGGTGTCCACGACCAGAAACAGGACGGTCTGAAATTCGTCGGCTTCAACGTCATCACAGGTCGGATGGGCGGCGACGAGTTCGCCGAGGCCGCTCGCGCGGCCAAGAAGTACGGCACCGACGAGGCGTCGGTCCGACTCGCGACCGACCAGAACTTCGTGCTAACCCACATCAAAGAGGAGAATATCGGCAAACTGATGAACGAGCCGTTTGCCCGCAAGTACAAGCCAGACCCCGGTCCGTTCTCTCGCGGCGCGGTCGGCTGTACGGGCTCTGAGTTCTGTAATTACGGCATCATCGAGACGAAAAACCGTGTCCGCCGATGGGCGAAAGCACTGGACAAGCGTATCGACACGCCGGATGACCTCGAAGTCGTCCGCATGCACATGTCGGGCTGTTCGGCCTCCTGTGCACAGCCACAGATCGCAGATATCGGCTTCCGCGGCGAGACCGTCCAACTCGACGACCCAGAAGGGACGACCAACGAGGAAGGCGACAACATCGTCGAGGGAATGGACTTCGGCCTCGGTGGCGCGCTCGGTACTGACAACGAGTTCATCGACTGGGTCGAAAACGCCGTCCCGGCGAGTTCGGTGATCCCGGCACTCGAACAGCTATTCGACGCCTACGCCGACGAACGTCACGAAGGCGAACGCTTCTACGAGTGGTGTCGCCGGACCGACAACGACCGACTCCGCACCATCATGCAGGGAGCAGACGCCAACGTCGCCGGGGGTGTTGCCCATGGCGACTGAGGACGATCCGGAACTCGTCGAGGACGGACCCGCCATCGGTGGCGGCGACCCCGGTGTCGGAGAGGCTGGCGGCGAGGTCGACGAGAAGCAGACACTGCCCGGCGTTCCTGCCAGCGATTCGGAGGGGACGACGAGTGTCCCGCCGATGTCCGGCGACGACGACCGGACGCGCGAGCAGACCGAGACGATTCCCGCCGAGAAGAACAAGCAGTCTGGCGGAAGTTGCGGCTCGAACTGTGGCTGTTCGAGCGACGACGCGCCGGCTGAGGAGCCTACAGCAGCGCAGGAATCGGCAGCGACCGACGGCGGCCGCGCGATGGCCGACGGTGCTGGTGCCGAGTCCGCCGGCGGCACACCGACGAACGTCGACGAGAACGGCGAACTCGGCGACATCGAGTTCACCGAACCCGCCAGCGGTACGAGTCAGGTCCTCCCCGGCGAGAACCGCGAGGACCCGGACCGTCCCGACGAGCGGGTCAATCTCCCCGGCGATGCCGAGCTAGAGACGCCCGGATACGGCATCCGGTCGGAGATGAACGACATCGACAAACCAGACGACAAGACGTGGTTCATGGAACTGGACGAAGGCGTCATCGACGAGGGCCGCTGTATCCAGTGTGGAACCTGTGTCGCGGCCTGTCCTTCCGACTCCATCGGCATCGGCGACGACGGCCTGCCGGAACTCGTGAAGATGTGTACCGGCTGTTCGCTCTGTTGGGACTTCTGTCCCCGCGGTGGCCTACGCTACGAGCGCCAGTGGAAGATCACCGGCGGCGAGGACAACGTCAAGGGTGCAGGCGACCCGATAACCGAGTTCTCCGCCCGCGTCGAGGAAGACTGGCGGCACAACTCACAGGACGGCGGTGTCGTCACCGGTGTGCTGATTCAGCTGTTGGAAGAAGGCGAAATCGACGGTGCGCTCATCGCGAGCGAGAGCGGCGACGAGTCCTGGAAGGCAGAAGGCTTCATGGCCACCACCCCGGAAGAACTCAAGGCCAACACCGGCACCATCTACAATCAGACGATGGCGCTCGGTCATCTGGACTTCTCGAAGTGGGAAGACAAGTTCGAGAAAGACTGGGAGGACATCTCGCTGGCGCTGGTCGGCACGCCCTGTGAGATCGAAGGGATCAGCGCACTGCAGGACTTCGAGTGGGAGTACGGCTCTCAGGAGGCAGGCGTCCGCGCGATCGACTACAAGATCGCGCTGATGTGCACCAAGAACTTCAATTACAAGCAACTCGTCGGCGAAGAGATCCAGGAGCAGCGCGGCATCGACATCGACAACGTCGGCAAGATGGACGTGCTCCACGGCAAGTTGATGGTCGACGATCTAGAGGGTAACCGCATCCTCGAAGAAGACATCGAGAACTTCCACGACGCCGCGCTGAAAGGCTGTGACGAGTGTGCAGACTTCACCGGCTTCTGTGCCGACCTGACCGTCGGCTCTGTCGGTTCCTCGGACGAGTACTCCTCGGTCATCGTTCGCTCAGAGCAGGGACTCGACGCGTGGAACCTCACCAAAGAGCACCTCGATTACCACGACCTCGAAGACAAATCCGCAGTCGGAAAGCTGCAGGGCTGGGACAAGAAGAAAGCCTTTGAAGCGCTCGACCGGCCCTTCGAGCCCGACGCACCGCGGTTTATCGACTACAGCGATCACGTCGAACAGTACGGCGGCGAACTGAACCCACACGACGCCGATCACTGATCGGCGCCAGACACGGAGGTCACTGTTTTTCAGCGACCACCGGACGCTAAGTAGCTTGGCCCCGTACTCACACGTGTGATCTATCTCACGGAAGGGCTGGTCGAGACGCTGTTGGGATTTGCCAGCGAGAAGGATCCGGATTCGACGACGGTGCCGCTGGCGGTGACTGACGCTGCGGATCTGTCGGGGTTAGATCTCGACGACGACGCGCCCGTGTTCACCCACTTTTACATGCCCAACGAAGAGGGAGCCGTCAACGCAATCTTCGGTGTCGACCTCGGCACGCCGGCGGGACAGACCCCCGGCGTCTTCGTCTCACACCCCCGCGGTGATCTCCGTGTCTCGAAGCGTGACGATCTGCGCGAAATCGTCTTCGTCGCCGTTCCGCCGTGGGACACTGATTCGTTCAGAGCCTTCGACCGGAAGGGGAACCGAGTCGAATACGAAATTCTCGATATCGAACCGCCAGAAGAGACCGCAGCAGTGAGCGGCGATCACTCCAGGTAGCCGAGATCCTGCAACTGATCGGTGATCTCCTCGAAATCAGCCTCGGTGAGTTCGTCGTGCTGTTGATGCTGGATGACGATGCTACGGAGCAGAAACCGGACCAGATCGCTCGTGCTCTGGAAACTAGTTCCCTCGATGGTGTCCTCGACGCGGTCGGCGAGATCTTTCGGGATCGACACCGTGGTGTACTCGGTCATACCTCCCGTGAAGTGAGACGGCCCCATATGCGTTGTGCTCCCATCGAAAAGGCCACAGTTAACCCCCCGCGAATAGTTGCGTACAGTAGTGATCGACCCTCTCTTCGCAATCGGCATCCTCGTTGCAGTGTTCGTCGGATACAATATTGGGGGATCGACAACCGGGCCCGCGTTCGGCCCCGCTGTCGGTGCGGACGTCATCTCGAAGGTCGCGGCCGCAGCCCTCTTTTCTATCTCGTTTGCCGTCGGTGCGGTGACAATCGGACCTGAAGTCATCGATACGCTCTCGGACGGCATCATCGACGGTGAGGGGGTCTTTACGTTGCGCAGCGGCGTCGCAGTCCTGTTTTTCATCGGGTTGGCGCTATTTGTCGGCAATATCTTCGGGGTCCCCGCCTCAACCTCGATGACGACCGTCGGCGCGATTGCTGCCCTTGCTCAGGCCGCCGGCGCGCTCGACTGGGCTGTTCTCGGCGAAATCGTCATCTGGTGGATCGTTGCACCGATCATCGGGTTCTGGGTCTCGGGGGTGATCGGCCGGTATCTCTATCCAAAACTCAACCGGATGGTCGCCATCGACGCCAGCGAAGGACCCGTGATCGAAGTTGATACCTCCGGAACGATCCCGCGGATCGTCCGCGGCCCCGGAACCACGCGGCGAGAACTGACCGGCGTGACCGTCGTCGTCGCCATCGGCTGTCTGATGGCGTTCGCGTCGGGCACCTCCAACGTCGCCAACGCAGTCGCACCGCTGGTGGGTAGCGGTGATCTCGAAGTCGGCGCCGCAGTCGTGATCGGGTCGGCCGCGGTCGCGCTCGGTTCCTTTACGATCGCTCGCCGGACACTCGACACGATGGGCAGCGATATCACCGCGCTCCCGCTGACCGCGGCAATCATCGTCGCCTCGGTCTCCTCGATACTGACCGTCGGGCTCTCTGCCATCGGCATCCCCGCGAGTTTCGTCATCATCGCCACGATGAGTATCATCGGACTGGGCTGGGGTCGGGCGACCCGGACCGCGACCGCCGTCGGCGGAATGCGCGGTGAGGAATCGACGACCGTCTCCGTGGGTTCGCTCGCGGGCGACGAGGAAGGAGAAGAACTTCCGGAAATCGGCGAAGAAGAACCGGAAGACATCCCGGCCGCCAGCGAACTATTCAACCCGTCGACGACCGCACGGGTCGTCATCATGCAGAATGTTGTCCCGATTATCTCGACGCTCGGTGCCTACCTCACCTTCCGGTTCGTTCCGATCTTCGGGCTATAGCTCGGTCCGGGCCGACCTGAATGCCTCCAGAATCGCTTCTGGAAGCTCTTCAGTGGGGTGCATCTCGTCGACAACCCCGGTTTCGATTGCGTTCTCCGGCATCGAGCCGATACTCGCCGAGTCGGGATCCTGCACTATGACGGTCCCGCCAGCGTCGGCGATCCACTCCGTCCCGACTGCGCCGTCTGTTCCCATCCCCGAGAGAACGACACCGACCAGCGGGCCGGAGACGGTCTTCGCGCCGGATTCGAGCGTGACATCAGCGGCCGGGCGGACGCTGTGCACCGGCGGCTCTTCGGTGAGGGTGACAGCGAGTTCGTCTCCGAAGTCACGGTCGACTTCGAGGTGGTGATCACCGCGGGCCACGATGGCTTCGTTCGGACCGACTCGGTCACCGTCGGCTGCTTCTCTCACGTCGAACGCCGAGATATCGTCCAGTCGGTTGGCAAACCGGTCGGTGAACTGCTCGGGCATGTGCTGGACGACGACGACTCGGATCCCGGCAGTCGCGGGCAGTGCCCCGAGCACGGTGTGAATCTCCGAGGGGCCGCCGGTCGAGGCCGCGATGAACAGCGTCGGCGGTGTCTCCCAGTCGGTCGTTGCGAGTTCGGGAGCCGAAAGCTGGTCGGGAACAGTCGGTATCGACGGCGAGTCTGGGGATGCCGGGACGGAGGCAGCCGCCGGCGTTGACTCTCTCGACTCGACATCCGCCTGTGCTACGACACTGACGAGTTCGATCAGGTCGTCCGCGTACTCGACGAGACTCGCGGTCACCTCACCATCCGGTTTCATCATGAAATCGACAGCCCCCGCATCGAGAGCGTCGAGGGTCGTCTCGGCACCCTCCTCGGTGTAGCGACTGAGCATGAGGACCGGCGTCGGATCGGTCGCCATGAGTTCGCTCACCGTCTCGATGCCGTCCATGCCCGGCATCTTCACGTCCATGGTCACCACGTCAGGCTGGTGCTCGCGGACCGCCGCAATTCCCTGTTTCCCGTTTTCGGCTTCCGCAACGACGGTGTGTTCCCCTTCCTCCAGAATCTCGCGGATCTGGACCCGCATAAACTGCGAATCATCCACGACGACGACATCGGCCATTGTCGAACCTTGTCACCCCAGCGCCATATGTTTCACCATCACCACGTCACAGTTCGGATCTCGATTCGGGTTCCCTCCGCCTCGGCAATCTCGACAGCCCAGCCGAGTGCACCCGCAATCTCGTCGACGAGCGCGAGTCCGTGTCCGTCCCGTTCGGAGTCCGTCGTGTATCCCCGGTCGAAGACGTACTCCAGTTCGTCGTCCGGGATTCCCGGTCCGTCGTCTTCGACGTAGAAGCCGCGTTCGCCGGAGAGCGGCCCGACACGCACCGTGACCGGATCGTCGCTGTGGACGACGGCGTTGTCGAACAGTTGGTTGAGGAGCATCCGGAGCCGCTCCGGTTCGGCGTACACCCTCATCGGCTCGACGGACAGGGTGGCATCGGGGTCGTCGATCAGCTCCCAGCACTCCCGAGCGAGCGCCGCCAGATCGAGTTCGGACTGCTCGTCGAGTTCCCGGCCAGCCTTGACGAACAGGAGGCCCTCGTCAGCCAGCGATTCGAGTTCTTCTAGCGCCGACTCGACGTGTTCGATGTGTTCGCTGTCACACTCCGTCCGCACCAGATCGAGGCGACCGGCAGCGATGTTGATCGGATTCCCCAGATCGTGTGAGACCAGCGAGCGCAGCGCTTCGAGACGCTCGCGCTCTCTATGTAGTTCACGTTCTGCCTCTTGATGCTCGAAGCCCTCAGCCAGTAGCTCTGCAACCCGGCTAAACGTTTCCGAGGCGCCGGGATGAGAGATATCGCCGTCGGTGTACAGCTGCAAAACAGCGGCGTGGTCGAGGGCAGGGATCGGAATCACCACGGCCGCCGTAGCCGCGGGCAGGTCGCCGGACTGGTGGAGCCGGTCGTACTCGGGGCAGTCCGCAGCGTCGAGGAAGGCCGGAGAGCCGGAATCAAGCACCTGCTCGGTCGTCGAGTCCTCGATATCGGTGATCGTGTCGGAGAGTGTGGGCGAACTTGCCCGAATCGTAATCGCCTCCGACGAGCGAGCAGGCTGTCCGATCCAGGCGGCGCTATTTTCGGCCGGCTCGGTGAGTTCGCCGGGAAGGCGCCGGGCGAGTTCTGCCGCGTCTGTCGCTCCGGTTATCACCCGGGAGACAGCATCGAGCGTGTCGAGCAGCCACGCTTCGGCAGAGCGCTCCCCGTGATCGGCTGTGTCCATGCGGGATACTCGCGTCCCAATCGGCAAAATACTATGGCCTCGCCGGATCCGGAGCTACTGTTTCGAGTCGATCATCTCGAAGACGTCGTCGAGTTGCTCGCGCTCCATCTCGTCGACCAACTCGTGGGTCTGTTCGCGGAGTCGGTCGCGTTTGTCGACGAGGGCGGCGTACTCGTCGTGATGAGAGAGCCGCGAGTCGGTCATCTCGTCTTCGAGGGTAGCGATCTTCTGGGTGACGCGGTAGAGTTCGTTTAGCCGCTGGTCGTACGTCCCCATGTCGACGAGACGGCCAACGATCTCGCTGAGATCAGACTCGTCGATCGGTTTCGAGATGTAGTGATCGAAGGACATATCGACGATATCGAACTCCGGCGCGACGGCGGTGACCATCGCCACGCGGCAGTCGTAGCCCTCCTCGCGGATCTGTTCGAGCACCTCGTCACCGGACAGATCCGGCATGTGTCGGTCGAGCAGGACGACATCCACCTCGTCGGTGATCTGGTCGAGCGCCTCGCGGCCGCCGGTGGCCGTGATGACCTCGAATCCGTCGCCCAGCCAGATATCGAAGGCTTGGACGACACGTTCCTCGTCGTCGACGGCGAGCACGAGCGGGCGGTCGTCCCCCGTCATGTCTCGACCTCGAACCGTGCACCGCCGCCCGTGCTGTCGGTCGCCCGCACCTCCCAGCCGTGCGCTTCTGCGATTTCTGCGACGATACTCAGCCCGAATCCGGTGCCGTCTTCGTTGGTCGTGTAGCCGTACGTGAACAGTTCCTCGGTGTCGGCATCGTCGAAGCCAGGGCCATCGTCGGCGACGTAGAAGCCCGCGGCGTCCGCGAGCGGTCCCACCTCGACCGTGACTTCCTCGGAGCCGTGTTCGATCGCGTTACGGAACAGGTTCGCAAACAGCGCCTCCAGCCGTTCGGAATCCGCCGAGACGGTCTGCAGCGACCCACGCAGGTCCAGCGTCGCGCTATCGACACCGGCGGTCGACCACGCGCGTTCGCTAACCGACGCCACCGACACTGGTTCTGTCTCCCCGACGGCCTGGCCCTGTTTGGCCAGCGAGAGCACATCCTCGATCAGTGCCTCCATCCGGTCGTGAATCTCCTCCAGTTCTTCCAGCGCCTCCTCGTCACCTGCTCTGGCGACCGCTGTCGTCGCCTTGGCCGCCTGGAGCGGATCACGGAGGTCGTGGGAGACGAGACTCGCGAACTGTTCGAGTCGTTCGTTCTGGCGTTCGAGTTCGCGCTGTTTTTCGACACGCTCGGAGATATCCCGCATGATTCCCGAGAAAATTCGTTTTCCCTCGTAGGTATGTTCCTCGAAGGTAATCGACAGCGTCAGTTCGTGGCCCTCTTTGTGGACGGCTGGGAGACGGATATTGTTCCAGTCGAGTTGTCGTTCCCCCGTGTCGAGATACTGATCGACCGCCTCGAAGTGTTGGGCGTGAAACCGGTCGGGCATGATCACCGTCAACTGTTCGCCGACGAGTTCGTCGGGTTCGTAGCCGAACACCCGCTCGACCGCCTGATTCGCGTACAGGATCGTGCTGTCTTTGTCGATCGAAACGATCGCGTCGGAGCCGTTCTCGACCAGCGAGCGGAAAAAATCGGTATCTCGAACGAGCGAGTCGAGTTCCGGGACTGACCCACCCATCTCTTCGGACGATGCCATCTTCTGTACACATACTTCGGCCATCTGTATCAGCCTTATGGGCTGCTACCGGGTTCAGACCGCCCGGAACGGCCCGAGACGGGTACCGTTCAGGAGATACGCTTCCCCGTCGGCGAGACCGTCGGGCAGAAACGGCGAGAGAAACTCCTGGCCCTCGACGTTGATCCACGTCCCGCCGGAGCGGTCGTTGAAGACAGGAAACACGACCAGTTCGCCGTCGATTTCGGCCTCGGGGACGGCGTCGGCGAAGGCCTCTGGGGCGAGTCGGCCTCGCAGCCAGACGTGTTCCATCCGACTGCCGCCGACACTGTCTTCCAGCCTGACGACGGGGTGTTCGTGGCCCTGACAGACGATATCGGCTTCGAGTACCTCGCGATCCGGCCAGGTGTGGCCGTGGACGAATCCCACCGAACCGATCCGGACTCCCTGCGGGTCGGTGACCGTGACGTGGTCGTACTCCTCGGCGAACGCGTCGATCTGGCCGTCGTGGTTGCCCTTGACGAGCGTGATCGGAACCGCGACGGCGTCGAACAGCGCGGCCAGTTCCTCGCGTTCGCTCTCCCAGGGGTCGCCAACGGCGTGGATCAGGTCGCCGAGAATAACGAGACGGTCGGCGTCGGTCTCAGCGAGCAGACCGAGGAGGCGTTCGCGGCGTGTCCCGGCTTGTGAATCGAGTTCGACCCCCTCTACGCGGAGCACGCTCTCGATACCGGCGTGGTAATCCGCGATTACCAGCATCGTCTCTCCGTCAGTTCGGGCGACGGCGGCCCGCTCGTCGGGGATCGGTTCGACGGACATTCAGATCGGTTTGAGGTGCTCGTCGTCGGGCTCGTAACACTGGCCTTCCATCAGCGCCGACTGGATCGCGTCTTCGACTGTCTCGCTGTCGAGCCCGTAGCGCTCGCCCATCTCCGCGACGAGTTCCTCCCGAGCCGCACCGTCACCGTCGTCGAGTTCGCCCATGAGGTCGACGACGGCCTGCTGTGGATCGTCGACTGTCTCGGTGTCGCCGCCTCCAGTCTCTTCCTCGTCCGCTTCGTCCACAGGGGATTCCACCTCCCCTGGCTCTTCCGGTTCGTCGTCAACAGGCTCCGGCTCGTCCGGTTCGGGCTCAGCGTCGGCAGACTCCTCGATCGGTTCGGATTCGTCGCCCACTGGCCGTTCGTCCGGCGCGTCTTCGACTGGCTCGGCGTCGGCCGGTTCGTCCTCGGGGCCGTCGACATCCGCCGGATCTGGTGTGTCGATATCCGCGCTGCCGGGCTCGTCGACTTCCGTGCCGGACTGGAACTCGGTCCCGTACTCCTCCTCGATTTCCTCGCGGGTCTCCTCTTCGAGTTCGAACTCCTCGGGCTCGAAATCACCGAGTTCATCGGATTCGGCCGCGGAACTGTCAGCCTCGGGCTCAGCAGCACTGTCCTCACTCGCCGGTGGCTCCTCGGTCATCTCCGTCGCCGGCTCTGCCGTGTCTGACTCTGTCGGTTCCTCGGTCGCAGGTTCCTCGGCGCTAGCAGTCGTGGATTCGGCTGATTCTGTCGCTGGCTCTGCGTCCGTCCCGTCACCGGACGGGCTGGCGTCAGATTCGGTCGACACCTCCTCGCTCGACGTTGTCTCCCCGTCATCGACGGACGCTGTCGCAGTCGCTGACTCGTCCGTCTCTGCGGTCGGCTGCTCGTCGTCAGTGGATGTCGTCGTCTCGGGTTGCTCGTCGTCAGCGGACGCCGTCGTCTCGGGTTGTTCGTCTGCCTCGGGGAGCGTGAAGCTCGCGGCCAGGTCGGCGACGGTCACGTCACCGGCGGCGTCCGGGGCGGTTCCGAACTCCTCGACTTCGTCGGCCTCGCCGGCGACGACGCGAGCGGCGTCGAGTGACAGGTCACGGAGCGCATCGAGATACGTCGGCGTCGTCCCGTAGTGATCGAGTGCCAGTTCGACCCCGTGAGCCAGCCCGCCGTCCGCGCCGCGACGGCGGAGGTCGGCACGTACGTCCTCACTCTCGGTCGCCAGTGCGGTCGTCATCCACCGAATCCGGTCGATGGTCTGCTCGGCGGTCTGGACCGTCCAGCGGTCGCGGGTCTCGTCGTCGACTTCGCTGATCGACTCCGGCCGAACAGACGTGAAGACCTGGTCGGAGTCGTCCGGCTGGAAGGTTCGAGCTTTGCCGGTGACAGCGACGAACGTCGGCGGCTGAATCTGTTCGAGAAAGGCCTGTTCGTCGGGCTGGTACTGGCCGGCGTAGAGGACGAACGCGCCCGTCGGATCGACAACGCGGGCGCGAAGTACGTCCTCGCTGACCTGCTCGATCTCGGTCAGGACGCCGACGATAAACAGCCGGTTCGCCCGTGCACCGGTTGGCGTGATGACGTAGTTCGGCGCTCGCTCCTCGTCGCTCTCGGAGTAGTCGTAATCGGCGGCCTCGAACTCCGCGGCGAAGATGCGGTACGCGACCTCGCGCTGGCCCGCGCCGCTGCCCTCGGACTCGCTCATGACTGGACCTCCGAGAGCAGACGGCTCGCGCGCTCGGCCGGATCGTCGGCGTGTTCGACGAACTCCGCGGCTTCGAGATTCGCCCCGAAGTCATCGACCGTCAGGGAGCCACGAACGCGATACTCGCGGCCGACAACCTCGCTCGCGATTTCCTCCGCGACGACCTCCCGGTCCATCGCGTCGCGAGCGTGGTCTTTGGCTTCTTCGAGTCCGCCGCCGTAGATCTCTGCCGTCAGTTCCTCGTCGAGGACGACGGTGACGGTCCCGGTGCCGTCGTCGAGGATGGCCTTCGTTCGCAGGTCATCCTCGCCGTCGACCGCGCCGTGACTCCGGCACTCGCCGTTCTGCGTGACGCGCCCACACTCCGGACAGCGCTCGATCAGACCAGAGCCATCCCGGATCGCGACGATGTTGCCGACGAGTTCGACATCATACAGGCCGCCGTGGTTGATCGCCTCGTGGATCGAGTGTCGCGGCGCGCGCTCAGAGATTTCGACATCTCGGCCCAGCGTCGTGACCGTCGAGAACTCCGAGATATTCACGGACGGAACGCCACGGAACTCCCGGATAAAGGAGTCCTCGATGCGGACGCTCGCACCCGCCTCGATTTCGGCTCGTGGCTCCCAGTCGGTGAAGGGAAGTTTGCCGGTCTCGTCGGCGAGTTCGCCGCTCAGAATCTCCGTCTCGCCGTCGCGGCCGTCGATGGTCTTTGTCTCGCAGTCGAGGATCTGGACCTCGACGTTGATCCCGCGGTCGCCCGGTGTCAGTTCGGCAAGTGTCGCGTCGCCGCCGACATCGTAGGGGACCTCCAGCGTCGAGTCCTCGCGGTCGACAGTCGTCGACTCGCCGAGGTTCAGTTCGGGCCTGTCGTCCCACTCCCGAACTCCGGCGTTGCCAACCGTTAGCGTCTCGCCGGCTTCGAGGTCGAAATCCTCCCACGAGGTGTAAGAGATCTTCCCAGTCTCGTCGGCGACTTCGCCCTCGAAGATGACGCTCTCTTCGCCGTTGTACTGGATCGAGCGCTTGCCGACCGAGAGCACGCGCACCGTCACGGAGACGTTGCTGTCGCTCGTCTCGATCTCGTCGACGGTTTTCGTCGCGACAGCATCGCTGCCGCCACCATCCGAGCCGTCACCGTACTTACGACGAAGACTCTGTTTCGCTTCCTCGACCGGCACGCTGTAAGACAGCAAGTTGTCGAGATCGTCCTGGACCTCCTCTTTGTCAACACCGAGGTCGGAGGCGAGTTCCTCGGCATGGTCTTCGAGTTCCATATCCCCCGGTTCGGCCCCCACTCCTAAAATCATTCGTCTATGCTGAACCCCGAATATGATCGGGAGCAGGGTTTCCCCATCGGACCGACTGCATCGAGATATGAGCCCGCAACTGGACCTCCGCGAAGACGAAGTTGGCGCGTACTACGAACGACTGGTCGACAGCCTCGATGAGTCGAGTGAGCTGACGATTCTCGCCGCGGCCGATCCAACGATCAGCCTCAAACGCTATGAGATCGAGCACCGACGAGCGCTCGACTGGACCGTCGATCGCGCCGGCGAGAACGACTGGCGCGTCACCGTCGAGGTGGGCAGCGAGATGGACGAGGACCGACTTCCCGACTTCGACGTACGCTCGATTCCGCCACAGCGCCGCCATTCAGTACTGACAGGCACCTTCGACGCGCTGGATCCCGGCGACGGGTTCGTGCTGGTCAACGATCACGACCCCAAGCCGCTGTATCACGAACTTCGCTCGCTGTACGGCGAGGTCATCGACTGGGAGTACGCTAGCCGCGGCGGCGACGAGGGCTGGCGCGTCGAAGTCACGAAAACCGCCGCCGGCAAGGAGACAGACAGCGACGTACACACGAAATTCGACGTGCGCGAGATTCCCAAGCCGGAACGGCACTCCACCATCCATCACCGCTACGGGATGATTCCCGAAGGCGAAGTCATGGAGATTGTCGCTCCCCACGAACCCCGGCCGCTGAAAGGGGAGTTCGACGAGCAGTACGGCGACTCCTTCAGTTGGGATGTCGTCGAGAAAGAAGCAAACAAGTGCCGCGTCCAGATCACGAAAGGCGGCGAGAGCGAGGAAGAGAGCGTCGACCTCGAAGTCACGCGGGAGTTGGACGTGCGCGAGTTACCACCGGCACAGCGCCACGAACAGATTTTCGAGGCCTACGACGACCTCGACAGCGAAACCGGGTTCGTGCTGGTCAACGACCACGACCCCAAGCCGCTGTATCACCAGTTCGAGGCCGAGGCCGGACCGGAGTTCCACTGGGAATACAAAAAGGAAGAGCCTGGCGAGTTCAAGGTACTGATCGGCAAGACCGACGCTGACTCCGACGACGTCCCCGAACAAGGCCAGCAAGCACCGTTCTGAGGTTTTTGGACCGTCTTTCGAGGGGTCCGATCCCTTCGATATGTTTTACTTTTGGAACTGAATAGTACCGGACACGATGGATCAGTGTCCCCACTGCGGTTCTTCGATCACAGACGGGCCGAAATGCCCGAACTGTGGCCAATCGCTCGACGCCCTCCCGGAGTATCAGTCCGAACCGACAGGTCACGGAGCCGCCTCGCCGGCCCAGACAGACGGCCTTCCCGGCCCGGGAGAGCCTCTGGAACCCGAACAGCCCGAAGCCGAGGGCACACCAGACGGGGACGCCGCGGAGGCTACCGAGCAACCTGACGGGCCGATTGGCGGGCGACTCAGTCGCCGGGCACTGCTCGGTGGTGCGGGTGCGTCGGTCGCACTGCTCGGCGTCGGCGGCGCAGGGTGGATGTATCTGCAAGACGGTGGCGCAGGCGATGCCGTCATCAGATCCTACTTCGACGCGATGACCACCGAAAACTGGTCCCGGGCGGAAGACCTGTACCACGACGATTCACCGACCATCTCCCGAATCGAGGAGAGTCAGGAGATTGCCGATTACGAGGGATATCTCGAATCACGGGAGGTACTCGAGACGTGGAAGAATATCGACCCCGAAATCGACGGGATTCAGGAGTTCTATCACGCGACAGAGGTCACCGAAGAGTCGATCGAGGATCTGCGGATCCAACTTGATACTGACGCGGTGAAGATGGTCGACGAGGTCCGCTCGGCGATTGCATTTCTCGCAGTCGAAGTAGGAACTCTCAACGAGGAACAGAAGAGCGCAAAAGAGTACTACAAAGACGGAACGCAGAACAGACCACTGACCTGTAACCTCGTGCTGGTCGACGGCGATTGGTCGCTCTGGACGGTCCGAGGGCTGGGGCGGTTCGGATAGAGCGCGACGTCTCTCCGACGGATTTTTTTACAACTGTAGTCGGATATAGCAGTAATGGCTGCAATCGAAGAGATTTGTGCCTATCCAGTCAAGGGACTCGACGGAATTCGCCTCGACGAAGCAGAGATCACCGACGGCGGCACCCTCGCCTACGACCGGGAGTTCGCCCTGTTCGAGGACGGTGGGATCATCAACGCCAAAGACAGCGACAAGTTTCACGATCTCTCGACGACGTTCGATCCCGAGGGGAGGACGCTGTCGGTGACAGTCCCGGACGGCGAAACGTTGTCCTTTACGCTCGCGGAGGACACCGATCAGCGGCGCGCCGAGGACTGGTTCAGCGAGTATTTCGGGATGGATCTCAGACTCCGCCGCAACACCGAACTCGGCTACGTCGACCGACGGAAAATGGGACCGTCGGTCATCAGCACCGCGACGCTCGAAACGGTCGCCTCGTGGTTCGAGGACCTGACTGTCGAGGGTGCGCGCCGCCGCCTCCGCGCGAACGTCGAAGTCTCAGGGGTCGAACCCTTCTGGGAAGACCGCTTCGTCGGCGAAGATGTCCCGGCGTTCGAGGCCGACGGCATCACTTTCGAGGGCATGACACCGTGTGCGCGGTGTGTCGTTCCACAACGCGACCCGGACACCGGCGAACCGATCGAGCGATTTCGCCAGCAGTTCATCGAGAAGCGCCGCGAGACCTTCCCCGAGTTTGCCGACGACGACGCATTCGATCATTTCTATACACTGATGATTATCAGCCGAATTCCCGAACGTGATCGGAACGGTTCCCTCGCTGTGGCCGATTCTGTTAGCGTAATTGAAAACACCTCGTAACGTTGTAAACTTTCGCGCGGAGTTTACCCGCAGTTTTTCGTACCGGGGCCTCGATAGGGGTAGACGATGACAACAGAGGAGACAGATTACTTCGACCGATTGGTCGACGTCGACGCGCTGGGCGAGTTCCTCAGGGCGGAACTCGGCTCCGTAGAGGAGTACGACGTCTATCGCCACGAAGAGGGACACTCGAACGAGACGCTGTTCGTCGATTGGGGGGACAGAGAACTCGTCATCCGGCGGCCGCCGCCGGGCGAGACTGCCGATACCGCCCACGACGTGCTGCGGGAGTACAAGGTCATCGACGCGCTGCAGGACACCGACGTGCCCGTGCCGCCGACGGTCGCTGCGACGGACGATCACAGCATCATCGGCAGTGATTTCTACGTCATGGACCGGCTCCGCGGCGAAGTCCTGCGGGATTCCGAGCCGGAGAGCTTCGCGAACGAGAATGCCCGCCGACGAGTCGGCACCGAACTCGTCGATACGCTCGCCTCGATTCACGAACTCGATTACGAGTCGGTCGGTCTCGGCGAGTTCGGCCGTCCCGAGGGGTACACGCAGCGACAGGTCGACCGCTGGGGCAAACAGCTATCCTGGGCCTTCGAGGTGACCGCCGAGGAACGGGAGGTGCCCGTTCTCAAGGAGGTCGGCGACTGGCTGCAGGAGAACTGCCCCGACGAGCACCCGCACACGCTCGTTCACGGAGATTTCAAGCTCGACAACGTGATGTTCGACGGCGAAGCGCCGGTCGAACTGATCGCTGTCTTCGACTGGGAGATGGCGACGCTGGGCGATCCGCGGGCTGATCTGGGCTGGATGCTCTCCTACTGGCGCGAGGACAAAGACCAGACGACCAACCGTGAAGAGTTCGTCAGCACCTTCATGACCCACCCGGACTACTCCACCCGCGAGGAACTGGTCGAACGCTGGGAAGAGCAGACCGGCTACGAGTTCGAACACGAGCGGTTCTACCGGGCGCTGGCAGTGTACAAACTCGCCGGCCTCGGAGAGATGTTCTTCCGCCGGTATCTCGAAGGCAACTCCGACGACCCGATGTATCCACGCATGGAACAGCAGGTGCCCGAACTCGCGGACCGAGCCCTCCGGATCATCGAAGGCGAAGAACCACTCTGAGCGAGCGAACGGGCACCTGTATCGATTAAACCCTGCTGAATTTCGAATAATACGAGCATATTCACCTTGGGTTACGATATTGTCGGGGCCCAAAGGTACAAACCGGAAGCCATCTCATCATATCATATGCACACCCGGACAGCAGTGGTCCTCGCGGCTGGGGAAGGAACGCGGTTGCGGCCGTTGACGCAGAACCGGCCGAAACCGATGCTCCCAGCAGCGAACCGTCCGATTCTCGAACACGTTCTCGACGCGCTCGTCGAAGCAGGAATCAAGCAGATCGTGCTGGTCGTCGGCCATCGCCGCGAGCGCGTCCAGAGCTACGTCGGCCCGAGTTACCGCGACGTGCCCGTCGAGTACGTCATCCAGGGTAAGCAACTCGGCAGCGGTCACGCGCTGTTGCAGGCAGCCGAGACGGTTTCGGAGCCCCTTCTGGTCGTCAACGGCGACCGACTCATCGAATCGGCAGCCGTCGAAGCCGTCGGAACAGCCTTCGCTGGCTCCGAACGACCGGCCGCGATGGCGGTGATCGAACGCGACCACGTCAGTCGCTACGGTGTCGTCTCGCTGGACGGTGAGGAGGTGACTGAACTGATCGAAAAGCCGGACTCCGAAGGACACGGCATGATCAACGCTGGGATCTACGCCTTCGAGCAGTCGATTTTCGACGAAATCGACGCCACACCGAGACAGTCGGGCGAACTCGCGTTGACAGATACGATCGGGAGACTCGTCGACCGGCGCGCAGTGACCGGCGTCCCCATCGAAGGAATGTGGGTCGACGCGACCTATCCATGGGATCTGCTCTCGGTCGCTCGCGAAGTGCTTGACCGCGGTCGGACGAGCGAACCGGAATTGGATCACGGCGTCTGGATCGACGACCAAGTCGGGATTCACGACGATGCGACGCTGCAACCGCCGGTTGTCGTCGGGCCGGACTGTGAAATCGCGGCGGGGGCTGTCGTCGGCCCGAACGTCGCTCTCTCGCGAAACGTCACCGTCGAACCGAACGCGACGGTCGAGCGCGCGGTCGTCGACGAGGACAGTCGAATCGGCCACGGCTCGACTGTCATCGACACCGTCGTCGGACAGGACACGGACATCGGTGCTGGGACGGTCATCCCCGGCGGCCCGAGTGACGTTCGGGTCGGCAACCAGATTCACGAAGAGCAGGCGCTCGGGGCCGTCCTCGCCGACCGAGTCGAGGTCGGCGGCGGCGTCTCCTTCGAGCCAGGCACGCTCGTTGGAACTGAAGCGAAGATTGGGCCAGGCGCGTACGTCCACGGCCACGTTCCCATCGACGCGGAGGTGCTCCGCTGATGTGTGGGATCATCGGCTGTGTCGGCCGCGACGGTGACACGCTGGAAACGCTCGTGCACGGTCTCGAGAACCTGGAGTACCGCGGCTACGATTCCGCCGGTGTCGCGCTCGGCGGGAAAGGACTGGGCGTCCGCAAGACCAGCGGCAAGATCGAACAGCTCCGAAACACCCTCGACCACGAGCCGCTGTCCGGCACTATCGGCATCGGCCACACCCGTTGGAGCACCCACGGCCCGCCGACGGACGAAAATGCGCACCCGCATCAGGACTGTACGGGTGACGTTGCTGTCGTCCACAACGGCATCATCGAGAACTACCAGACGCTTCGCGACGACCTGACCGAAGCGGGACACACCTTCACCAGCGACACCGACACCGAGGTCGTCCCGCATCTGATCGAAGACGCGCTGGGACGTGGCGCAGAGCCAGAAGAAGCCGTCCGGACGGCAATCGACCAGCTCGAAGGGAGTTACGCCATCGCCGCGGTCATCGACGGCACCGACGCGCTGTTTGCAGCCCGAAACGACTCCCCGCTCGTGATCGGCGTCGGCCTCGATCAGGACGGCAGCGAAGGCGCCAGTGTCACCGACGGCCCGTACTTCATCGCGAGCGACGTGCCCGCGTTCCGCGAGTACACCGCTCGCGTGATCTATCTGGAAGACGGCGAGTTCGCCCGACTCGACGGCGGATTGACAGTCACCGACGCCGACGGGGCGGAAGTCGAGAAAGCTGTCGAGACCATCGAGTGGGACGCCGAGGAGACCGGCAAGAGTGGTTACGACCACTACATGCTCAAGGAGATCAACGAACAACCCCGCGCGCTCCGGCAGTGTCTCCGCGGCCGAGTCGACGAACTCGGAAGCGCGGTCGATATCGAGGGCGTCGGCGATCTCTCGCCGACGGGGATCCAGTTCGTCGCCTGCGGAACCTCCTATCACGCTGCGCTGTACGGCGCTCGGCTCTTCGATCAGGCCGGGATTCCCGCACAGGCACATCTCGCCAGCGAGTACGCCACCTCACCGCCACCGATCGGCGGCGACCTCGTGGTGGGAATCACCCAGAGCGGCGAGACCGCAGACACGCTCTCGGCGCTGCGGGAGGCGAAGAGTCGCGGCGCGGAGACCCTCGCAGTGACGAACACTGTCGGCTCAACAGCCACGCGGGAGTGCGATCACGCGCTGTACATCCGCTCCGGTCCGGAGATCGGCGTCGCGGCGACGAAAACCTTCGCCGGCCAACTCGCTGCGCTCAATCTGTTCGCACTCGCAACCGCGGAGGGGAGTCAGACCCGCAGTGACGTGATCCCGGCACTACGTGATCTGCCAGGGGATATCCAGAGCGTGCTCGACAACTCGACCGCGGCGGAGATTGCCGGCGAGTACGCCGACGCCGAATCGTTCTTCTTCATCGGCCGCCGCTACCAGTATCCCGTCGCCCTCGAAGGTGCGCTGAAGCTCAAGGAGATCAGCTACGAACACGCCGAGGGCTTCGCGGCCGGCGAACTCAAACACGGCCCGCTCGCGCTCGTAACCGAAAATACGCCCGTCTTCGCGCTCGTGGTCGGCGACGGGGAAATTGCTCGCAAGACTGTTGGCAACATCAAGGAAGTCGAAGCGCGGGACGCCCCCGTCGTTGCGGTGACTGACGGCCAGAGCGACGCGGAGTTGTACGCGGACCACGTCCTCGAAATTCCGGAGACCCATCCGCGGGCAGCGGCGCTGTTGACGAACGTCCAGCTACAGTTGGTGGCCTACCACGTGGCGAACAATCTCGGCCGGCCCATCGACAAGCCGCGAAATCTCGCAAAAAGCGTGACCGTCGAATAGAGACGCTTACTCCTGGGTCGTCAGGTGGGCGGGCTTCGTGATGACGATTTTCTCGACGTCGCCGTCGGTGATTTCGACCTTGTAGGCCTGGCCCTGCTCGCCGATGACGGTCCCGACTTCGCCGTTGAAGCGAGGGTGGAAGCGACCTTCCTGCACGCTGGGGTCCAGCGAGAGGTGGACGGAGTCACCTGCCTCGAACTCTTCGACGGCCTGCTGTGGCGGGGATGTGCCCTGATCCCGCGGATCGTTCTGAAGTTTGTGCCGCGTGCCCTGCTGTGGTCCATTCGAGTTTGGCATTCGTAGGACCTTCTAATCCAGTCGGCGTTATAAAACGTGCGTTCCGTCCCTGGCAGAGCGGGTGGTGTTTCGTCGAGTGATACGCGTTTGAAGAACCAGAAATCCCCCGACCGCTTGACCGCCCGGGACTCGCTGCGGTCCAGTGGGTCCTTGCTTCGTCCGGGACGGATCAAGCGGTCGGCCCCTTTCAGTCCCACCCTGTAGCTTGTGACACAGGCCATCGCGGGTGGGACTGAAAGGGGCGGCAGGCTACGCTCCCGCGACTCGCTGCGCGCGCTTCGCGTGCTTGCGTCGTCGAGGTTCGCGTAGCCAGCCGGGGCTTTCTGATTGGTTCGACCCGAGATGAACCCGAATCGTGTTAACAGGAACACTACCGCAGACCGTTCCGATGGGTTTAAGCAAAGCCGCCGGAAATTCAGGGATGGAGGGCTCGTAGATCAGTGGTAGATCATCCCCCTGGCACGGGGAAGGCCTCGGGTTCAAATCCCGACGAGTCCACTCCCTCACTTCGTTCGGTCATTTCCTCGTCGACCCTCGCAAACGCACAGCGTTTGCTCGGTCCCGACGAGTCCGGCTGAGTTTTACGAAGGAGCGAGACTGGACGAGTCGAGCGTGAGCGAAGCGAACGCGTGGATTTGAAGCGGTTATGAAGTGGCGAATTACCACACGCCGCTGCTCAAACGCTTTGCCAAGATCAACACTGACGCGATCCACTCGGTCACTCCGGCTACGACGTTCACAAGGAACTCCGCGGGCCGACGATGATCACCGAATTCGTATGCAAGACCGAGGTAAAGACAGCAGAAGTGTACGAGGACATGATCGAGGACGAAGGTAACACGCTGAAATACGAACTCACCGGCGTGCCGGATACGTCGGTCACCTACGACCCGGACGATATGGCGCCGTGGTCGTGGGAGTAAAGCCTGGTTTCGTTCCACAGCGCTCCAACCACAACCTCAATTGTCCGGTCTCCGTTCTCGCCTCGATCACCGCGAGCACCCCACCTGAAGCACCAAGCCTGCTTGATCTCTCCTAAGGAGTCATAGAAAAGTTTGCACACCTATCTTTTGAGGTCCTGAATCGATCAGTACAGGGCTTACAACAGCCTGTTGGGGCCACCAATATAGAGGAGAACTGGAATAGAAATCACACTACGATAATTGCCACTCCCGACAGTTGAAAGCTCAAGCGAAATATTCCCACAAGCCACGGTAGTGGTATAATGACAAACCCAGCAGACGCTCCGAGAAAGACACTTGGAAGAAGGACTTTCGATTTCAGGTAACTAACCGCTCCAACGACAGCGAGCCCGGCAGCGTCGTTCAACTCGACACAAGAGCCAAGTACCACCCATGAATCCTACGCACCATGGTCGCCTTCGGTCTGGACCCGTGGATGCTGGCGCTCGTCGCAGCGGGCGGGTTCGCCTGCTACACGGTTATCGTCGAATACGGGATGGCCTGGACGCGGGGCGATGGCTCCCCCGTCCTCGCAGCCGCCTTCTACAGCACGCTCGTCGTCGTCGCAGGCTTCTGGGCGCTGGCGGCGCTCCGCGGAATTCCTGCGGCGGCGACCGACCCCGCACAGATTTGGCCCTTCGTCGTCGCCGGGACGGCCTACCCCGCGCTCTTTCGCTTCCTCTACTACGAGGGCATTGACCGCGTTGGCGCGAGCGTCACGGCGGCAATCATGGGCGCGTACCCGGTGGTCTCAGTACTGCTCGCAGTCGCCGTGCTGGGCGACGCCCTCGGCCTCGTCGCAGCGGCGGGCGTCGGCCTTGTGGTCGGGGGGGTCGTCCTTCTGCAGTTCACTCAGGATACGGACGAGAGCGATATCGAGGACGTTGTCACTGCGAAACTCGCCGGCGCCAGGCCGCTGGATCTCCTCTACCCCGCAGGCGCGACGCTGCTGACGGGCAGCGCGTTCGTCCTCATCGACTATGGCCTCGCTGACTTCCCCGACCCTGTGGTGGCGACGGCCATCACGCAGACCCCTGCGCTCGTCATCTTCGCAGGGTGGGCAGGCGCGGTCGGCGTTCATACGGGTAAACTCCGGCTCAGCTGGCCCGTCTTGGGCACGTTCGCCGTCGCCGGGGCGTTCAACTTTGTCGGGTGGCTGGGCAACTTCTACGCGCTCCAGTTGGGCGACATCGTGACCGTCGTCCCGCTCATCAACACGATGCCGCTGCTCATCATGGCCATCACCTACGGCGCGGAGCGCCAACTCCCGCGCTCCAGGCGCCTCCTCGTTGCGGTCGCAGCCATCGTCGCCGGCGCGACGCTCGTCCAGATTGGCGGGTGAACTCATCCGGCGCTGTTGGAGCACACATTAAATGGGTGTGATTACTTTTGTCGAGTTCGATACCGCGCTTCACACGGTAGATGATGTAGCAGGGTGTTATAGAACAGTTCGCAAGGTGGGTTGATTTCAGGACTGCTGGTAGTGAACCGCCTGCTCAGTGTGGTCTCTGTACTGGAGCTGTCTGGAACAATATCCTGAATCTGCTACAAGTGGCATGCAAGACTTAGAAGTTGAATACAGCAAAGGGATAGTCTGGAGTACTCGGGAGTCACCTGTGGCGACGTGACATCTACCCGCATCGAATGACTGCTCCCAAGATGGGACGCGAGCACCTGACAGAGGGCATCGAAGTACGATGTCCCTCAGCGCGTGAGTAGCCGCATTCGCGGCGGTCTCACACGAAGACCGCAAGGACTGCGGGAACCACCGTGGCCACGAAGGCGATATTGAGGACTGCGAGCAGTATCACCAAGATCGCCCCGGGAACTCCGAGAATTGCACACACCAAGAGCGTGACGAGCGATATCTGTACACCGAGGCCGAGGACGTTCGCGATGAACAGGATGACGAGGCCGACGATCGCATTGACGGCGAGGGCTACTAAGGAAACCATGTAGTAATCAACGGACTTGGACTGTGAATGACTGCTGCATGGTGTACCATACCATTCAGCATTGAGACTGTTGAAATCACAGAGGTGAGGCGCGAGATACGCGCGTTCAATTTTCCACGGCGTTCAGAAATCGTAGGGAGGTTGTCAGCACTCCCGGCGATCAGTTCGCACAGCTACTAAGCGGCGTTTTCAGCTCGTTCGACGATGAAATAATGTCTTTCAGAATATTTCTGTTACCTTCCTCCTTAGAGACCGGTGTGACTAGATTGACAACTAAACAGTGTTATTTGTGAAATACAACGTTTTTATTGAGTACGGAGTAGCACTGAGAACGATGCCGACACAGACAGACCTGATCCAAGAGTGAACCGCACTCACTTCGCTCGGCGGATGCTCTTCACCTGAAGCAGTCGCGCCAGCCGTTTTTGCCGATGATTTCCAACAATTTGTTGTGAACGATTGTCGCAATACCTACTCCCGTGGCTCGGCACGCATTCTGATCGAGTCAAGCGGACGGGTCGTGATACTCACTGAGAGGTCGATATTCGGATCGGAGAGCAGCGTGAGGTGATACTGCCGGGCAAGCGTCGCGAGGATGAGTTTCGCCTCGACGAGCGCGAACTGCTGACCGATACACCGCCGGGGGCCGCCGCCGAACGGGAAGTACGCGAACTTCGGTCGCTCGTCGTCGCCGGCGAATCGCTCGGGACGGAACGCCAGCGGGTCGTCCCAGAAACGCTCGTCGCGGTGAATCGTCCACTGCATCGGTGCGACCGTCGCGCCCGCCGGAAGCGTATACCCCCCGAGTTCGAGTCGTTCAGTCGTCTCCCGCGGAATCGAAGGGACCGGTGGGTACAGGCGCATCGCCTCGCGAATCACCTGCTCGGTGCACTCCAATTCCGGAAGGTCGTCGAAGGTGGCGTACTCGCCGTCGAGAACCTCCGCAGCCTCCTCGGCAATCCGCTGCTGGCTGTCGGGATGCTGGCCGAGCAAGAGCCAGGTAAACGTCAGCGCCGTCGCGGTCGTTTCGTGACCCGCGAACAGAAACGTCATCATCTCGTCGCGCAGCAAGGTATCCGACATCGTATCACCGTCCTCGTCGGTCCCCGTCAACAACATGGAGAGCAGGTCGTCACGTCCTCCGACACCGTCGCTTCTGCGCTGGCTCACGAGTTCCTCGATCAGTTCCTCCATCTCGTCGATGCCCTGCTTGTACCGTCGCCACATCGGAATCGGGACCCACTTCGGCACCATACGTGCGACGGGTTGTTTGGCCGGTTGCCCTGGCTCTTGCAGTGCGCGGACAGTCTCGCGGACCCCTCGGTCCTCGTAGTCGAGTTCCGACCCGAACATCGACTTGACGAGAATGCGCAGGGTGAGCCCCTTCATCTCGTTTTCGACGTTCAGCGTCGGGCGCCCGCGCCACTCCGCCGCCGCGGACTGGACTTCGGCGGTCATCGTGTCGGCGTAGTCGGCGATCCGATCCATGTAAAACGCCGGTTGGATGCGCTCGCGCTGTCGTTTCCAGAGATCCCCCTCGCTGAGGACCAGCCCTTGCCCGAGCAGGTCGCCGAGATCCTCCTGACTCAGACTCGCTTTGCGAAACCGCTCGCGGTCCTCGACCAGAATTCGCTCGGCGAGGGCAGGATGGTTGACCTGGTAGAAGTCGCCGATCCCGAGAATCTGGAGACGAACCACGTCACCGTGTTCGGCGGCGTTCTCGTAGAGACCGCCCTGCTCACGGACGAGCTGGTGTGTATTGCCGATCACAGGGAGTCCGTCGTGTGTCGGCGGTTCTGTCCGGTGTGTCGGTACCGTCACAGTCTCATCGTGGTTAGCCATGGTCGTCACTCCGTGAATGTGTGAGTTGCCTGCACCGTCGTTTGGCGGAGGGATGCGACGCGTCTCACCCCGTGTACGCTGCCACCGTTCGACCGTGTCTCGATGCTCATACGTCAACAAAGACTGCGAATCGAAATAAATCGGCAATCCACGTTTCTCCCCCCGCAACAGAGCTTCGTGAGGCGAACCGTCCCCGACGAGCAGAACTGCACAGTTTCGACGGCAGAGCCACTGTGGACGCTGGAACGCAGTGGGCCACAACAGTCGGAAGATCCGCGGACCGGTTCGTTCCCATCGGCAGCCTTCGGTACAGTTATCCCATCTCTAGCCCACGTTCTGACCATGACAGCACCTATAAGCGAACAACTCCCGGCCGACGAACTCCGGGAGGAGGGACAGCGGAAGATGGAGTGGGCTCGCCAGCACATGCCGATTCTCGAATCGCTGCGCGAAGACTTCGAGGCCAACCAGCCTTTCGCGGGCGAGCGCATTGGGATGGCGATGCACGTCGAGGCAAAGACGGCCGTCCTCGCTGAGACGCTGGCCGCCGGCGGCGCGGAAGTCGCGATCACCGGCTGCAACCCCCTCTCGACGCACGACGACGTAAGTGTCGCACTCGATGCAATCGACGGCGTCACCTCCTACGCGAAACGCGGCGTCGACGACGACGAGTACTACGAAGCCATGGAAGCGGTCATCGGCCACGAGCCGACGATCACCGTCGACGATGGCGGCGATCTGGTCTTCGCGATCCACGAGGACTACCCGGAACTGATCGACACCATCCTCGGCGGCTGTGAGGAGACGACCACTGGCGTCCACCGCCTGCGTGCGATGGACGAAGACGGCGCCCTGGACTACCCGATGTTCGCGGTCAACGACACGCCGATGAAACGGCTGTTCGACAACATCCACGGCACGGGCGAATCCTCGTTGGCCTCGATTGCGATGACGACGAATCTCTCCTGGGCCGGCAAAGATGTCGTCGTCGCCGGCTTCGGCTACTGCGGCAAGGGCGTTGCGCGGAAGGCCTCCGGCCAGAATGCGAACGTCATCGTCACCGAAATCGAGCCACGGCGCGCACTCGAAGCCCACATGGAGGGCTTCGACGTGATGCCGATGGAAGAGGCCGCCGCCGAAGGCGACGTGTTCATCACGACGACGGGCAACCGCGATATCATCGTCGACGAGCACTTCGACAAGATGGACGACGGCGTCGTACTCACCAACGCCGGCCACTTCGACGTCGAAATCGATCTGAACGCGCTGGAGTCGAAAGCCGTCGACACCTACGAGGCCCGCGACGGAATGCAAGCCTACGAGATGGACGACGGCCGCCGGATTCACGTCCTCGCAGAAGGTCGACTGGTCAACCTCGCCGCGCCCGTCTCGATGGGTCACCCGGTCGAGGTGATGGACCAGAGCTTCGGTATTCAGGCAGTCTGTGCCCGTGAGGTCGTCGAGAACGGTGACGCGTACGAGGCCGGCGTCCACGAGGTGCCGGACGACCTCGACCGCGAAGTCGCGGAGATCAAACTCGCCGCCGAGGGCGTTGCTATCGACGACCTCACCGACGAGCAAGAAGAGTACATGAACAGCTGGCAGCACGGGACGTAAAACGAGCATCGTCCGCAGACTGCCGGGTATTTTAGTGGGTTCGGTGCGCAGGAAGAGATATGACACTCACGCTGTACCGGTTGGAAGGCTGTCCGTTCTGTGAACTGGTCGTCGACAAGCTAGACGACCTGGATCTGGAGTTCGAGAGCGTCTGGGTCGAGGGACTGCACTCCCGGCGAAACGAAGTGAAAGAAGTCTCCGGCCAGCGGGTCGTCCCGGTCCTGATCGACGAAGAGCACGGCGTCACGATGGCCGAATCCGACCGGATCAACGAGTATCTCGAAACGACGTACGCCTAATCAGTCTTCGAGCGCGTCGTCGATTTCTTCGTCGCTGAGGCTGTGCGGATCGAGTCCGGGGTCTTCGACGCTCGGCGCACCGATAGCCAGCACAGTCCCGCCGTCCTCGCTGGTGCAGCGGTGGCCGTGGCCGATCATCGGCGAGGCGGCCCACGCCGTCCCGGCGGATGCCTCGACGAACTCCGCATCACCGGAGCGGCCGAGTTTCAGCGAGAATTCTCCCTCCAGTATGTAGTAGATCTCTTCTTGCTCGGAATGGGCGTGGAACTGGATCTCTTCATCTTCCTCGAAATACCAGAGTTTCAGCGAAGCGTTCTCGATACCGAGGGCTTCGTCGAGCGCCCGGATGTCGAGATCCGGCGGTACCTCCTCGATCTGTGAGAGATCTGTGACCGGTACGTCCTCTGTGTCGGCAACGTTGTACTCCATACGGATTGGGCCACGATGGCCGGGGATAAATAGCTACGCGCTCCGAACAACGAAGCTTATGCCGCCTGACCCTCCGAGGAGCTAACATGAGCGAGAAACGTCCAGACTGGTCCCGACGGAAGCTGATACAGTACAGTGGTGTCGGCATCGGACTGGCGATCGCCGGTTGTAACAGCGCCGATAATTCGGACGACAATTCAGACGATGGAGACAGCGGGCTACCGGACGACCCCGCCGACGCGTTCGAACTCGCTGGAGACGGATCGGCCGGGTTCCGGGAGTGGCTCGGCCCGGAGTTCACCCTCGAATCCCGGACTGACGGCGAGCAACGGCAGTTGTTCCAGTTCGTCGACTACGGCGAGATTCCCGACGGTGAGATGGAACAACAGCGAAATCAGCGAGAAACCTTCGCCGAGCAGATCGGAATTTCCCCGGAGAGCATCGAGCGGGAACTGCTGTTGGGGCCGATCACCGACAATCTCCCGTACCGGACACTGTTCGGGACGTTCGACGCCGCGGCACTGATCGACAGCTTCGAGAGCAGCGGCTTCGAGCGGACGAGTGAACCGGGCGAGTTCGTCATCTTCGATGAGTCCTTCGCGATCAGTTCGGACACGATCATCGAACATCCCCAGAGTGCGACGCTCGTCGAGAATACGACCAACGGTCGACAGTCGTTCGAGGGAATCGACGAGGAGATGGAACTGCTCCTCGATCTCGTCCCCACTGGCCCACAGATAACGATCAACAGTCGGGGGGATCACGACGACATCGTGATGGACGGACTGACGATTTTCGAGTTGAACGGGCCGGTTGCAACCCACGGGATTCGGACGTTGATTTTCGAGGACGCATCGGCGGCGACCAGCGAACGGGTCCGAGAGATCGAGATCGACGGCTCAGCCAGAGACGAGGTCATCACTGAGGAGATTCAGGGTCGGGTCGCGATGATCGAATCGCGGCGATCGGAGTAGCTTACTGCTGGTCGTCGAGTAGCTGTTGGGCCTGCTCGAAGTGTGCCGCCTCGACAGTAATCGCGTTAGCGCGGTCGGCCGCCTCCGCAGGATCGATTTCGGTTGCAACTTCCCGAACGGCACGCATCGAGGCTTCGCGGACCAGCGATTCGAGTTCTGCCCCCGAGTAGCCGGCCGTCCGCTCTGCAAGACTCTCGATATCGACCTCCTCACCCAGCGGCGTCTCCGCGGTGTGTACGGCCAAAATCTCGGTACGGGCGGCCTGATCAGGGTTCGGCACCTCGATGTGCTGTTCGAGTCGACCGGGCCGCAGCAGTGCAGGGTCGAGGTTGTCGTAGCGGTTCGTCGCCGCGACGACGACCAGTTTCGGGTGTTCTGCGGCCCGGTCCATCTCCGTCAGAAGCTGCGAGACGACCCGCTCGGAGACTTCCGAGCCCTCGCCGCGACGGTTCGCAATCGCATCGATTTCGTCGAGGAAGATGATGGCGGGGGCAGTCTGTCTGGCCCGGTCGAACAGTTCACGGATCGTCTTCTCTGTCTCGCCGACGTACCGGTCGAGCAGTTCCGGCCCCGCAACGCGGATGAAGTTGACGCCGCTCTCGCCGGCAATCGCCTCCGCCAGCAGCGTCTTTCCGGTCCCCGGCGGGCCGTACAGCAACACGCCCGAGGGCGGATCGGTCGATGCCGCCTCGAACAGCGGCCCGTACGAGAGTGGCCACTCGACGGCTTCCCGGAGTCGGTCTTTCGTATCGCCGAGTCCGCCGACATCCGCAAAGGTCGTATCGGGCGATTCGGCGACGTACTCGGCCATCGCGGAGGGATCGACACCGGTGAGGGCTTCCTCGAAGTCACCGGCGGTGACGACCAGATCCTCGATGCTGGGATGGTCGCCGTCAGTCTCCTCGTGTTCGGTCCGGCGGAGCGCGATCATGCCGGCCTCGCGGGCGAGCGAGGCGATATCGGCACCGACGAAGCCGTGGGTTCGGTTCGCCAGCGTATCCAGATCCACGTCGTCGGCAAACGGCATGTTGCGGGTGTGTACGTCCAGAATCTCGCGGCGGCCCTCGACGCCGGGGACACCGATCTCGATCTCGCGGTCGAAGCGGCCGCCGCGTCGGAGCGCGGGATCGATGGCGTCGACGCGGTTGGTCGCGCCGATGACGACCACTTCCTCGTTCTGTTCGAGGCCGTCGAGCAGCGTGAGCAGTTGAGCCACGACGCGGTTTTCCATGTCGGCGTCCTCATCCCGAGAGCCCGCAATCGAGTCCACTTCGTCGAGGAAGAGAATGGCCGGCGAGTTCTCACGGGCACGCTCGAAGGCACCACGGAGCCGTTCCTCGGACTCGCCTTTGTACTTCGAGACGATTTCGGGGCCGTCGATGGTCTCGAAATAGGCGTCGACTTCGTTGGCGACGGCGCGAGCGATCAGCGTCTTGCCGGTGCCCGGCGGGCCGTACAACAGCACGCCTTTCGGTGGATCGATGCCGAGGCGGGTGAACAGTTCCGGCTCAGAGAGCGGGAGTTCGATCATCTCCCGGACCAGTTCGAGTTCCTCGTCGAGGCCGCCGATGTCCTCGTAGGTCGTCCCGGTTTCGGTGACTTCCTCAGATTCTTCGGTGTCGCTGGGCTCGGTTTCCTCCGGCGAGACGACATCGGGTTCGACCCGGATTCGGGTCGAGTCGACGATGCGGACCGACCCCGACGGCGTCGTCTCGGTGACGACGTAGGGGCCGTAGCCCTCGATTCGGACCTGTTTGCCGACCCTGACGAGTCGGTCGACCAGTCGCTGTCTGAGTCCTTCCGTCGCGGGTGCGTCGTCGGCGTGGTCGGTGGCTGGCTGGAGCGTGACCCGGCGGGCATCTTCAACCGAAGCCTTCCGAACGCGGACGGTGTCGCCGATGTTCACGTCGATGCTCGCCCGCGTGTCGCCGTCGACGCGGATGATTCTGCTCCCGTCGTCGCTGGGCCAGACCTTCGCGACGGTCATCTGATCGTCCTCGATGATCACTGGATCGCCGCTCAACACCCCGAGTTCGCGCTGAATGTCCGGCGAGAGCCGGGCAATTCCCCGGCCGGCGTCACGCTTGCGAGCACCCTCGACGCGGACCTCGACGACTCCGTCACCGGCTGTCATGACTCGGCGTAGGGCCGGCAGCAAGTTAAGCCCGTTCGACCGTTTCCGGAGTAACGACTATATCGGATCCTGACAGATTTTCGAATATGGTCTCGACAACCACGCGTGACGAGATGACGTGGTACGAGTGTGAGCACTGTGGCCTGCTGTTCGACGTAGAAGAAGACGCCCGGGAGCACGAACAGAACTGCGACGCCGAAGAGCCCTCTTATATTCAGTGATCACTCCGCTGGCAGGAGTTCGTAGGAGTGTTCGCTGAACTGGTCTTCCTCGAAGACGAAGACCCGGCCCGACACGTCCCCTTCGACGACGATGTCGCTCCGCAGGCCGCCACCCTGGACGGTCACACCCGGGAACAGCGTCGTCTCCTCACCCTCGTCCAGCAGCACACGACCGACGCCAGTATCCGCCAGAATCTCCGCATCAGTGCGGCGTTCGTTCACGTAGAGGAGCACACCACTCGTTTCGGATTCGTCGACGACGAGCACGTGGGTGTCCTTGCCCGGTGCCGTCTGGTGGGGCGATTCAATCTGCTCGGGGACGCCGCGGTAGAACGCCTCCCGTCCGTCGGTGTACTCGACGACGATACCGTCCTCGACGAGTTCGACCGACAGCGTATCTGGGGGGACCTCCTCGAAATCGTCCATACCCGAACTTCTCGGCCCGGCGCTAAAAACGACTGCCTTCTCACCGTGGCTCTGTCGCCTCGGTCGACCACCACTCCCGAGCACTGATCGCGGTGTGGACCTGCGCGACGAGCCCCAACAGTGGGAGTTCGAGCAGCGGTCCGATGACCAGCGCCAGCGGAATCAGCGGCTCCGTCGGGAAGGCCACGACAGCAATCGCGAGCGCCGTCGGCGAGTTCCGCGAGAGGATCGTATTGTTGAAACAGACCATCTCGGAGTAGGAAAAGGAGAGTACGCGCCCGACTCCGAAGCCAACGGCGAGGTTGATCCCGTAGAACGCGACCACGGGCAGCGCCATCAGCGCGAGCAGTCGCGGGTTGTCAAGGATCACCTCGCCTTGCGAAGCGAACATCGCACCGATTGCCAGACTCAGGAAGATGATCTGCAGCGGACTCAACCGCGGCAGGAACTCCCGAGCGTACCACTCCCGCCCAGCGGTTCGAGTCAGGAGCCGGCGCGCCACGATGCTCAGCACAATCGGAACCACCAACACGAGGACGACGCTTTCGAGCAACAGTTCCAGCGGGAGTTCGACGAGTCGACCGGCGAAGAGATACAGATAGACCGGGAGCAAAATTAGCTGGAGAACGAGATTGTACGGCAGAATCGAGGTCGCGAGCGGCACGTCTCCGTCGGCAATGTCCGTGAAAATGAGATACCAGTCCGTACAGGGAGTCACGAGCAGCATGAGCAGCCCAACCCACAGTGCGGGGTAATCTCGAAGAAAGACCGCCCCGAGCGCGACGGCAAGCAGCGGACTCCAGACGAAATTGACCAGCAGACTCGACCCGACGACCCGGCGATTGCCGAAAGCCTCTCGAACTCGCGAGAAGGAGACGCCGGCGAAGGCGGCGAACAGCATGACCATCAGGAAGGGGAGAATGAGCCGGTCGGCGACGGCCGGAATGCCACTTTGCTGGCCGAGTGCGAGGCCGCCGAGGATACCCGCGAGGACGAATCCGCTCTGGTATCGCTCGACGAAATCCATCTGCGGAGATTACTCCGTCGACGTGCCTGAATCCGGCGATTTCGTATCGGAGTCGTCCGCCGAGTTGCCTCCAGCTCCAGACCCCTCGGAGTCCTCGGCGCCGTCGCTGGCTGCAACTTCACCCGGGAAGATACTCCCGGAGATAAGCCGGAACAGCAATATCCCGGCCATTCCGCCGGCGAGAATCCAGAGCGTGCGGTACGCGGGATACCGCTGGATCAGACTCACCGCCAGTGCGCCGCCGCCGATGAGCGAGCCGACGACGGCGAAGAGAAACTGCTGTCTGCGGAGCGCGGCCGGCTGTGCCGTGTAGGAGTCCTCTGAGTCCGTGGTCTGCCGGCCAGAATCGTCAGCTCCATTCTGCTCACCGTCGCTGCTCTCGCCCTTCGTCGCTGGCTCGTCCGGCACTGAATCGTCTTCGGCCGTCGAATCCATGCGAGTGAGTTCAGTCCGCGAGCGAAAAACAGTTGGGACCGGTAGGGCAGTGGTGTTCGAGTCCGCGGAGGAGCCCCGGACAATCCACCGCAAGGCGGGACTGGAAGGGGCCGAGCGGGAGGGGGCTCCCGGAGTGGTATCAGTTTCTAACCAATCGTCTCGAAGCGCAATCACCACAAGTAAGTACTGTCGTGTGGGACAGTGAGACAGGATGGACGGGCAGGCAGCCGCGCCGGCCGCGGGAACGGTACTGAACGCACTCGCAACCGGGACCGGGTCGGCCTTCGCAATCGATGAGTACACCACCGCGACCGTCGAACTCACCGACAAAGACGGCGTGAGTGGCGAGATTAGCGGTGCCGAGGACGCTGACACCCGACTGATCGAACGCTGTGTCGAACTCGTAACCGACCGGTTCGGCGACGGCCAAGGCGGCCGCGTCGAAACCGAGAGCGAGGTCCCGATGGCCTCGGGATTGAAATCTTCCAGCGCGGCCGCGAACGCGACCGTCATGGCGACGCTCGACGCCCTCGACGCGACCGAGGAGATTAGTCGAGAGGACGCCGCCCGAATCGGCGTCACCGCGGCCAGGGATGTCGGCGTCACTGTCACGGGTGCGTTCGACGATGCGAGCGCGAGCATGCTCGGCGGCCTGACCGTCACGAACAACGACGAGGACGAACTCCTCGCGCGCGAGACCCCCGACTGGGACGTGCTCGTCTGGACACCGCCAGAACGAGCGTTCAGCGCCGACGCGGATGTCGAGCGCTGTCGGGCGGTTGCACCCATCGCCGAGGTTGTCGCCGGCCTCGCGCTGGACGGCCGGTACGGTCAGGCGATGACGATCAACGGACTGGCCTTCTGTGCGGCGCTTGGCTTCCCGACAGATCCGATGATGGAAGCGATGGCAACGGAGGGCGTCTCGCTGTCCGGAACCGGACCGAGTTTCGTCGCCGTGGGCACCGGGGAACAACTCGACCCCGTCCGCGAGCGCTGGGAGCAACGCGAGGGAACAGTCTGGCTGACACACACACAAACCGAGGGGACACTGACAGATGTCTGAACACAACGACGACGAGAGAGGAATCGACCCGCAAACGATGTCGCTCGACGAACTCCGGACGGAGATCCGCGGTATCGACCGCGAAATCGTCGAGTTAATCGCCCGACGGACCTACGTCGCCGATACGATCGCACAGGTCAAAGACGAGAAGGGACTCCCGACGACCGACGAAGAGCAGGAGCAACAGGTCATGGATCGAGCGGGCGAAAACGCCGAGCAGTTCGACGTAGACGCGAATCTCGTAAAGGCAATCTTCCGACTGCTGATCGAACTGAACAAGGTCGAACAGCGGGAGAATCGGTAGTTACCGTTCACATTTACCAGCGAGCCACGACGGAGTTTCAGTCCGCAGTTATTCCTCGTTGGCCGGTTCAAGTGGTACTCGTTGTACCTCGATCTCTTCGTAATCTTTCTCAGAAGAGAGGACGGCCATTCCTCGCGTTTCCGCAGTCGCTACGTGGAACGCGTCGAACGGCGTCATTCCCTCGTCGTAGTAGTTGACGGCTTTCAGAACGACCTGTTTCTCTTCTTCGTTTCGCACAGAGACGAGTTCGAGCAGGTTTGCCACCAGCGGAACGTAGTCGAACTCGTAGCGTTCCCGAGCGAGGAGGAGTTCGAGATACGAGAACGGTGACGTTTCGACATCGTATTCCACAAGTGCGTCTTCTGCGGGGCCCTGTAACCAATCAGTATCTTTGGCGAGTGCAAGCAGAAAGTCCGTCTCGACGTACACCGTCATCTATTCCCGCCGGCTTCCTCGGCCTCGTCTTTCGCCTCCGCCTCGATGTCCTCTTGGATCTCTTCGACGGATGCATCGTGAAGTTCGCCTGCTGCCTCGCGGACAGCGGCGAGTGGGTCATCCGCGACCGGAATCAGCTCGATTCTGTTTTCGTACATGACGATGTGATACTTCTGGCCGTACTTCTCGCGCACCTCCTTTGGGATGTACAGCCGTCCCTGTGCATCCGTCTCCGTTGACATAGATAAGGTTACGGTACCATAGATGAAGAATTTTACCATCACTGTGTGATTGATGGTTCCCACAAACCGTTTGAATAGTGTGTATGGTGGATTTTATCTATCTGAACAGGGTCGAACAGCGGGAGAATAGATAAGAGTCGAACACAGGCGGATGAGACATCTTTCGAGGTACAGTTTGGAGTTATTTCTGCGGGATGGGTCGCGTTCAGTCGGAGTAGAGAGTTCTTGCGCTGTCTCGGTCGCTACGCCCACTCAGTTACACAGACCATCACGAGTAGAGGTATGAATACACCGGGTGTATCGGTCAGTCAGCGAATTCGACGTCAGTGAACTCAAATCTGGCTCCCCCGTCAGTTCCGTCGACAACCTCGACTTGCCAGCCGTGGGCCTCGGCGATCCGTTTGACGATTGTCAGCCCAAATCCGGTCCCGCCACTTGCCGAGGTGTGGCCGGGTTCGAACACAGTCTCACGAGCGTCTGCAGGAATCCCCGGACCCGTATCTTCAATGTAAATCCCTCGGTCGTCGATTCGGCCGACGCGGACAGTTACGTCTGCCCCACCGTGTTCGAGTGCATTCCGGAACAGGTTCTCGAAGACGTGCTGAAGCCGACTCCGGTCGCCACGAATCGTCACTTCGTCTGCTATCTCGATTGTCGCCTCGTCTGTTCGGACATTTTTCCAGCATTTTCCGATCAAATTGACGACTGCTATCGATTCCGCGTCCGAAACAGCCTGCCCCTGTCGAGCGAGTGTGAGCGTGTCCGACACGATTTCTTCCATCCGGTCGAGTGACTCGATAATCGGCTGAAGATGCTCGCTTTCGCATTCGATAGCGAGTAGTTCTGCTCGGGCCTGGGCGACGTTGAGTGGATTCCGCAGGTCGTGCGACACCACGCTGGCGAACTCGTCGAGTTGTTCTTTCTGGTTCCGGAGTTGTCGTTCCCGTTTGACCCGCTCGGTGATGTTCCGTGTGATACCGATTATCTTCGTCACCTCGCCGTTCGTGATGACCGGTGTGAGAATCGTTTGCCAGAACCGCGCACCCGTCTCGACGGGGAGTTCTTCCTCGTACGAGATCGGTTCCCGGGCTTGGACACACCGATAGTAGTTTGCCTGGAGGTCTGCTCCGAGTTCCTCGCCAAACACGTCGATCGGTGTCTCTCCCCGAACTTCGTCGGTCGTGATCCCGGTTTGTTCCTCGTAGGCACGATTGAGGCGTTCGAATCGGAACACGTACTCTCCATCCGCCGACTCGACGTTTATGAAGAAGATACTGTCATCGACATTCTCGAGGAGTGTTTTGTACTCTTCGGCAAGGGCCTGATGTTGGTGTTCCCGTCGTTTTCGCTGAGAGATATCACGGCTATTCACGAGAATACCGTCGATGTCGGAATCGTCGAGGCGGTTTTGCAGCGTCGATTCGACCCAACGCCACGAGCCGTCAGCATGGCGAAACCGTGTCTCGATCACCCGAGAATTAGCAGTCTTCGTCTGGATAGCCTCGATGGCGTCAGCAACGGCGTCACGGTCGTCGGGATGTTGATACTCGTATCCGACCTCACCGACCAACTCCTCGGGGTCGTACCCAAGCGTGTACTCGACCGAGGGACTGACATACGTGATCGTCCCGTCCGAATCGATGATGGTAGCAATATCGAGAGATTCTTCGATGAGTTTCCGATACAACGGTTCTTGCATGTGTGAAGTAACCGGCCAACGAATAAATAAGACACCGAGTGAGGAGAACACTGGCCCCGCTGAATTGAGGCCTCGTGTAGCCACACTCGGAAGGGTCCTGACTAGCACATCGCAATAGAGTTCGCTCGATGCTGCGGAAATATTATTTATCGCCGTGGACGACCGTCCCACATCGATGTCGGAGAACAGAACGAGTGGTGAAAGCGAGCAACCGGCATGTTGTCGGACCCGGCGCCGACGAGAGGCGACCACCCCGGCGGCGCTCGACACCACGACGATCCGTTCCCCACCGTCGCAGCGAACGTGCGTGAACATCTCTCTGCGGACTCTTCTGGACACGACATGCATCACGTGTGGCGAGTCTTTCGACTCACACAGCAGTTTGCTGATGAGTTAGGGGCAGACAGCGAAGTGGTCGGCTGTGCGGCACTCGTCCACGATCTGCATCGGGTATTGGGTGACGGTACTGGCTGTGATCCAGAAGAAACGCTTCCGGTAGTAGAGGAGATGCTCGAGGAAACAGAGCTTGACGACGAACAGATCGCTGCAATCAAAGGTTGTATCGCAGTTCACGACGACCTCGCCTTTCGGGGAGAGGACCCCCAACCAGCGACGGTCGAGGCAAAGATACTGCGCGATGCCGACAATCTCGATGCGATGGGTGCCGTCGGTATCGCACGGACATTCGCATTCGGGGGCGTCCACGGAACACCTCTCTGGGATCCTGCCGGAAAAGATTATTCGCAGATCTATCATTTCGAGGATAAACTTCTCCGCTTGCGGGACGAACTCCATACCGATCCAGCACAGCAGTTAGCTGAGGAACGATACGCGTTCCTCGAGACGTTCTTCGAGCGATTTCTGGCGGAGTGGCACGGTGAGGCGTAGCAAGTCGGTGCGAACTCGCTGTACTGGGTTCCCGTCTTGGAGCCCCCTACGCCTGAAGCGATCCCATGCAGTTGTTATGTGGCCACCCGATTGGGTGATTCTCTGAACGTGGACGAACAGCACGAAAACAGAATGTACTGAGAACCACACAATCGTCCACCTATTTCGCTTTTTATGTTTATTCTCTACTAGGAATATTAGGGATAGCAACAAATCCACTCGAAGCCTACTGTGGTATATGCGACCATTAGACACAGAACCGGAGGCAGAACTGTACGAATGTTTCGATTGCGGGCGTCGTGTCGAGGGTCCCGAGACGAAACGGTGTGATGGCTGCGGCGGGCAACTCAGAAATCTCGGCAAGCCGCGGGATCTGTAGAATCTCACGGCACCCCGATACGGGTCCCGAGCAAGTCGCAGAGGACCCAGTCCACAGTTGTCCTGCCGGTATCCCCCTCGTTTCGGGCCCCAATCCGCTCGCGTCGTTTCTCGTCGTGAGACGTTCATTTCTCATTATATACCTGCAGACAAAGGATAAGACACGATGCACCGCAGAACGTACCTGATTGCCGCTGGCAGTAGCCTCTCGGCCCTCCTCGCCGGATGCGTGAGCGACAGCGATGGAGACGATCCCGACGAGAACAGCACCGATCAGTCCAACGGCAACGGAGACGAACAGAACGACGAACCAACTACGAGCGACGAGCATCCCGCACTCACCGTCGCAGACCAGTACGTCCAGGCCGCGATGGAGGAAGATTTGGACGGGTTAAGCGAGTACATGCACTCAAAACATCCGTTCAATCCGGCCGAACTGGACGACGAGCAGCGAGAAAACGTCGAATTCGAGTTCCCAGATTCCACAGAGTACGAGCGCGAACTCATCGACGAGTTCGACGGTGAGGATCTCCGCGACAAACGCTCTTCAGCGACGTGGTTCGGAGAAGACAGCGAGACGCTTACCGAGATTACCGACGGCGAACAGGCAGCACTCGTCGAGATATCCTGGGAGACCGACGACGAGACGGCCGGAACTCCCAGGCGGCAGTTTTTCATGCTCACCGAGGGTTCGGAGTGGCGCGTCTTCCTCCCACACGAGCAGTCTCGTGAGTTCCCCGACAAGGCGACTGCGAGCGAGGAATACCAGATCGTCGACCGAATCGAATACGACACCGAAACAGAGCGTGCGAAAGTATACGTATCGGGTACCAAGGACATCGAGGCCGAAGAGGTCGTGGTGTACTCCGAGCGTCTCGGTGAACAGAACCGTCTCTGGTCGCAAGACTCGGAGACGCTGCCGAGCGTGAACTATCTCACGGCAGGGTTCGATTCCAGCGGCGACGAGCTCGTCGTGACCGTTCTTATCGACGACGAGGAACACATCGTGTACCGCGACAAGTACCGTCCAGAATAGCCGGAAAACGCCGACTGGAGCGTTCTCAGTCTTCGCGGTCACGCTTCTCCATGCGCGCGACCAGATCGTAGGGACTCTCGCCCTGTCGGATGCCGTCGAGCAGCGCGAAGGCGTCGCCAGGCGAGAGGAAGTGACTGGTCACGGCCCGGCCGAGCGGCGTCGGTTCCAACCCGTCAATAAAGTTGTACTCCAGTAGTTTCCCGAGGGCGTGTTTCGTCGGCACGTCGCCGACCATCATCTCGTTGAGTCGTTTGGCCTGACTCCCGCCAACGGTGACGTTCGCGAGCGTCTCCTCGACGGCCGCGGACTCGTCGTACCGGGTCTGAACTGGCTCCATTTCGCCTTTGAGCAGTTTGAACGCGACTTCGTCCTCCGTCATCTCCTGACTGTTGTGGTACGCGCCGTCCGGTTCGACGAGCAGGTAGACCGTCCCCTTATCGTGGTAATCCGGCCGCCCGGCGCGACCGAGCATCTGGTGGAACTCCTGAACGGAGAGCCACTCGATACCCATCGCCAGCGAGTCGAAGATGACCTGCGAGGCCGGGAAGTCGACACCCGCCGCGAGTGCTGCGGTGGTGACGACGGCGGACAGTTCCTGGTCAGCGAACTGCTCTTCGACGCGGGTCCGGCGTCGGTTGTCCAGTCCGGCGTGATACGGTGCCGAGGAGTAGGTCAACTTGCGGGAAATCTCGTGACAGCGCCGTCGGGAGTTGGTGAAGATGATCGTCTGGCCGCGATACCCCTTGCTGGATTTCTGGTCGAACGCTCGCTGTGTGAGTTTGTCTTCGACATCGAGTTTCTCCCGGCCGTCGAGGAAGGTGACGTGGCGCTCGATGGGCACTGGTCGCTCCTCGAACTCGATCAGCGTCGCTTCGAGTGCCTTGGCGAGCGTGCCGGGATTGCCGACAGTCGCCGAGAGGTAGATCCACTGGGAGTCCCCGCTGGACTTCTCGCGGCAGTAGTATTTCAGCCGGGAGATCAGCCCGTCGAGGCGGTGACCCCGCTCGCCCTCGCCGAGAGTGTGCACCTCGTCGATGACGACGGTCCCGATGTCGCCGAGTTGTTTGTTCGTCCGCAGCGCGTGGTCAACACCTTCGTAGGTGCCGACGATGATGTCGGCACTGGGGTCGAACTGCTCGCCGTCGTCGTTGATTCTGCTCGCGCCGACGCGGAGAGTCACGTCGGCGATATCGCCGTAGCGGTCCTGAAACTCGCCGTATTTCTGGTTCGCGAGCGCAACGAGGGGGACGAGGAAGAGCATCTTCCCCTCGCCGTTTAGCACGCGGTCCAATCCCGCCATCTCGCCGACCAGCGTCTTTCCGGTCGCCGTCGCGCTGACGACGAGTTGGTCTTCGCCGTCGGTCGCGCCGTTCTCGACAGCGAGGCTCTGGACCGGCAGCAGGGTATCGAAGCGGTCTTCGAGTTTCCCCTGAATGCCCGGATGCAGCGACAGCGAATCGACGGGGACCGGATCCACGTCCTCGACGGTCGGGCTGATCTCGTCGAATTTTGTCAGTTCGGGGTCGAGATCGCCTTTGAGCAGGTTGATGATTCGTTCGAGATCCTGCACCTCGAACAGCAGCGATTCGAGCCGTTCCTGTGCTGTGCCGGTGATATCGCCGTGGTATGCGAGTTGACGGTCGAGTTGTTCGCGGGCGCAATCTGGACAGACAGTTTCATTCTCAGTCTCGATAGCCGTCTCAGATGTGATCGGCGAGTACGTCCCGCTCTGGGCGCAGAGCCGGCAGGTGCGGACGACCTTCGCGTCGAGTTGGTAGCCGTCGAGAAGGTCCCGCAACTCTTCGCGGCCCCGCGAGGAGGTCTGCTGTGAGATGCGAATGCGGTCGGCGCGGCGGGCGAGTTCGACGAATTCGTCGGGGCTGCGCAGTTCCTCTTTCGAGCCCTCGACGATACGCAATCGTGCTGGCCGCGGTCCGGCACTCGTCTCCTTCACTTCGAGAAAGCCGGTAAAGACGCGGCTGCCCTCGCGCTGGACGACGACCCGGTACTTGTCGTCGTCTTCGTGTAAGAATAGCGTATCGACCCGCGCGACCTGCTGTGACACGTCCCTCTGTACGAGCAGGGAGTATTTGAGTCGTACGAACTCAACTCACTCGACCAGTTGGATCTCGTCGTCGCCGGTCGGTACCGCACAAATGAAGACGCCGGGCTGATCGCCCTCGTTGCGGTACCAGTGGACGGTTCCCGCGGGGATGTGGATCGTATCGCCGGCCGTGACGGTGTATTCCTCGTCGTCGATGCCGACGACGTACTGCCCGGCGAGGACGTGCTGTTCGTGTTCGATCTCGTTTGTGTGTTCCGGGACGGTGGCGTCTGGGTCGAGGACGAATCGCCGCAGGGCGACGTTTGGCGCACCGTGTTCCTCGTTGACCAGCACACCTTTGGACATCCCGTCAGCGGCGTCGACGGACTCGTATTCGATCTCGTTGGCCCGACGGATCAGTGGCTCTGAGACTGTTTCTGACATACCTCTCGTTTGGCGCCGGCCGATTAGGAGGTTTTCGATGGTCGGAATTGCGAGTTGGCTCCGAACACCCCACGAACGTGCTCGCTATTCAGCAGACGTGACGCCGCTGATCTCGAAGCGCGCGCCGCCATCCGAGCCCGCAGTTACGCAAATCTCCCAGCCGTGGGCCTCGGCCACCTGTTTGACGATATTGAGTCCGAAGCCGGTCCCCTCCGCTGCGGTCGAATAACCCGCGTCGAAGACCTCCGATCGGTCCGCCTGTGGGATTCCGAGGCCGTCGTCTTCCACGTAGAAGCCATCGTCGAGGTCACCGATGGTGATGGTCACGTCGGCACCGCCGTGTTCCACAGCATTGCGAATCAGGTTTTCGAGAAGTTGCTTGAGGCGGCTCCGATCGGCCCGGATCGGACCGTCGATCCGCGTGTGAAGCGTCGCCTCGTCAGTTGCCACGTTCTGCCAGCAGTGCTGAGAGAGCGCCCCGAGGTCGACAGTCTCCAGGTCGGTGACCGTCTCCCCTTCGCGGGCCAGCGTGAGGAGCGTCTCGATGAGGTCGTCCATCCGCGTGAGCGCGCGGTCGATCGGTTCGATGTGCTCGCTGTCGTACTGCTCGTCGAGCAGTTCCAACCGCCCGGCCGCGACGTTCAGAGGGTTGCGCAGGTCGTGACTGACGACGCTCGCGAACTCGTCGAGACGCTTGTTTTTGCGTTCGAGTTTTCGCTCGTTCGCCCGCCGTTCGGTCACGTCACGGGCCACGCCCATCACTCCGTCGTAGGCACCATCGTCGGTGGTGAGGACAACGAAGCGGACGGCGACAGTGATCTGCTCGCCGTCTTTGGTCGTCATCTCCAGATCGACAATGTCGCTTTCGCGCTGGTCGTCTTCGAGGATCTGTTGGATGAGTTGCTGGCCGCGTTCGAGTTCGCCCTCGGCCATCGCCTGGGAGGCATGGGAGCCGATCATTTCGCTGCGCTCGTAGCCGAGCATCTGCGACCAAGATTCGTTCGCGTAGACGAGATTGCCGTTGGCGTCGAGTCGGTAGAGACCGTCACGGGCGGACTCGACGAGCATCCGGTACATCTCGTCGTCGCGGCCGTCGGGGACCGTTCGGAGGGTCCCTCGGATCTTCTCGGCCAGAAACGCCCAGCTTTCAGGGTCGTCCGTTCGCTCGACGAGGGTGCTCGTCTGTTCGAGCAGGTCGTCCTCGATGGCGTCGGCGCCGACGCTGGTGAGCAGGACAACCGGGCAACTCGCCGCAATTCGGCCCGCATCTGTGACGAACGTCCGGCTGTCAGCCGTCTCGAAGGATTCGAGATTGACGAGGAGACAGTCGATAGCCGCGGCGGCTAGCTCCGTTCGTGCCTGATCCAAGTCGGATTCGACTCGGATCCGAACGGGCGAATCCTGAAACTCCTCGCGCAATCGATCAGCAACCGTGTCTCTGGAATCCACGAGCAGGACGGTTGCGACATCTGTCATTAACTCCCACCTCCGGCTGGACACAACTTAAGAATACCTCGACCTGTTCTTAGAGCGGTAGTTGGACGAGTGATGGGCCGACACAGCGGCGGGGGATGGCGGAGTGACAGTCAGTCAGCGGGTTCGGTCTCGTAGCGCTGGATGAATCCGATCCGGTCCTCGCCGACGAGGAGAACGACTGCCAGCCCGGAGCCCGCGAGTGCAAACGCCGCGAGCACCGCGAAAAAGGCACCGAGGGCGAACTGATCGAGCACGAAACCACCGATTGCGATGCTTGCCGCTCCGAAGCCGAACTCCGCGAGATACGTATAGCCGTAGGAGAGTCCCCGGGTGTCCGGCGGGGTGTACTGGGCGACGGCGACCTGGTAGAACGGCTGGATGGCAAAGAGGAAAAATCCGAGCACTCCGCAGAGGACGACCAGTGCGGCCAGCCCGAGATTCGAGACGGGGACGAAGGCGAGCGCGAGGACGGCGAGAATCACGAACACGACGGCAAGCCCGCGCTCGACGGGAATCCGTTCGGTCAGTTTCCCGCCCACGTACTGCCCGCCCATCCCGACGACGAGCAGCCCCACGTAGATGTAATCGCCCGGTTCGATCCCAGTCAGCCCCGCAGTGAGATCGAGTCCGTTCATCGCGGGCAGTCCCTGGAGAATCTCCGGGAGGAAGGTGAGCACGCCGCGGTAGAACAGCCCCTCGAACGCGACGAGGACGAACACGACCAGAAACGCGCTGACGAGCAACTGCCGGCTGTTGGCGAGAAACGACGGCAGGGTGAGTCCCTCTTCGTCCTCTGTGTCGAGATCATCATCGACGGCCGCGGTGGTGTCGAACTCCACGCGGAGGCCGTAGAGGACACCGACGGCGGCGGGAAGAGCGAGCAGCGCGGCGACAAGGGGCCAGTCGAGGAAGTACAGAAGCGTCGCCGCGGCAAAGGGTCCGAGTGCGATGCCGGCATTGCCGGCCATGCCGTGATAGGCGAAGACCGTCCCCTGCTGGGACGCGCCGGTGCTGATCAGGGCCATCCCCGCCGGATGATAGACACTCGCGGCGACCCCCCACCCGACCAGCGCTACGCCGATCAAGTAGACAGAGTTCGCGACGGCGAGAGCGAGAAAGGACAGTCCCATGCCCGTGAAGCAAGCGAGGACGAGTCGTTTCGGGCCGAACCGGTCAGCCAGAATCCCCGCCGGGAGGGCACCGATCCCGAACGGAGCGTAGCCGAGCGAGACGACGAGTCCGAGCGTGGCCAGCGAGACATCGAACGAACTGTGCCAGGTAACCAGAAAGATCGGAATCGAAAGCTCGAACCAGTGGACGAGTCCGTGTCCGAGCATCGTAAATCTCGCAATCGCTCGGTCGTTTGCGTTCAGTGCCATCGAACTTGCTTTGGGCAACGTCGCGGAGTCACTTAGCCACACTGACTCGGATCGCTCGACCTGATATATACGTGACTATAACCAAACGAACGGTACGTCCATATCCATACCAAAATATACATTACGGCGTGTGATATTCATTGAAACAACATGTCCCCGCGGAACCCTCAGACGCCGAATCGCCGGCAATTCCTCCAGTTGGCCGGCTGTACCATCGGATCCGCCACATTGGTAGGAGCGGCTACACCCGGACGTGCCAGCGAGCCGGCAGATTGGTCGTTCGATACCGGTGGCCCGGTATTTTCCTCTCCGACAGTTGTCGAGAACACAGTCTACGTCGGTTCACAGCGCGGCGCGGTCTACGCGCTCGATGGAGCGACGGGCGAGCAGATCTGGGCGTTCGAAACGAGCGAATCCGTCGATAGCTCGCCGTTCGTGATCGATCAGAGCGGAGGCGGCGACAGCGCGGATCGACTCGTGCTCGTCGGCTGCGACGACACGAATCTGTACGCCCTCGACGCCGAGAGTGGCGATCAGGAGTGGCAAATCGAGACGAACGGCCGGATTCAGGCCTCGCCGGTCGTCGGGGCCGAGACGTTGTTCATCGTCAGCGACAACGACGGTCTCTACGCAGTGGATACAACCAGCGGCGAGCAACGCTGGTTCTCCGAGTACCGCTCGGCGAGTTACGCGTCGCCGACGGTCATCGAGGATACAGTGTTCGTGCGTGGCCAGAAACTCCGAGCGCTCGACCCCCGGTCGGGCTGGCAGCGCTGGCAGTTCGACCTCGGGAGTGGGACCTACTCTTCACCGACAGTCGCCGACGGAACCGTCTACATCGGCGACAGGGAACGAAACGGCGGACCGAACTCTGCCGGAAACCTCTACGCGCTCGATATCGAGTCAGGCGAGGAGGAGTGGGTGTTCGACACCGACGAGTTCGTCGACGCCTCGCCCACCGTCGCGGGAGAGACAGTCTACGTCGGCGGCTGGAAGACGCGATTCAGATCCAGCGACGACGAATCGTCGGGAACCGGGTCGGTATTCGCAGTGGAGGCCGACAGCGGAACGAAACGCTGGCAGTTCGAGACTGACGGTCGAGTGCTATCCTCACCGACGGTCGCCGACGGCGTCGTCTTCGTCGGGAGTTGGGATGGCACGGTCTACGGACTGGATGCAGCCACTGGCGACGAACGCGTCGCGCTCGAAACCGGCGGCCGCGTGAGTTCCTCACCGACAGTCGCCGACGGACGGCTGTACGTCGGGAGTAACGACGGTCACGTCTACGCGCTGTCAGCAGGCGTCACGGGCACGAGTACCGATTCCCGTGTCGAACTCGGAACACTCGGACACACCGGGAGCAAGCGCCTGCCGGAGAACCTCCAGCCGAGCAGCCGCCTCGACGGATTCACCGCACGTTCGCTGGGTGCCGGCGGCGCTGTTGGATTTCTCGCCGGGAGCGGGCTGCTGTACTACGGCGACGACAGCCTGAATTCCTAAGCTCAGACGTGGTCGTCGAGGAAGTCGACGACAGCACCGTATGCTTCGATCTGGTTGTCGAGTTTCGAGATGCCGTGGCCTTCGTCCTCGAAGACGCGCTTTCGGACCGGAACGCCCTGCTCGCGGGCCTGCTCGACGATCTGTTCTGCTTCGCCGACCGGCACCCGCGGGTCGTTCGCGCCGTGAAGCACGAACAGTGGTGCCTCGATTGCCTCGATGTTGTTCGTCGGGCTGATCGATTCGAGAAACTCCCGATCCTCGGCGAGCGAGCCGTATTCGGCCTCGCGGAGTTCTCGCCGCCACGATCCCGTGTTTTCCAGGAAGGTGACGAAGTTCGCAATCCCGACAACGTCGACCCCTGCCGCCCAGAGGTCGGGATATTCCGTCAGCGCAGCCAGGACCATGAACCCACCGTAGGAGCCGCCTTTGGCGACGATTCGGTCGGGGTCGACGGCCTCGTGATCGGTGAGCCACTCGACGGCGTGTTCGATGTCCGCGACAGAGTCCATGCGCTTCTCGACATCGTCGAGATGGGTGTACTCCCGGCCGTAGCCCGACGAGCCGCGGACGTTGGGCTCGAAGAGTGCGTAGCCCTCCGCGAGGAAGTACTGCCGGAGTCCCGAGAAGGAGGGCCGGCGCTGACTCTCGGGACCGCCGTGGATGTCGACGATGACGGGCGCGCCGCCGTCGGGCACCGTCTCGGGCAGCGAAAAAAAGGCGGGAATCTCCCGGCCGTCGAAGCTCTCGTAGCGAACGAGGGTGGGGTCGATAAACGTCTCTCGTGGGATGCCTGCCGTCGATGCGTGGGTCCACCTCGTTGCGGCCCCGGCGGGATCACCCGCGAGGGCGGCGTCGTCGTCCGCGAGTTGGCGGAGCGCGGTCAGATCGACGACCGACACGTTTGTGTTGATCTGCCGGCCCGACGAGGAGAGCGCAATACGGTCTCCGTCGGGGCCGAAACTGACGCCGCCGGCGACACTGCCCGGAAGGTCGGGAATCGGAAGCTCCCGAATCCCGTTCTCGGTCAGTTCGCCGAGCGTGAGTTCGGTGTAGCCGTCGACGTTGCGTGAATAGACGAGTGTGTCACTCTCATCGTCGACAGCGACGCCGTCGATGTTCCACTCGCCGCCGGATCGAATCCCTGTGAGATCGCCCGTCTCCGGGTCCATTCGGGCAAGAAACAGCGTTTCGCTGCCATCGTCGGTGACGAGATACAGGTGCTCGCCGTCGGGCCCCCACTGGACGCTCGAATAGCGGATCTCTTCGTCGTGTGGCGTGAGATGGCGGCGCTCGCCGGTGTCGAGATCGAGGACGTAGATGTCCTGGTCGAAATTCGAGTAGGCCTCCCGGAGGACGAGTGCGTCGCCGTCCGGGTGCCAGCCGGTGACGCTCAGCCAGCCGTCGCCCTCGAAGACGAGTTCCGCCTCCTCGCCGACCGCGTCGCGGTCCTGCACGTAGATATCGAAGACCGACTCGTCGCGGCGGTTCGAGGCGAAGGCAAACTGCTCGCCGTCCGGGCTCCAGCCGCCCCAGCGGTGTTTTGCCTCGGGCATCCCCGTCAGATTCGTGATTCGCCCGTCGGCGTCCAGTCGGAACAACTGCATGCGTTCGTTGCCGCCTTCGTCCATGCCGAAGACCATCTCGGGCCGTTCGGGGGAGTAGGTGACGAAGGAGACTGGTTCGTCGTAGAAGGTGCGCTGGGTGGGCCACTCGCCCGGGTCGTCAAGGGTGTAGACCTGTGCGACGCCAGTCGTATCGAGCAGGAAGGCGAGCCGTCCGTCCGGGCCCAGCGACGCGCCGTAGGCGCTGCGGACCGTCAGATACCGTTCGAGATCGTAATCGCTCACGCCAGAGTCCAGACGCGGCGAGTACATAGCGTTTGTGCGCCCGGCGAGTGCTCGTGAAAACGAGAGATATACTTATACAACTCGCTGTCGAACTGACAGATATGCCAACAATCGATATCGACGAGGAGACCATCGAACGGCTCGACGCCCTCCGCATCGACGACGAATCCTACGACGAGATCATCAACGAACTCATCAATATCTACGAGGCGGAGGAGCTGGTACTGTTCAAATCCGAGTAGCGACGGTTACTCGACCAGCGTGCGCTCGGCCGCTGCGCGGGCGGCCCGTCGTTCGAGGTCGTCGGGTTCGGCCTCATGGACCTGCGCCAGCGGTGGCTGTGTCGCCGGTCGGTCAGGAGCGAGCAGGTGACAGCCCGTGTCGATGGTCGAGTCGGGATACGTGCCAATCTCTTGTGCGCACTGGCTGATCGTCGACTTGTCGGTCGTGAGCAGCGGCCGGTGGACCGGCAGGTCGGTCGACGCGCTCGTCACCCGGAGATTTGCAGTCGTCTGGCTGGATTTCTGTCCGGTCGACTCGCCGGTGACGATGCCGACCGCATCGAGATCTGCGGCGACGTTCTCGGCGATCTGAAACATGTACCGCCGGACAGCGAGCATCCGGTACATGTCGAGATCGGCGGCAATCTCCTCGATCGTCTCGCCGGCCGGCGCGATCCGGAGTCGGGTGTCGAAGTTCGGGGCGTACTCGCCGAGTGTCGCCGCCGTCTCCTCGGCGCGGAGTCGGTGGTCGACGCCGCTGTACTCCCCCAGATCGATGTACAGCGGGTAGACAGGCGCGCCGCGTTTCATCGCCAGCCACGCCGCCACCGGCGAGTCGATCCCACCGCTGAACAGCGCGACCAGCGGCTCCTGTGTCCCGAGCGGCAGCCCACCCGGTCCGGATCGGCGGCCGACGAAGACGTACGCGTCGTCCGGTCGGCACTCAACGGCGAAGGTGAGGTCGGGGTCGTCGAGATCGACCGTCGGCTCGATGCCCGCCTCCCGTGCGACGGTTCCGACAACGTCGCCACCTTCGCGTTCGAGGTCCGTGCTGGCGAATGGATGGGCCGATTTGGGGCCAGCGCGGTCGACGCGGACGGCATAAGACTGGCCATCGTACTGTTCGCGGGCCGTCTCAGCGAGTGCGTCCGTGATCGCTTCCATCGTTGGCTCGACGCGGCGAGCCGGACTGGCCGAGACGACACCGAAGGTGTCCGTGACGGCAGCCGTCACCGCGTCGATCTGTGCCGGCGTCGTCTCGACGTAGAGGCGGGTGTTCTCGCGGATTACGTCAGCGTCGAATCCGCGGTCGTCGAGGATCGCCAGCAGGTTCTCCTGAAGCCGTTGTTCCATCCGGCCGCGGAGCTGTGGGCTTTTGATCCCGATTTCGCCGTACCGAACGAGGATTGTCCCTGCTCCGGGCGGGTGCATGCCAGCCCGTTACCTGCGAGTGAATAAACGCGCTTTGATCAGGCGGGAGCGATCCGATTCTGCGCTGTGATGTATCACGCGGTGTTGCTCTCCGTGATGTCCGTCTTCGAGAGCACACCCACGATATCTCCCTCGTCGGTGACTGGTACGTAGCTGATTTTCTCCTGCAGCATCGTCGAAGCCGCATCCTTGATGTGCTGTGTCGGATTGATCGTCGTCGTCACTTCTGTCGCGGCGTCGTCGACGTGGAGCTGTGAGGTGTCGGCTCCCTCGGCGACCTGCCGGACGATATCGGTACTCGTGACGATACTGGTCGGCTCCCCCGTGACGATCACTGCCCCCATGTTCGCCTCACCCATCCGCTCGGCGGCGGCAACCAGCGACGAGTCCGCTCCGACCGTCTCGAAGGACTCCGACATGTACCGCGCGACCGTCTGATCTTGTTGCTTGCTCACAATACACAATTTGCGTGTACAATAATTATAGTTGGGGCTGTTCGGGCGGGAGAAATGAGAAGCCGATCGCAGAAACAGAGTTCAGAACGTCGACAGTTCGTTCTCGATGACGCGCTCGGTGATGTCGGTGACGTTCGCCAGTTCGTCGTCGACGTTATCGACGATATCCTCGCGGATATCCTCGATCGTGACGCCCTCTTCGGTGAGGACCTGTGCATCGGCGACGTGAGGGTGATCGATGGGCTGGCCAATCTGGCTCAGCAGGCGCATCTGGAGCTGTTTGATCCCGTCGACATCCTCGACGACGGACTGGGCGATCTCCGTCGAGAGCAGGTTGTAGATCTTCCCGATGTGGTTGACGGGGTTTTTCCCGCTCGTGGCTTCCATACTCATCGGGCGGTTCGGCGTGATCAGCCCGTTGGCACGGTTGCCACGGCCGACCGATCCGTCGTCGCCCTGCTCGGCGCTGGTCCCGGTCGTCGTCAGATAGATCGACCCCTCGTCGTAGTTGTCGGCCGTATTCACGTAGACGGTCACGTCGCGGTCGGTGTACTCACTCGCAAGATCCTCGACGTAATCCTCGACGTCGCGGACAGCGCGCTTGTACTCTTCGAGGTCGTCGATATACCGATCGACCATCGCGACGGCGACGGTCACGTCGATCTGGTCGCCCTCGCGTTTGCCCATCACCTTGATATCCTGTCCGACCTCGGGATTGTCGTCGGAGTACGTCCCGTTCAGCCGGTGTTCGGTGTTGTAGACGATCTGTTCGGTCTCGGTCAGCGGCGCGTGGCCAACGCCGTAACTGGTGTCGTTGGCCATCGGCACCGCACCCTCCTCGCCGAAGACATCCTGCAGATCACCGCTTCCCTCCCCGAGTTTGATGTCGACGATGATGTCGGTCCCCACGTCGAGATACGGGAACGTTTCGTCGAGATACTCCCGTGCAGCACGGAGCGCAATCGTCTCCGCCGGGATCTTTTCACCCTCGTAGCTCTTTGTCGCGCGGCCGACGATCAGCAGATAGATCGGTTCGAGCATCTCTCCGCCGCCAAAGGCCGGCGCGGCCGTCCCGGCGACCAGTTGGGTCTCGTCGGTGTTGAAATGCAGCAGCCGTCCGAACCGGTCGAGGTAGGTCTGAGCCAGCGCCCGCGCGACTTCTTCGGCGACGCCGTCACAGATCGAATCGGGATGACCGATCCCCTTCCGCTCGACAATTTCGATATGCTGATCCTCGACGGCCGTCGCCGCTGCAGGCTCGACGTGAATATTCCGTTCAGTCATTACACGAACCTTCGACAGCGCTCCGTCTATAACTTTCGGAAACAATGACGGGTGAGAGAATACACTGTAGTAATATCACTCGTCGGCAAGCAGCAGACCGAGATAGGAAGTCCGGATCTGGTCGTCAGTATCGAGTCCAAGGTCGGTCAGAATCGTCAGCACCCGGTCACGTGCGCTGTCGATATCGTCTTCGGTTTCGAGTTCCCCCTCGACGAACTCGCCGAGGCCCTCGACGGTGTCGAGCGTGACGGTGATCCCGTCGACAGTGTACCGTTCGCGTTCCTTGCGGACGGTCGCGGCGGGGTCGTAACCGAGTCCGTTGAGGATATCGCGCAGTTGTTCGGGGTCGACGACGGCCGTTTCGGCCTCCTGTCGCGTCTTCGAGTCGCTGTCGATCAGTGGTCCCTTGTAGGTGAGTCGCGTGTCGGTCGTTCCCGCCTCGTCGTCACACCGGTTCGTCGCGGAGCGTTCTTCTCTGATCCGCAACGCCTCGTCGGTCTGTGCGAAATCCCGATCAGGCGCATCGTAGTAGATATCCTCCTGCTCGACCGATTCGACGTGAGTTGCACCGACCGACTCCAGCGAGTCCCGAACAACATCGTGATCCGCGCTGACTTTGACCTCAACTTCGTACATACGATTTGGTGTGGCCGAAGGCACATAAACGGTGCCGCAAGAGCCGTTAAGCGTGCCGAGAGCCCGAATAAGGAGTGTTAAACGCTATCGAACGCTGAGGAAACAGCCGAAGCGAGAGCAGAGAGATCCTGCGCCAGAGCCCCTGAACGGTTGCTCTAGAAATCGCGGTCGTTCCGAGGGCCGAACAGCCGACTCGGCCACCGCGGCTGAACCGACCGACTGCGGGGACAATCACGGTAACGCGGCCCACGATGACAGCGATGAGCGTTGCGAAACGGTGTTCTTAAGAGTATTACGACTGACCCACACGGTATGAGCAACGATTCCGAAGAGGAGTCGACTGAGAGTGAAGAGACACAGGAAGAGGAAGTAGACGGGCTTCAGGAAGGCGATTTCATCAAGCTCGGCTACACCGCACGCACCGTCGAGGACGACCGCCTCGTCGACACGACCGACCCCGAGGTCGCCGAGGAGGAGGGAATCGACGACGACGAGCAGGAGTTCGCCCCGCGAACCATCGTGCTCGGTGAGGGCCACATCTTCCCGTCGGTCGAAGACGACATCATCGGCAAGGAGGTCGGCGACACGGGCACCGCGGGCGTCGAAGCCAGCGAAGCCTTCGGCGAGTACGACGACGACCAGGTCCGAACGATCAGCAAGGACAAGATCCCGGAAGACGACCGCTACCCCGGCGCACAGGTCCAGATCGACGGCGAAGAAGGATTCATCGAGACGATCATCGGCGGTCGCGCACGCGTCGACTTCAACCACCCACTCGCGGGTGACGACATCGAGTACGACTACGAGATTGTCGACGAAGTCGAGGACCGCGAGCAGAAGGCCCAAGGCCTGATTGACATGTTCCTCGGCATGGATCTCAACATCTGGTTCCAGACCGACACCGTCGAGGAAGAGCAACTCGTCGAGGACGAGGATGACGACGAGGAGGACGAGGAAGAGAGCGAGCCCGAGTTCGAGACGGTCGAAGTCGAGAAAGACTCGCTGTACATCGAAGCCACGCCACAGCTGACGATGAACCAGCAGTGGATGATGCAGAAACAGCAGATCGGCCAGCAGCTGATGGAACTGGTCGGTGTCGACCGGATCGTCATCGAGGAGATCATCGACGGCGCCGGCGGCATGGGCATGGGCGGCATGATGGGCGGCATGGGCGGCGGCATGGGTGGCGGCGACATCGAAGAAGCGCTCGAAGACGCCGACATCGACGCCGACGACCTCGCAGAAGAACTCGAATAACGACGGCTTTCCACTCCCTATTTTCAGACGCCAAACAGCGACGGTTGTCGCGCTTAATTTGGGGTCACGGCGATTGTCGTGATTACTCTGGAGTGGCGACGATCCCGAGATGGTCGTCGTGGAACGGGTCCAGCGATTCGGCGTACTCGATCTCGTATCCGTCTTCGAGTCGCTGGCGCACATCCTCGAAGACTGATTCCGGATCGCGCGTCACGTCTTCGCTCCTGGCTTTCACCGAGAGGACAAGTCGCCCGTCATCGCGGAGGAACTGCTTGTTTGTCAGCGCCACATCGGCCTGCCCACGGATCGCAACGTCCTGTACGATCACGTCGACTGGTTCGACGACGTGGGCGTAGGTCTCCGGTTCGCGAGCGTCCTTGAGCAGTGGAAAGAGATTCGGCCGGTCAGCCGCCACGTCGAGCAGATCCCGCGTCGGCCGGGGTGCGAACTCCACCGCATAGGTCGGGCCGGCGACATCGGCAACGTGGCTGACGGTCGTCCCACTGGCGGCACCGAGATACAGCACCGTCGAGTCGTCGTCGAGGCCTGTTTCGACATCGCGGTCGAGCAGGACGGCAAGTTTCGATCGCGAGCGATCCCACAGCCGCCAGCCATCCTCGGTCGGTTCGCCGTACACTGGCTCACCCTGTGTCGCCAGCCCCGTCTCGCCGTCGATGGTCTTCCGGGAGAGGCCGTCGATCATTCGTGTTCACGAGCGCGGATACGCTCGATCCGGTCGTCGAGTTCGTCCTCCAATTCCGGACGATACTCTCCGGAGTAGTTGTCGATCCGGGCGGCGATTGCGAGTTTGCCCGCGAGTGCGCGGGCGGCCGACCCGCGGTCCTCCGGGCGGATCCCACGCACGTACTCGTGGGTGTAGATCACCCCGTGTTTCGGCGAGGGCGCACCCCCGCGGAGGTGGGCGAAGAGGGCGTCCTCGGCACCGAGCACCTGCACCGTCCCCGCGGGCTTTTTCGCCAGTTCGTCCAGTCCACCCGCGAGTGCGATCAGGCGGGCGGCCAGTTCCGCGCCCGCGAGCGCGGTGAGATTCGGCGCGACGGAGGTGGCCGTCGAGTCGACGACAGTCTGCAGCGACTGCGTTTCGTCTTCCAGATCGACGATGCGACCGGCCAGCGAGACGAGTCGCTCCTCCATCGGGTTGTCGGGGTCGCGTTCGGCGAGGTCGGCGATGTACTCGCTGTCGACATCGGCATCGGAATCCTGACTGCCGGCCCACTCGCCGACTCGTTCGGTGAGTTCGTTTCGCACCCGCTGACAGTCGTCGAGCGCGCGAATGGCGTGAATCAACTGCTGGTCGTCGGCCTGCTCGCGCTCGCGGACTTCCGCTCGGGTGGCCGCCGTGGTGGCCTCGTGAAGCAGGTCGTAATACTCCGTCTCGGTGTCGGCAAAGCCGCTCTCGACGGCGAGGGTAGGCCAATCGGCCGTCTCCGGGGCCTCGCCGTCACGAATCGCCGCACGCGCGGCCTCGGTATCGCCCGGGTCGACCCCAGCGAACCAGCCAGAAGCGGCGGACTCGTCGTCGTTCATACGAGCCCATACAACTGCGCCCCGTTTATGTGTCGTGGTCGCCGACCCAGCCAGACGGACGTGTCAGTCGGTGACAGAAATCCGTAATAAAACCGCAAAAATAGGTATCAAAGGTATATATTGGACAACTGTTAACACGGCCTATCCAAAAGACCGATCTTTTTGTAGGGGTATTTCGTATCCAGCAACAAGATGTCGAACGAGATTCAGGAGCCAGACTGGTTGGCGGCCGAGCGTAACTACGAGGATCCGATGCGTGAGCGGGGGACGATTCCGGAGCTGTTCGAGAAAAGCGCCGCGGCCAACCTCGATGGGGAGGCCCAACTGTTCAAGGGTGGTATCTACGACCGATCGATCGATCACCTGCTTCCCGACGCGCAGGCAGGCGAGTACGAATCGATTTCCTACCGACAGATGCGCCGAATCGTCCGTAATCTCGCGACTGGGTTCCGCGAACTGGGGTTGGAGGCGGACGACCGGGTTGGGCTGTTCTGTAACACGCGCATGGAGTGGGCACAGACCGACTACGCGGTGCTCGCAGCGGGCTGTGTCGTCACCACCGTCTACACCGATTCCTCGCCGACGCAGGCGGAGTACCTACTCAGTGATCCCGAAGCCAGTGCTGTCGTCGTCGAGAACGAACAGCTACTGGAGAGGGTGCTCGAAGTCGAGGACAGCCTCGATCTGGAGTTCATGGTCGTCGTCGACGAACCGGAGTCGGAGTACGAGCGAGACGATATCTACACCCTCGGGGACGTTCACGATATCGGCGAAGAGCAGTTCGACGAAGCGACCTACGAGGGATGGATCGACGACCGCCAGCCGGACGACCTCGCCAGTCTCGTCTACACGTCGGGAACGACCGGTCAACCCAAAGGGGTCCGTCTGACACACTGGAACTTCCGGTCGAACGTCCACATGATCCGGCGACGCGCCGGCCCGCGGCCGGACGAACCGGATCGACCCTGCATCAGCAGCGACTCGACGACGATTTCGTTTTTGCCGCTCGCACACGTCTTCGAGCGAACAGTCGGGAGTTTCGTCTCCTACGGCTCCGGGGCGACGGTCGGCTACGCCGAGAGCACAGACACGATTTCCGAAGATATCAACAAAATCCAGCCGACGACAGCCGCGAGCGTCCCGCGAGTCTACGAACGCATCTTCGACAGTATGCGCGAGCAGGCCGCAGAGAGTTCGGTCAAAGAGCGAATCTTCAACTGGGGGCTGGATGTCGCCATCGACTACCAGCAGGCCGAGGATCCAGGATCGCTCCTCCGACTCAAACACTCGGTTGCGGACAAACTCGTCTACTCGACGGTCAGAGAGCAACTCGGCGGCAACATCGAGATCATGGTCTCCGGCGGTGGCAGTCTGAGCACCGATCTCTGTCGGATGTTCAACGGCATGGGCATCGTCGTAACGGAGGGATACGGACTGACCGAGACGGCACCGGTCGTCTCGACGAACTCCGTCGACGACATCCGGCCGGGGACGCTCGGTACCCCGCTGATCGGCGTCGACGTCGCAATCGACGAATCGGCGGTCGATCAGGACGATGTCGACCGGGAGGTCGAGGGGAGCACGGTCGGTGAACTGCTCGTCCGCGGCGAAAACGTGACCGACGGCTACTGGAACAAGCCGGGTGCGACCGAGCGAGCGTTCACTGACGACCCCACCGAAAGCACCAGGACAGCCGAGGCGGTGGCTGCCGACGGTGCAGGTGCTGACACCGGCAAGTGGTTCCGAACCGGCGATCTGGTCGAACAGACGCCCGACGGCTTCCTGCTCTTCCAGGAGCGACTCAAGCAGATCATCGTTCCGGACACCGGGAAAAACGTCGCACCGCAGCCGATCGAGGATCTCTTCTCGACGAACGACCGCGTCGAGCAGATCATGGTCGTCGGCGACAACCAGAAGTTCGTCGGCGCGATCATCGTGCCGAACTTCGAGTCGATGCGCAAGTGGGCCGACGAGGAGGGGATCGATCTGCCCGAGAACAACCACGCCGCAATCGAAGACGACCGCGCCAGAGAGTGGGTCAGCGAGGCCGTCGACGAGGCCAACGAGCAACTCGAAAAACACGAGAAGATCCGCGACTTCGCGCTCGTCGGCGAGGAGTGGACGCCGGAGAACAACATGCTCACCCCGTCGATGAAGAAAGTCCGGAATACGATCCTCGACGTCCACGAGGAGAAGATGGCAGAGATTTACGGCGAGGATTACCGCCCGAAGAACTGAGGCTGTCCGGACAGCGACCCACACTGGTTTGTTGCTCGACACAGTAGCCGGGGTATGGGTAGCGACGAGGAGGCCAGTTCACACGAACGAATGCAGCGGTACGAGCAACTCGCCGAGCAAGAGCGAGAGTACCGCGCACGCAAACGGACGATGCTCGACGACGTCAGCGAAGAGTTGACAGGAGTCGTCGAACGAGCAATTTCGATGGAGGGAGCCAACGCCGCGGTCGATTCGACGAGTTCGGACGGCCGGACACAGCGAATCAAAGCCACGCTCGACCGGGCCGCGCTCGTCGCGGCCGTCAGCGAGCAACTCCCGTCGGGATTCGCCGTCAAAAGTATCAACGACGACGGCACGCTCTCGATCGAGTGGTCGCGTCGGGAGACCTCCGCCGAACAGCGTGCGATGGTTATCTTACAGGCCATCGTCGCCGAGGAAATCGTTACCGACGCCGACGAACTGATCGTCGAGGCACCCACCCGACAGCAGGTGATCAAGCGAGCAGTCGAACTCGGCGTCGAGGAGGATCTGGCCGGAGAGCGCCTCCAGCGACTCGACGATATCGGCAAAGTCGGCATCGAAGAGGGGCAGGTCTTCCCCGGGTGACCGGTGAGCATTACTGGCAGGGCCACCCAGCAGTGATATGAGCGATCAGGAGACGGATCCGAGCACGGATCTCACCCACGTCGAAGACGGCAACGCACAGATGGTCGATGTCGGCGACAAAGCCGACTCCAAACGCCGGGCGGTCGCAGAGGGGCGGATCGACCTCCAGCCCTCGACCATCGAGGCGATCCGGTCGGACGGCATCGAGAAGGGTGACGTGCTCGCCACGGCCCGGATCGGCGCAATTCAGGCAGTAAAACACACGTGGGAAACAATTCCGATGTGTCACCAGATCCCGATCACGAACGTCGAGACGAGTTTCGACGTCGGCGAGGAGTCGGTGACGCTGACTGTTGCTGTCGAGACAATCGGCAAGACCGGCTGTGAGATGGAAGCACTGGAGGGTGTGACGACGGGACTGAACGTCGTCTGGGATATGGTCAAAGCCGCTGAGAAGGACGACGACGGCGAGTATCCGGCGACGGGTATCGACAACGTGGAAGTGGTCGAGAAGACTGTCGAGCGGTGAGCGAGCCCAGACGACAGGAACAGGCCGAACAATCAAGCCCTCCGACCGTGAAAGATGGGTATGCACGTTCTCTCGATTGTCGGTCACTCGGACACGGGGAAGACGACACTGGCCGAGCGACTCACCGAACGCCTCTCGGAGCGCGGTCGCGTCGGGACAGTCAAACACATCGATTGTGAGCCTGATCTCGACACCGAGGGCAAGGACACCGCCCGACACCGCTCGGCCGGCGCGGTCCAGACCTACGGCATCGGCGAGGAGGAGTGGTTCGCGACCGGCGCCACCTCTGAGATGGATCTCCACGAGGCACTCGAACGACTGAGCGAGCGCTGTGAGTACGCCATCGTCGAGGGGTATTCGGATCTCGCACTGCCGACGGTCGTCCTCGGTGATCGGGAGGTCGAACGCGGCGAGGTACTCGCCCGCGAACCGAGTGGGGAAGAAGCCGACGTAGATGCGATCATCGAGGCGCTCGACGAGACGGAACCCTACGAGACGCTGTCCTCGCTCGTTGCGGAGATCAAACGGTCACCCGACGAGGTGTACAGCGGCGCGGTTGCGACCTTCACTGGGCGGGTGCGGGCGAAGGAGGACCCCGACGACGAGCGAACGGAGGTTCTGGAGTTCGAGAAGTACGACGAGGTGGCCGAACAGAAGATGGCCGAGATTCGCGAGGAGTTAGAGGAACGCGACGGCGTCTACGAGGTCCGACTGCACCACAAGACTGGCGTCATCGAGGCCGGCGAAGACATCGTCTTCGTCGTCGTGCTGGCGGGCCACCGCACCGAGGCCTTCCGAACTGTGGAGGACGGAATCAACCGGCTGAAAGAGATCGTTCCGCTGTTCAAGAAAGAAGTGACCGTCGGCGAGGAGTTCTGGGCCCACGAGAAGTGAGTCGGGCCGAGCGTGGGAATTTCTTTGTACGAGGCTCGTGATATTCCGGCTGTATGACAGACACAATCGATGATCCGACAGAGGACCTGCCGGCAGCGGCCGGCGAGTTCGCCGAGGAGTACCCCGAAGTCTGGGAGGCATACTCCGAACTCGGAGAAGCGACGGCCGACGGGGGACCGCTCGACGACGAGACGAAACGACTGGTCAAACTCGCACTCGCGATTGGCACCCAGTCCGAGGGCGCAGTTCACTCGCATGTCCGCCGCGGACTCGACGAGGGAGTCGACCCCGAGACGCTGAAACACGCCGCAGTCCTCGCGATTCCGACAGTCGGGTTCCCGAAGGCGATGGCCGCGATGACGTGGATCGAAGATATCGCTGAATAAGAGAGACGAGGTGACTACCGGACAGATCGGTCAGTTCGGACCGGACTCATCGAGTTCTTCCGGGGAGAGATCCGACTGGTCCGGCGGACCGGACGGCATGACGCCTTTGAACTCCTCTTCGATGCTGTCGTCGCCCATGCCACAGCCGCCGCAGCCGCGGCCGGAGTCGCCGAAGATGTCCTCGTTCCACTCGATCACTTCGGGGTCGTCCGGCACCCACTCGGGATCGACATCGAGCACGTCGATCTCCGCCTCGACGAAGGCCGAGAGGAGATCAGTCAGCGCGGCGTAGAAGTCGTCGTCGTGTTTGCAGACCTCGTCGGCAAAGCGCCAGAACCAGCGGCCGAGATGTTCCTCGACGAAGCTTCGGCGCGCATCGACGACGACCTCGACGCCTTCGTCGTCACCTTCCTGCCGGAGGTACGCCTCCCGCAGACAGAGGTGGCTGAGGAACTCGAGTTGGAAGACCAGCAGGTCTTTCCGGTCGTTTTCCCCGTCGCCGAGTGCGAGATTGAACGCCTTGTAGAAGCCGTTGATGTCGGCGATCTCGCGGGCGGTCGTCATCAGCGGCCCCGGCAGGTAGGTGAGTTCGTACTGTGAGACAGTCACGCCTTCTTCGACACCGAACAGCGACCCCCACTCGAAGTAGAGGTCGTCGCTGTCGGTCCCGGCAATCTCGTCGATCATGGCGTCGACGGCCGTGGTGAGTTGCTTATCGTCGAGTTCCCCGGCGGCCTCCCGGATGTCCTCGGTGAACACACCCTCGTTCAGGAGGGCTTCGAGCTCTTCGCCCGGTCTGTCGAATCCGATCGACAGCAGCGAGTACAGGCGGGCCCGCTGGACCGCCTCCTCGGCAGTTGTCCGCTCGACGACCCGTCTGGTGTCGCTTTCACTGGGGGGCGATGGAGCCGACTCCGTGGAAGGGTCGGGCGCATCTGATTTCGACTGTAAGATGTTGTTGCTCATGGTTATGCGATGTCGAGTCTGTAGACCTCTTCGTCCTCGTCGTAGCGGTCGCGCTCGGTCTGCGGTTCTTCGAGCGGCACGCGGCCGACTTCGTCGCCCTCGTAGTAGCCGATGGCCTCGTCGCCGTCGATCTCGAAGCCGGTCAGCGACCACTCGGTGCTGCCGATCAGGTGCAGCAGCGCTCGCACCGCCGGCTCCTCGCCGTTGCGGGCGGCGCGGTAGGTCTCGATGGCCTCCTCGACGCCCGGCCCGAACATCTGGGTCAGGTAATCGACCGGCGCAGTGATCGGCGGGATGTAGTAGACGTTCGGCTCCAGCCCGAACTGCGGGTACAGCGGTTTGGCGATCTCTTTCTCGTGGACCATGAAGTCGATCGGATTGACCACTTCCTCACGGGGGTCGCCGACCTCGGCGTCGTCCGGATGGTTGACGTAGCCGTGCATCCGGATCTTCCCGATGCAGTTCTCGAAACACTGCGGGGCTTTCCCCTCCTCGATTTTGGGGTAGCAACCGACGCACTTCTGGGAGACACCCTCTTTGGGGTTGAGGATCGCCTTCTTGTACGGACAGGCCTCGTTACACTGCGTCGTCGCCTGACAGTTCTCCTGATCGATCAGGACGATCCCGTCTTCCTCGCGTTTGTAGATCGCCTGGACCGGACAGGAACCGGCACACGCCGCGTACGTACAGTGGTTGCAGATCCGCGGCAGGTAGAAGAACCACACGGGGTGGGTCTCCTCGTCGAAGTGCATGTCCTGGCTCATCTCCTGTCCTGCTGGTTCGTCTTCGCCGAGGTTCGGGTACCGCCAGTCGTCTTCGCCGGGCATGAAGCCGGCCAGGTTGTCGGCGGACGTGCCGAGGTTTTCCGTCGGGTGGTTCTCCGGATCTTCCCAGTCGGTCCCCTTGGCCTCGAAGATCGTATCGCCCTGATAGGTGCCGTCTTCGTCCCACTCCATGTCGCCGAGTTCGTTCAGCAGCCGGCCGTCCCAGCCGACAGGGTGCGAACCGTAGGGCTTGGTCTCGACGTTGTTCCAGAACATGTGCTCCTGGCCTTCGCCGTGTGTCCAGGTCGTCTTACAGGCCAGGGTACACGTCTGGCATTCGATACACTTGTTCAGATCGAAGACGCCCGCCCACTGGTTGTCGGGTCGGGCCTCTTCGTAGGGGTAATCCATCTCGCGGCCGAGCTGCCAGTTTTCGACTTGTGGCATTGTTAGTCACCTTCGTTGTTGACGTATTCGCCGGCGATGTACTCCTCCATCGCGTCGTTTTCGTATCCGGGGCGCATGCTGAGGACGTCCGAGAAGTGCCCGTCGGGTCGCCAGCGGCCCTCTCCGTCGGCGGCACCGTCCTCTGCCTTCTCGATTCTGACGAACGATTCCTTCGGCGCGCCGTTCGCACAGTGAGCGTCGGGCGCGAACCCTTCACCCATTCCCTGTCCGAACAGGTTCTTGCGAGCCATCGTGTCCGTGAGCCAGGTCCGACGGAGCCACGTGGTCGTCATCGACTGGTGGCCGCCCTGGCGGTACAGCGAGACGTAACCGGTGCGGTCGTTTTTCGCCCACTCGCTCTCGTCGTCCTGCTGGGCCTCGTAGGTGGTGTGTGAGGTCTGGTTGAGGTTCATCCAGCTCCGGGTGATCCCGCTGGGGATGGCCGGCTGGTGGCGCACGCGCATCATCGCGCGGGCGTAGTCGTCCTCGTCCTGGGCCTCTGCGCTGGGGTACGGACGGTCGCTCGGGTCGGCGTCGACCCAGACGTAGTCACCGTCCTCGAATCCTTCGTCGCGGGCGTCCTGCGGGTTCATCTCGATGTAGCCCTCGCCGATGTACGGCTTGCGGTCGTCCTCGGGATCCATGTCGCCGTAGTTCCCCCACCAGACCGCGATGTTCGGCATCGCGTTCGAGAACGTGTGTGCGCCGTGGCGGTACTTCGGCGTGATGTAGACGTAGTCGTAGCCGTCCTCGATGTCTTTCAGCGGGTGGTTCGTGTCGGTGAGATCCGTCGGCGAGTAGACCACGTTCCGGACCTGTCGGTCGCTGGTGTCCCGGGCTTTGGCCTCGCTGTCCCAGCCGCGGTCCTCCGGCGTATCGGGATCGATCACCGGGCTGTCGCTGTCGTCGACGAGGACGTTCGGTTCGTATGGTGTGCCGTCCATCGGCTCGCGGTGCAGCGGCAGGTTCTCCCCGGCCTCGGTGAACTCCGGTTCCTCGCGGAAGAACTCCATCCGGCCGGTCTTCGTGTACCACGGACTGTCGTCGAGGACCTGCTCGCTGCCGACTTTCTTCGGCGTCGTCCGACTCATCAACACGGTCGGAATCCCGTCGCGGGCGTCTTCGAGCATCTCCGTGGCGTCGTAACCGGCGGTTGCGTTGGAGTTGTCGAGGATCCGCTGGATGTACGGCTTGCCGCGGTAGTCGTCCTCGTCGATGAACTCCCACATGTCGACGAAGCGGTCGTCGCCAGTAATTTCGGCGAGTTTCTTCGCCACGCCCTTGTAGTGCTGGGCGTCGCCTCGCGTGTTGTAGACGCGGTCGTCCAGCCCCGTCTCGGGCATGATGTTGATGAACGGATTCGTCACGGAGGCCGTGATGTCGTAGACGTGGTTCTCGGCCCACGAGTCGGCGGGGAAGACGATGTCGGAGTACTCGCAGGTCATCGTCCACCACCACTCGCTGCAGAAGAAGGCCTCGATCTTGCCGCTGCGGAGCATCTCCTCGATGATCTTGTAGGCCCCTTTTGCGTTGCCGAGAATCGAGTTCGAGCCCGCGACCCACAGCGACTTCGTCGGCGTGTGCATGTGGCTGTCGCCCTGGAAGTACTCGCCGTCGACCTTGAGCGGTTTGTCGAGGTTCGTGTAGAAGTGCGCCGACTGCATGTCGATGCGGTTGTCGACAGTCGCGTTGGTGCCGGGGTCGTCCTGGATGTCGAACGGTGACTCGTGGATGTACTGCGGGATACCGTTGAAGTAGGCGGCGCGGTAGTTGCCGGCGTAGCTCCCGATGTTGCCGCTGTGGGTGCCGATATTGCTGGTCAGACTGGCCAGCAGGAAAGCGGCCCGATCCTTGTTGTCGGAGTTGGCGAAGTGGTTCGGGCCCATCCCGGTCATGATCAGCGAGTCGTCGTTGTTGGTGAAGTCGTCGGCGAGATCCTGGACGGCTTGCTCGGACGCGCCGGTTACCTCGGCCGTCGCCTCGATATCCCACGTCTCGTCGAGGTGTTCTCGGATCAGGTCGAACACCGGGCGGACCGTCGCCGTCTCGCCGTTGGCGAGTTCGACCTCGAAGGTACCCTCCAGTTGGGCCGGCACTTCGAAGTCGTCGCCGTAGTCGTCGCGGCTGACCGCCTCGAACTCGCCAGTCTCGGCGTTTCGGACGACGAAATCGCCCCACTCGCGGCGCATGTCCTCGCGGACGATCTGTTCGTTGAGCGAGGGCACGTCCGGACCCGGTGGCTCCTCGTCCTCGCCGATGGTCTGGGTCTTGGCGAGGTCCTCGTGTTCGTACTCCTCGAAGAGGTCGCTCGCTCGGAGGAACTCCTTGCCCTCGACATCGACCAAAAGCGGCATGTCCGTGTGCTTGCGGACGTACTCGGTGTCGTACTCGCCGCGGTCGATGAGTTCGCGGGCCACGCCGAGGAACAGCGCGGAGTCAGAGGCCGGACGAACGTTGATGAACTCGTCACATTTCGTCGAAGTGGCGTTGTAGTCGGTGAAGATGCCGGTCACTTTCGATCCCTTGAGTCGGGCCTCGGTCAGCCAGTGCGAGTCCGGCATCTTCGTACAGATCCAGTTCATCCCCGACAGGACGATGTGATCGGCGTAATCGGCGTTAGCCAGATCGAAGTCGACGGTCTGCTGGCCGGTGACCATCGTGTGGCCCGGCGGCAGGTCGGTGTGGAACGAGTAGTTGTCCCAGCCGACCGCCCCGAGAGCCTCGTTTTCGTCAACATCGCGGACGTACCGGTCAAGCAGTGCCATCGAGTTGGCCTGTCGGTACTGGCCGAACAGTCGAAGCACGCCCAGAATTGGCATGCCGCCGCGGAACGCCATCGTTCGGACGCCCGCGCCCTGCGTCTCCTCGACGACGCGCTCGTCGTACCCCTGATCGAGGAGGCTCTGCATTCCCGACTCGCCGCTGTAGTAGTCCGCGAGGTGGACGAAGGTTCTCGCGGCCAGTTCGTAGGCCTCGTCGTAGTCAGCCTCGATCCAGTTGTCCTCGCCGCGCTGTGCGTATTCGGTCGGCATCGAGCCGTCTTCCTCTCGCGGGAAGCCGTCTTCGACCCACTGCTTGAACCCTTCGCGGATCATCGGGTTCTTGACGCGACGCTCGCCGTAGAACCGCTCGATCATCGCAAGCCCCTTGTTACAGACCCGCGGGTCCCACCGGTCGGAGACGCCGTTGCCGTCGAGATCTGTCGCCTCCCCGTAGTTCATCGTCGGGCCGAGTCGCGTGACTTCGCCGTTTTTGACGTTGGCTTCGAGATAGCAGTTGTGCGTGTCGTTCGGCGTACAGGTCAACACGTACGAGTCGTCGACCTCGTAGTGATCGCGGTAAAAGGACTCCCAGTCCCGGTTGGGGTGTTCCGCGAGCGGGTTCCGAACGTCCGCGAGTGGATCCTCCTCGGGTTCCTCGGTGTCCTCGCTCGGCGATCCGCCCTCGTCGTCCTGTGAGAAGCGACGGTAGCCGAGATATCCCAGACCGACCGACGTGGCGGTACTCGCCGCACCGCCCAGAATCTCACGTCTGGAGAACGGGAGCACACCGTCACCACTGTCTTCGCTGTCAGACATAGAAAGACCACCTCGCAGTCGAGGTGCTGTGCGTGATTCGGGGGGTCTGTTCGGTAGTCATCGGTTACAGCTACTCGTTTGAAGCCCCAATATGAAGACCTGTATTTGATTCCCGTCCCTTGAGAAGGGGAGCCGAATTCTCCCGAATATCGAGGTATATTAAGATGGGGTACCGTATGCAACTGCCTGAAAACTGTTCTCAACGAGATGAAAATCGCTCACCACAGGGGAGACAGGAGAGAATAGAAACCGAAAAAAGTGTTACCGGTCAGAGACGTCGACAGTCAGGACCGGGACGGGCGATTGGGTGACGACTTTCTGTGAGGTACTGCCGAGGATGTTTTCGGTGTACTCGTCGCCTTGCGTGCCCATCGTGATCACGTCGATATCGGCCGTTTCGGCGTACTCGACGATCTGTTCGGCAGGTCGACCGCGCTTGATCGACGTGACCGTGTCCAGCCCTGCGGCTTCAGTCTCCGAGACGACAGCGTCGAGGGCGCGCTCGCCTTCGGTTTGCATTTCGGTGAGCACCTCGTCTTTCATTTCGTCGTCGAGCGTGAGAAACGCCTGGTCGTCGATGACGTAGAGGACGTGAACCGTGGCCTCTCGTCGCGTTGCGATATCGACCGTGTGTTCGAGGACGGTATCGACGGAATCGCTTCCGTCGGTCGGCACCAGAATGTCGTCGTACATACCTACCGCTATCTCCGGTGTGTACACACTCCTTTCGATTTCTCCCGAGAAAGAATCCCAGTCAGTTGGTAACACCCTCGCTGTTTTTCTTGTCTGCTAGCAAACTAACAGATGTGTACGAACGTATCCTTCATCCAACCGACGGGAGTACCGGATCAGCACACGTGACGCTGCAGGCGATCGATCTGGCAGAGCAGTACGGCGCGACAGTCCACGGGGTCAACGTCGTCGACTCGGATGTCAGCGCGCTGCTCGGTTCGGACAGTGACACCCTCGAACAGCAGGGGAAAAACGCTGTCAAAAGCGTCGAAAACATGGCGAAAGCCCACGGCGTCGAAGTCGAGACGGAGGTACTGAACGGCGACCCCGCCGAGACGATTCTCGACTACGCCGAAGAGATCGATGCTGATATCATCGTATCGGGGACCCACGGCCGGTCGGGGGTGAAACGACAACTGCTAGGCAGCGTCGCCGAGCGACTCGTCAGACACGCATCGATGCCGGTGATGACCGTCCAACTCCCCGAGACTGACGTGACCGTCGAGAACAGCGAGCAGGCCAAAACGATCGCGAGCGAGGCACTCGAAGAGCAGGGCTACGACGCGGAGATCACCTCCGTCAGCCGACAGCTCACGGTCTGGGTGCTCGATGCCGAGACCGAGGACGGAACGCTGCTGGTCTATCTCGATCCGGAGACACAGCGAACCAGCATCATCGACTGACGATGGCAGGAACCCGTCGACTCCGGATGCCAGCCAGTCCCTCGGTGAGCCCACGGATACTTTGTAGGGGGGCGGTGTAGCTGTGGATATGACTGTCCTCGTCGCGTACGACGGTTCAGAACAGTCGGAGTTCGCACTGGAGATGGCGACCGAAGCGTTTCCGGATCAACAGCTCTGTCTCGCCTACGTGATCGAACCGTTCGCCGATCACACCGAGGCCGGAGGATACAGCGCGACCCGATACCAGCAGGAGTTCGAGCGCGCCGAATCGATGCTGCAAGAGGTCATCGACTCGCTCCCGGAAGATCGATCCGCGAAGCAGGTCGTTCGGTACGGCCGGCCGATCCACGAACTGCTCGCCGTCGCCGAGGATGAAGAAGTCGATCATATCGTGATCGGCAGTCACGGACGAGACGGCGCAAGACGGCTGCTGCTGGGAAGTGTCGCAGAGACGGTCGTCCGCCGGGCATCGGTTCCAGTAACGGTCGTCCGGCAACCGCCGAGCGTCGACGGTGATTCGCCCGCACAGATCCTCGTGCCGTTCGACGGCTCCGACCCCGCAAAAGCCGCGCTGGACTACGCGGTGAAACGGTACCCCGACTCCGAGATTACGGCCGTCTACGCGGTCTATCCCCCGAAAGAGGTGACCGATCCCGAAATAAACTCGCCGGGCGAAATCGAAAACTGGGCCGATCATCTCGACGAACACACCGAGGAGGTGATCCACACCGCCGAGGAGTACGCCGACGAGCAAATCGAGACCGACACTGTCGGTGGCGACCCCGCTCCGTCGATTGTGAGATACGCCGACGAACACGAGACGGACCACATCGTGATGGGGAGCCACGGCCGTGATGGGCTCCAGCGGCTCATCATGGGCAGTGTCGCGGAGACGGTCGTCCGCCGTTCCCCGACCTCCGTGACGGTCGTCCGGGACCCCGAGGCGTGAGTAGCCCGAAGAGCAATTTAAAAGAGTTTATTTTGCAGTCGGGAAGGGATCCGTCTGAGCATCCAAAACTGGCTGATGACTGACGGCGCTAACAGGAGTCTGCAGGAATCTGAGTTCGTCTCTTCTGAGGACGCTGTCTCCGAATACCGGGACCGCTCGGAGCAGTGTCCGCCCCGCGTGTTACTCGTCGACGATCGGACAGATCTATCGGCGCGGTTCGGGCAGAGCGTCGACGTGCGGGCGGTGGCTGACGAACAGGCCGCACTGGCTGTGCTCGCCGAGGCTGATATCGACTGTCTGCTCGTCAGTGACCGACTCGAAGCCGACGTGGTCGAGTTTATCACCAGCATCCGAAGCCGCGACTGCGCCGTCCCGATCGGATTGCTCGCGTTCGATGGCTCCGAGTCACTGGCGGGCGCAGCCACTCGTGCCGGTGTCTCCGAGTACATCCCAGTCGAATCGGGGACAGATCTCGATCTGTTGACCCGAGTCGACTCGCTTCTCGAAGCCCAGGAGGGGCTACGGAGTGTCGAACTCGACGGGATCGAGGCAGCAATCGAACACGCGGCCGATGCGGTCGTCATCACCGACGACGAAGGTGTCATCGAGTACGTCAACCCCGCCTTCGAGAATTTGACCGAGTACGACAGAGCGGAGGCCATCGGCCGGACCCCGCGCATTCTGAAGTCTGGAGAGCAGGGACAGGCGTACTACGAGCAGATGTGGGAGACTATTCTCGACGGCAAGGTCTGGGAGGAAACGATCATCAACGAAACGCGTTCGGGAGAACAGTACATCGCTCATCAGACGGTCGCACCGGTTACTGGAGCGGACGGAGCGATCGAGCGATTCGTCGGCATTCAGCGGGACATCACGAGACAACAGCGGCTGGAGGAGCAGGTCGAACGGTCGGAGACGACACTGTCGCGGTTGTACGACATCACCGCCCATTTCGACGGTGACCTCGAAACAAAAATCGAGACCGTCCTGCAGATGGCGGCGGAACAGCTCGGCTACGAGATCGGATACTTCACCCGGATCGCGGACGACAAACAGGAGATCCTCGCCGCCGTCGGCGACCACGAGTCGATCGAGGCGGGGAAGACGGATCCGCTCGAACGGACGTACTGTCGAAAGACCATCGAGAGCGACGAGCCAGTTATTATCGGAGACGCGGTGACCGAGGGGTGGGAGGGTGACCCCGCCGTCGAGGAGTTCGGACTGAGATGTTACGCCGGAGCGCGCGTCCTCGTCGACGAAGAGTTGTACGGCACGCTCTGTTTCGGCGGCCGCGAACCGACAGATCGACTCATCCTCGATGCGCACAAATCGACAGTCAGAACGCTCGCGAACTGGGTCGGCTACGAAATCGAGCGCGAACAGTACAGCCGAAAGCTCGAACAACAGAACGAGCGTCTGGAGCGGTTCGCCAGCGCTGTCAGCCACGACCTGCGGAACCCACTCACCGTCGCCCAGAGTTACGTGAGCCTCGCGCGGAGTGGTGATACCGACGCGGACGCACTCGACAACGTCGCCGAAGCACACCAGCGGATGGAGGGGATCATCGACGATACTCTCACCCTCGCTCGCGAAGGGGAACTCGTCGAGGAGCCAGCGACCGTCTCGCTGCGGTCGATCGCTACCGACTGCTGGCAACACGTCGACACTGAAGACGCGTCACTCGACGTCGAAACAGAGACGACACTGCGGGCCGATCCGGACAAACTCCGGCACGTCTTCGAGAATCTCTTTTGCAATGCTATAACCCACGGCGGGTCGGACGTGACCGTCCGCGTCGGTGCGCTGCAGGAGGGATTTTACGTCGAAGACGACGGGCCGGGTATCGACGACGATGCCAAAGACGAGGTGTTCGAGTTCGGCTACACGGCAGACGAGGGGAGTGGCTTCGGCCTCGCTATCGTCGAGACAGTCGCACAAGCACACGACTGGCGTGTACGAGTCACTGACTCGGACGCCGGCGGGGCGCGGTTCGAGTTCGAGACCGACGGCTCGACGGACCGGTGTTTCGTCTGCTGAGCGGTTGGACTGCCCCGGCCGAACGAACGGAGCCAAGGGGCCAGATGACGGGAAAAAGCCTTCATATTTTCCACGCAATTTTATTTCGGAAATTACGACACATAACGGTTTTCAGGATTGCAAGTCCGTGGAATTTCCACGTCGGCTTAACACCGTTGGCGGGTAAATTTTGCACATGCAACCAGAGGTGGACGAGGGCGATCAAGAGCGATTTATCGAGTGGGACGACGACCGGTACAGCACCGGTATCGAGCGGTTCGACGACCAGCACAGGCGGCTGTTCGAGCTATTGAACGATCTCTCGACCGCCATGGACGAGGGGCGATCCGAGGAGGCTGTCGGTGAAATCCTTCGCGAACTCGAGCGGTACACGGAGTATCACTTCGGCGACGAAGAGGAGTTCATGCAGGATTGTGGCTTCGCGATGGACTGTGCGAACTGTTTTTACAACCACCGGGAGATGCACGAACAGTTCGCAGAGAAGGTCAGCGAACTCAGAGAGAAACACGAGGCGGGCAAGACGATCAGCATGGAGGTGTTGCTCTTTGCCCGGGACTGGCTGGACTCACACATCGCCGGACTGAATCAGGATCAAAATTACTCGGAGTACTACGAGGACAAGGTCGGCGAGGACTACGAGTACGAGCCCGGAAAACTGAAAGCCGACCGGGACAGCGAGGACCCACACGAGGGCGACGACGCATCCAGCGAAGACCAGCAACCGACAGCTTCCGCGGATAACGAGCCCACCAACGAGTCCGGTATCGCCGAGAATACCACCGACGAGCAGGAGAGCGTGACGATTGCCAGCGAGGTGTACAGTGGCGAGGAGCTATCGGTGCCGTCGGAGTCGACGGCTGTTTGGCTCGAATCGACCGTCGACGAGTACGGCGACCGAACCGCGACGGTCGAACTGACTGACGATGGACGAGAAACGCGACCGTTCAAGGAGCTATACAAAGACGCCGTCGCCGTCGCAGGCGGACTCCTCGACATGGGACTCGAACCTGGCGACAGGGTCGGAATCCACGCAGCAGCCTCGACGCAGTGGACGACCGTCGAGATGGCCTGTCACCTCGCCGGCCTCGTCTCCGTTCCGCTCTCGCCGCTTTTCGACACCAACCGGGCACGACACGTCTGTCAGGATGCCGGTCTCGAACTGCTCGTGACGGACTCGAACCTTCCTGAGGGGGTCGAAGAACTCGTCTCCGAGACGCGATCGATCGACGCCCTGCCGACGGGCCGGGCAGACTCCCTTCCCGGGTTCGAGGCCGATCCCGACGATCCAGTGACCATCCTCTACCGGGTTGACACGACCGAACACCCCAACGGCTGTGCGATCACCCACCGAAACCTGCGCGCGACCATCGAGATGCTCGACACCGCGCTCCCGCTGGATCCGGGGGCGACGGGGACCTGTTTCCTGCCGCTTGCCCACCCCTACCAGCGAGTGCTGACCTACCACCTCTGGAACACCGGCGGCACGGTCGCGTACACCCGCCGCAATCAGCTACTCGACGATCTCCGGACCGTCCAGCCCTCGGTGCTGATCGGTGTCCCGACGGTCTACGAGCGACTGCACGAAGAGATCGAGAACAGACGCGAGGAGTCCGGTGGACTGACTGGCTCGCTCGCAAGCGGTGTCGCCGAGTCCGTCGGCAACGCAAAGACCGAAGGCCGGTCGGTCTCGACGTCACTCTCACTGAAACACACGATTGCGAACAAGACGGTGTTCGCAAATCTCCGCGAGGAGGTCGGGCTAGGCAACATCGAGTACGCACTCACCGGAACGGCAGCGATCGACCGCGAACTGCTCGATTTCTTCCGCGGGTTCGACGTGCCGCTGAGCGAGATCTACGGCGCGACCGAACTCACCGGCTTCGCGACGATCAACCGTGCCGGCGCTTACGACGTCGAGACGGTCGGTGGCCCGCTGCCGGGCGTCGAAATCGCGCTGGCGGAGGACGATGAAGTGCTCGTCCGCGGACCCAACGTTATCGACGGCTACTGGGCGGATGCGATGACGTGGCGGGAGAAACTGAGCGATGGCTGGTATCTGACCGGCGATCTCGGCGCGTTTGAAGAGGACGCCCTGGTAATCGAGGGACCGAAGTGATCAGGAGGTCTGTGTGATCGGCTGATCGCTGCGTTGCTCGCTGTCGGTCACGGTGAACTCGGCGAGCAGAGAATTGAGATCGTCGGACTGGCCCGACAGTCCCCGGATCGTCTGCGTGACAGCCGTCACGGACGAGGCCTGTTGCTGTGCCGCTGCGGCGACGTTCTCGGCTTCGGCGGTCGTCTCCTCGCTCACACTCGCAACGTCGTCGATCATCCCGACGACCCCCTGGGTCGTCTGGGCCTGTTCGTCGGTCGCGTCGCTGATCTCCTGCATCGACTGGTTGACCGCTTCTACCTCGTCAACAATATCCTCGAAATCGACCAGCGCCGCCTCGATCGTTCCGACACTTTCGGACACCTGCGATTCCATCTCGCGCACGTCGGTGACGGTCCGTTCGGAACTCTCTTGGACCGTGTCGATCCGTGCCGAGATTTCACTGGCGTACTCGCGGGTCTCCTCGGCCAGCGATTTGACCTCGTCGGCGACGACGGCAAAGCCCTGCCCGCTCTCGCCGGCGCGAGCGGCCTCGATGGAGGCGTTGAGCGCGAGCATGTTGGTCTCCTCGGCGATATCTTCGATGAAGGAGACGATTTCGTCGATCTCGTGGACCTGATCGGCCAGTTCTTCGACGGCTTCAGCCGTCGTGTCGATGCCGCGTTCGAGTTCGTCCAGTTCTTCGAGTGCTCCCTGTGCCGACTCCCGGCCGGACCGACTCTTCTCGGCCGCTCCCTGTGCGGTCGTCGCGGCGTCGTCGGCCGAGGCGGCGATCTCTTCGACCGTCGCCGAGAGGGTGTTGATCTCCTCGGCGACCGTCTGCAGATCCTCCGACTGGCCCGCTGCTCCCGCAGAGATCTCCTGCACGGACCGGGAGACCTCGGAACTGGCCTCATCGATTTCTGACATGCTCCGTTCGGCGTCATCGCTCGCTTCCGAGACCTCGGTTGCAAAGGACTGGACCTCTCGGATGGTCTCGGCGAGCGTCTCGACGAGTTGGTTGTAGTTGTCGACGAGTTCGGCGTGCTGTTCTTCCTCGATGTCCAGGTCTGCCTGATCGAGCGTCGCCGTCAGATCTCCATCTTGGGCCCGATTGGCAGCCTCACCGAAGGCAGCAACGAGTTCGTTCAGTCGCTCGGAGCGGCGTTCGAGGCGGTTGGTCATCTCCTCTAGTTCGTAGGTGTACGCTTCGAGATTCTCCGACATCCGCGAGAGGGACTCGCCGAACTCACCGGGCACTTCCTCGTCGAGGACCGGATCGTCGAACTCCTGTGCTGCGAGCGCGTCGGCCTGTGCCGAGACCGTCTGCAAGTACTCGTGCATGTCCCCGAACGACCGGGTGAGACCGCCGACTTCGTCGGTCTGGTCGCTCCCCGTGACCTCGACGTCGAGATTTCCGTTCGCAATCTCCTCGGCAGTCGCTTCGAGTTGGGAAATCGGCTCGGTGAAATCCTGCCGAACGATCAAGACCGTATTGAACATCGCGACGATAGCCCCGAAAAAGAGCACGCCAGCGAGGAGATACCACGCGATACCCGAAACCACGAACGGGGTCAGAAAGATGCTGACGGTGACCAGAAACTGGATCAACACGGCGGTGAATACTTTTCGTTCAATCGATTCTGTGACCCCCAGCCAGTCCATCATCCCCCATAGGAACGACTCGTACTGGGTTCTGAGGCCAGAGGACTCATTCGATGCCATACTCCGGCCTTCGAGACAGCGGGATATTAAAACCCCCGTTGTTTTCAACTTATGAAAAATAGAGGGAAGACCCGGCAAAGACTGGCCAGCAGCGGAGAAATAGACAGGTGTCGATCAGCTACGAGTCAGTTCGAGCATCACACCGGTCGTCCCGCCCTGTGAGCTATCGACCTCGTCGAGCAGACCACCGACATCTCCCTTGAGCGTGTCGACGACCTGCGTGGGATCCTCGACGACGGCCCGAACGGTCTCTCCAGGGTTGGCGATAGCGAGTTCGGCACTGAGTTGGCGAACCTGATTCTCCGGCGGGAGGCTTCGCAGATCGACCGCATCCTCGGGAATCGCTCCTAGCACCTCGTCGACGAAGTCCTCGACACTGTCCGCGACACCGTCGAGTGCCTCGTGACCACCTTTCCCGCCTGGATTGCGCTGGAGTTCCCGGTCGAAGGGGAGTCGGTGAATCGTCGGCACGTCCAGATCGACCGTATCGTCGAACAGATCGTTTTCCTCGCCACAGCAGTCACACTCGTAGGTGCTCATGTTCTCGACGGCCGCGATAGGGGTGACGCCGTTCTCCTCGAAGAGATCGAGCGTCCGCTGGGTGTCGTCGATACTCGCGTCGAACGGCGTCGTCACGAGCACTGAGCCGTCGACGGGGACGTGTTCGAGTAGCGCCCCGGCTACGTCGTCGGAGCCGGCGGGCATGTCGATGATCATCACGTCGCAGTCCTCCCACGCCCCCTGTCCGAGCAGGTTCTCCATCGCGCCGTAGGCGATTGCACCGCGACGGGCGGTCGGTGCCTCGCCGCCGACGACCCCTGGGCTGAGCATCTGGATACTCTCGGTTTCGAGTGGCACTGGCTGACCGAGGTCGTTCTGCAGCACCGGCCCCTCGACATCTTCGAGGAGGTGCGGGACGTTCGGGCCGTAGATATCGGCGTCGAACAGTCCGACCTCGTACCCGCGAGCAGCGAGTGTTCGGGCGAGCGCAACCGAGACGGTCGTCTTCCCGACACCGCCTTTGGCGCTTGCGACCGCGAGGACGTGCTCGGCTTCGGGAATCTCGACGTCCTTGTCGCCGTGGTCGATGGGCTGGATGCGGACGTGTTCGGCCTCGGGCAGGGCCAGCGCTGCCCCCCGAAGCTGCTGGACGATCCGCTCTTTGAGCCCGTCGCCGAGGCCGTCGATGGTGATGTCGACGAAGACGGTCCCGTCCTCCCGGCGCACGCGCTGGACGACGCCTTTCGAGATGGGATTGCTGCCATCCGGTAGTTCGATCTCCCGGAACGGTTCTGGGGGTTGACCACTCGTAGCCATTAGCTGAGATTACACCGAGGACGGGATTAAAAAAGCTCCCTGTTCCCAGGGTGTGAAAATCCACTCACTGGGCGAGCGAGTCGAGCCACCCGAACAGTCGATCCCGCATCCGCGTCTCGGCCGCCCGCGAGAAACGGTGACCCTCCTCCTCGTACAGTTCGAGGGCAGTATCGACCGACAGCGCGCCGACGGCTTCGAGGCTGTCCTCGACGGGGACGGAGTCGTCCTCGTGGCCGTGAAAGATCGCAACCGGAACCGAGATTTCGGCCGCGGCGGACTCGAAGGGATACGAATCGAGATCGTCGAAAAACACTGGTTCGATGCCGACGACCAGATCGTCGGTCGACTCGGAACTCGACCGGTACTTCTCGAAGGCCCGGGTGTACGTGACCGGCGCACGGGTCGCGATTGCTTCGACATCGACGGTCGCCCCCACGTGGAGCGCGACTTTCCCACCGAAACTCGACCCGAAGAGGACGACTTTGCCGGGGTCGAAATACGAGAGGACTGCCCGCAAGTCGTCGATCCGAGTGCTCAGCGTCTGGCCGCCGAACGAGCGCGAGGACTGCCCGCAAGTCGTCGATCCGAGTGCTCAGCGTCTGGCCGCCGAACGAGCGCGAGGACTCCCCGCAGCCGCGAAAATCGAACCGAACCGCGTTGTACCCCTCTGCAACCGCCCGCTGACAGCGGGACTCGTAGCTGCCGCTCTTGTCGCTGATGAAGCCGTGACAGCAGACCAGCCAGCGGTCGCCCTCGGCCTCGTGATGCACCGCGACGACAGTCTCGCCCTCGACGGAAATCTCGTGTCGTGTCGTCATCTCACTCGACCCCGCTGATCTCGAACCGTGCGCCACCCGTCTCGCTTTCCGTGACAGTGGTGGTCCAGCCGTGGGCATCGACAATCTCCGAGACGATGGTCAGCCCCAGTCCGTTCCCGGTGGGCGACCCCGAGAAACCCTCCTCGAAGATTCGATCCCGATCTTCGGCCGGGATGCCGGTTCCGTCGTCCTCGACGTAGAATCCGTCCTCGATCGTGCCGACCGTGATCGACAGGCCGGGGTCGTCCGCTCCGCTGTCGGCTGGGCCGTGTTCCACGGCATTGCGAAACAGATTCTCGAAGAGTTGGACGAGCCAGCTCTCCTCGGCCGAGACCACCCGATCACCGTCGACCGACAACGATGCCGGCCCCGTCTCGACGGTCTCCCACGCTGCCTTTGCGACAGCTCCGAGATTGAGATCGGTCTGGTTCTCGACTGCGCCGTCCTGTCTGGCCAGCAGGAGGATGTCCTCGATCAGCGCCTGCATGCGGTCGTGGGCGTCAGCGACCGAACCGAGATGTTCGCTGTCAGACTCCTCGGCAGCGAGATCCAGCCGCGTCATCGCGACGTTGAGCGGGTTTCGCAGGTCGTGTGAGACCATACTCGCGAACCGCTCTAGCCGGTCGTTTTGCTCTTCGAGTTGCTGGCGGTAGGCCCGTTGGTCGTACTCGTAGGAGAGCCACTTTGCCATCACCTCGACGAGCGTCCGTTCGCTGTCAGAGAACTCCCGCTCGCGCGGCTCCGTCGAGGCGAAACAGAGCGTTCCGTACAGCTCACCGTTGACCAACAGTTTCGCGCCGACGTAGGTCCCGAGATCGAAGGTCTCGTAAGCGGGATCGTCCTCCCAGCCCTCGATGATCGCGTTCTGGACAGCGAGCAGATCTGTCTCGCTCGTGATCGTCTTTCTGCAGTAGGACTGGTCGAGCGCACACGTTTCACCGGGTTGCAACAGATGGTGATCTCCGATCGAGTCGACGATCAGTTGTTCGCCGTCCTCGACTTTGGTGACGAAGCCGTACGGGAGATCGAAATATTCCGCACCGATTCGGAGCATCTGTCGACGCTTTTTCTCGAACGGTCGGTCCTGATCGGACGCCAGTTCGTACAGCGTTTCGAGTTCCTCGATCGTCCGGCGAAGTTCTGCCTCGATATCTCGCTCGTGGGAGATGTCCCGTAAGTAGATCGTCATCCCCGTCTCGGAGGGAAACAGACGGATTTCGAGGTGTTTTGCCAGCGGTTCGTAGTACGTCTCCGTCGTCAGCGTCGTCCCGGTCGCGATCGCTTCGCGGTACTGGTCTTCCAGATCGGTCCCCACCAATCCCGGAAACGCATCCCAGAGTCTCTTCCCAAGCAGATCACTGCGGTCCCGGCCAGTCAGATCGGTTGCCCGGTCGTTGACGTAGGTGAACTGCCAGTCGTCATCGAGTGCACAGACCGCATCGCTCATCCGGTCGAACACCGGCTCACGGGCGTTTGCCGCCCGAACCGTTTCGGAGAGATCGCGGTAGTACAGCGCGGTCCCGAGGCGGTCGCCCTCGGCCGTCTGCAGCGGAACGATGTACTGTTCGAGCATCCCGCCGTCAGCGAGTGAGATCTCGTCACGTCGTGGTTCTGTGACCGCCCACAGATCCGACAGCCGCGACGCTGGCGTATCCGTGCCATCGATGCTATCGGACAGCAACATCCCGATGAAATCGACCGTGGCGGCGTCGAGCGTCGCCGGATCGATCCCCCACAGCGAGGGGAACCGGTCGTTGTACGTGAGAACTGACCCGTCGGGGCCGACGAGAAGAATCCCGTCCGGGGCGGAGCGAAAGGCCGTCTCGAGTACGTCACTTCGGGACTCAGCAGTGGTCAGATCTCGGCCGCCTTCGGGCGAACAGACGTAGACTGCGCCCGAGTGATCGTCCCACTCGATTGCGCGGGCGGTGACCCGAACAGATGTCGAACCTGCATCGAGACGAAGCGCCGTCAGCCGACTCTCGCCGGCCTCGACGGCCGCGACAGTCGAGTCGTCGATATCCAGCACGGACGCCAGCGGCCTGTCGGCAGGTTCCTCACCGAGCAGGGACCGCGCGGCGGCGTTCGCGTAGACACAACTTCCGTCGACGGTAATAAACACGGGATCGACAGCGGGTTCGAGTGTCGCCGTCGCCTGCTGCTCGGGATCGGCCATCTGTCTGTCGCGCCGATACTGGTCGACGGCGGTCGTGATTCGAGAAGCGAGTCGGTCGTACTGCTCGACACCGGTCGTCTGTTCGACGTAATCAGTGACGCCGGCGGTAATCGCTCGGCTCGCGACTCCCTCGGAGCCGCGACTAGTGAACAGAACGAACGGAAGCGCCGGGTGACTCGCGCGGATCGCCTCCAGCAAAACGAGCCCGTCAGCGTCGCTGAGGTGGTATTCGCTGACGATACAGTCGATCTCCCCCTCTCGAAGCCGCTCGAACGCCTCGGCGACGGTCAGTGCCGTAACCGTGCTGATCCGACTGTCCGACCGTTCCAGACAGGCCCCCGTTAGCTCTGCCATTCCGGGCTGTGTCGCAACGCAGAGCACGGTCAATCGCTCACTGTCCGTGCCCGAGGAGCCTTCTGCTTGTGCCATACTCTTCAATTCGGTCGGGGAATTACAAGCTTTGTTACGAATGTTCAGGATTGATAACGGAACTCACGCGACGCCGACTGTCAGCAGTGTCCCCCACGTCCGGTACCGGTCGACCATCGCCTCGCGTGACTCCCACTGTTCGGTGGGGAACGCTTCCGCTGGTGGAATCTCGACTTCCTCGTCGGGAATCGTATCCTGTTCGGCGACGGCGAAGCCAGCCGTTCGGAACGCCTCTCGATACTGTCCGCGGTCCCAACGAAGCATCTCGATACTGATCGAGTCCTGCCACTCGTGGGTGTGCACCGACTCCTCGAAGTAGTTGACCGCACAGTAAAACGTCCCGCCGGGCCGGAGCACGCGGCGCAGTTCTTCGAGGACCGCAATCGGCTCCTGTGCGTAATAGAACGCCTCCATACTCCAGACGTGATCGAAGCTATCGTCGGCAAACGGCAGGTGATGGAAGTCGCCCTGAAGAAACCCAATCGACGGGTCATCGGTGTAGGCTCGGGCGTTGTGAGCCATCTCCGCAGAGCCGTCGAGACCGACCGAACGGCCAGTATCGTGGGTATCCCGCAACGCCCTGAGTGCGTAACCCGATCCAGTACCCAGATCGAGAATCCGGTCGCCGGCCTCGACGGGCATCCGCGCCAGCGCGTGTTTCGCCGTGTGCCAGTGCCGATCCTCCATCCCGCGGTCCTTGCCCGACTCCGCCCAGGAGTCGAACTCTTCCTGTACGCTCATGCAGACAGAAGGAGACGGAGCAACAAACCGCTACTGTTCCGACAGCGCCGTCGTGTTCCGTCGGCTCCTCGGGTTACTCACTCCACTCGTCGGTCGGTTCTCTGCGAAATTCCTCGTCGTCGTCCTCGTCGATCACGTCCGGATCGCCGCCGCGAGCGATTCGGGTGTCGTCGGCACGATTCTCGTGAATCTCGAAGACGCCGTCGGTGTACATGTCCCGATCGGGGTCCGGCGTCCGTTCGTCGCGCTCGAAGAGATAGGCGAAAAACCCAAAGAAGGGAACGAAAAACGAAATCGCAGCCCACTTCGTCGGATTCATGCCGTAATCAGGCGCGTCGACGTAGGCGAATCCGGCGCAAAACGCAAGCAGCAGAATCGGCACGGCGATCATCAGCGAGATGAGGACCGGGCCCAGAGTCATACTTTGTTATTGGGGTGGAACTACCTAAACGTTCAGCCTGCTGCTGCCAGCCGATCCCGTGCCCACCTTCGAAGCCCTTTTAGCCATGCCTGCGGAATCCGCTCGCATGGACGTCGATAAAAAGACGGGGGCGCAAATCCTCGCCTCGATCGTGGCCATCGGATTATTTATCGCCGGGCTGGTCGTCCTCAGCGCACAGTACGGGACGAGATCCAACGGCGCGATCGAGATGTCACCGACCGGTGGGCTCGTGCTCGTCGGCTTTATTTCACTCTTTATTATCGCGATGCCGGTGTTCGGCTATCTCGTCGAGCGGGCCGACCTCGAATCGGAGTAGCTACGATTCCGAGGCCGCGTTCTGTTCGCGCCAGTCGATCAGTTCTTCTTCGTCGGCATCGTCGAGTTTGGCCTCGTAGTACGCCAGCGGGTGTGAGATCTCCTCACAGAGCTCGTCCATGTTGACACAATCACCGTACGATTGCATCGTCGAACAGGCCGGCGGTGAGTACTCGGTCGGACTGGTCTTCCCGCGGATGTGATCGACCTGATAGCGGGTCGCTTCCTCGCCGAAGCCGGGGTTGACCTCGAATAGATCGACGATTTCGTCGGTTGTCATCCCGATCGTGGTCAGGAACGTCGCAATCGCGAACCGAGAGTGATGTTCGAGATGTTCGCCCTTCTGGACCTGATCGAGCAGGTAGGTCATGCAAGGTGGGAACAGATCCGGGACGACAGTGTCGATATCGCGGGTGAGTTCGAGGTCAGCGAGTCGCTCTCTGATCCGCTCGCACTCCGCTTCGAGTTCGGCCGCGATCACGTCCGGGACCGACAGCGGCAAGCCATCTGTGACCCGCTGTCTGATCGCCTGCTGGACGAGAACAAGCAGTTCCGATTCGGAGAGTTCGACGTCGCCGTTCTCGAGCGGTCGGTTGACAAGTCGCCACTCGTCGTCGCGCTCCTCGGTCGCGTATTCGAGATAGGTGCCGACGCCGACGGCGTATCCGTCGGCCGTCTCGCGGACAGCGTCGGTCATGTCGAACTCTGCGAGAACAGTCTGGATAGAGAGGCTGTCGCGGTTCCGGCTTTTGAGTTCGGTCGTCTCCGTGAACTCCGCCTGTAATCGGTCGTAAGCTGTGGCTGCCTCGGCGCGGGCGTACTTGCGTGTGAGGACGTGTTCGTCGATCAGCGAGACGAGGACGCGAGCCACCGGATACGAGAGCAGTTCGACCCGGTCCCGGCGGTGGGGCGAGCCGATTTCGCCGGAGTCGAGTGCAGTCTCGATGCGGTCGAGCGCGCGGGTGCGGACCTCCTCGTTACGGCTGACGACGCGAGCGAGGTCGATATCCGCGGCTTCGACGGCCTCCCGGGCCGCGCGGAGAAACGGATACCGGGCGTGCAGCGGCTTCATCGACATCTGCTTGGCGGGCCGAGCGCAAAAAGCCGGCGTTGCCGAACCGCGATTATCATTTCTTGATGGGCGGCCGAACCACATTTATTACACCCTGTCCTACCGCCGCCTAGAATGGAATCGCCGGGGTTCGCGTGGCTCGACGAGAAAGCGTCATCCGAAACCCTCGGTGTTGCAGTTCTCATCGGAATGACGGTGCTCGTCACTGCCGGACTCGGACTCGGTGTCATCTTTATGGACGAACAGGACCAGAAGCGAACCGCAGAGGTTGATTTTACCTTCCTCTCGGATAGTATGGTGGTCCAGTATCAAGACGGGACTGAGCGCAGAGCCGGCAGTCTCTTCGTCGAGGGGCCACGGAACAACGTGAGTTGGGCCGACCTCGACGACTCGCGCGGCCCGGACGATATGGTCAATCAAAGCAGTCGGGTGCAGGTAACCGCGGACAATTTCGGTGCCACACCCAGAGACAATCAGCGGTACGCACTCGTGTTCATCACCGAAGAGGGAGAGCGTGTGGTCCTCGCGAGTGTCAACGACGACGCCGAAGAAGGTGCAGGCGAATCACCGACCGGCCCCGACGCTCCCGCACCCGGCGGATAGTCAGCCCTTGATGTTGCAGACCGGGTACGTGCGTGCGACTTTGTCTCCGATACCCAGCGCGTCCGAGACACCGACAACCTCGTCGACATCCTTGTAGACCCCCGGCGCTTCCTCGGCGACCGTCGCGCCGCTCTGGGCTTTGACGTAGATGTGTTCCTGTTCGCGCAGGTCGTCCTGCACGTCTTCGCCCCAGAACTCGTTTTTCGCCTGCGTGCGCGACATGAGTCGCCCCGCGCCGTGGGCGGTCGATCCGAACGTCTCCGACAGCGAGTTCTCCCCGCCACGGAGGATATAGCTGCCAGCGCCCATGCTCCCGGGGATGAGGATTGGCTGGCCGACATCGCTGTAGGCGTCGGGTAGTTCCGGTCGTCCCGCGGGGAACGCCCGGGTCGCGCCCTTCCGGTGGACGAACACCTCCCGGTCCTCGCCGTCGATATCGTGGCTCTCTCGCTTGGCGATGTTGTGGGCCACGTCGTAGAGCAGTTCCATCTCCATGGCTTGCCAGTCGCGGTCGAACACGTCGGCGAAGACCACTCGGGTCTGGTGCATGATTAGCTGGCGGTTCACCCACGCGAAGTTGATCGCCGCACACATCGCCCCGTAGTACTGCTCGGCCAGTTGCGACCCCGCCGGTGCGGCGGCCAGTTCCTTGTCCGGCAGTTGGTTCAGCAGGCCCTGGTGGGTCTGTTCGATCTCACGCAGGTAATCTGTACAGACCTGATGGCCCAGCCCCCGTGAACCACAGTGGATCAGAACGACGATCTGATCGCGTTCGAGGCCGAACTCTGCGGCGACATCCTCCCGGAAGATGTCGGTGACACGCTGGATTTCGAGGAAGTGGTTGCCGCTGCCGAGACTGCCGACCTGGTTGCGGCCGCGGTCTTTGGCCTTCTGTGAGACTGCGGAGGGGTCGGCGTCCGGGCGTATTCCTTCGTCTTCGCAGTGTGCGAGGTCCGATTCGACCCCGTAACCCTGCTCGACGGCCCACTCGACGCCGCGGTCGAGGATTTCGTCAACCGGCGCGTTCTGGATGACGCCACCGCCGCCGAGGCCGCTCGGAACTGCCTCGAACAGCGCGTCGACCAGTTCCTGTTCACGGCCCTGGATGTCCTCGTAGGTGAGATTCGTCGTCAGCATCCGGACGCCGCAGTTGATATCGTAGCCGACCGCTCCGGGGCTGATACAGCCGTCTTCGGCGTCGATAGCCGCGACGCCGCCGACCGGGAAGCCGTAGCCCTGATGCCCGTCGGGCATGCAGATGGCGTAGTTCTGGATGCCGGGGAGGTGAGTCGTGTTCGTGATCTGTTCGAGGGTCTTGTCCTGTTTGATCTCTTCGAGCAAAGCCTCGCTCGCGAGGACGCGTGCAGGCACGCGCATGTCCCCTGTTTGGGGTACTTCCCAGACGTACTCGCGAACCCGTTCGAGAGTTACGTCACCGGCGTCGAATGTTTTGGTCATGTGTATATATCCTGCGAGGACCGGTAAGAACATTCGGAACAGTGGTCGCGTGGCCAGAGTTAACATCCTGCGGTAGCATTGAGAGGGTATGAGCGAGTCAGGAATCAGCTTTGCACACGACGAGGAGACACGGATGATCATCGACAACCTCGAACAGTTCATCGAACAGGAGGTGAAACCGATCCAGGAGGAATTAGGCGAGACGTTCGAGAATCCGCGGCTACGACACGAACCGGACGGCCGCCTCGTGCCCGAGGTTGTCGAAGCAATGCAGGAAGTGCGACGACGGAGCGCCGAGGCCGGCTACTACGCGATGAATCTACCCGAGGATGTCGGCGGTGGCGGCGTCTCCAACGTGACGTGGTACGAAGCCAAGAAGGCCGTCGCCGCCTCCGGGGTCGAGATGGCCGAACACGCCCTCGCTGGTCCCGAGGGGCCGAAGCCGCTGCTCATGCTTGCGGAAGGCGAACAGGTCGACCGGTATCTCGAACCCGCGATCAGAGCCGAGAAATCGACCGCCTTCGCTCAGACCGAACCCGGCGTCGGCTCCGATTCGCCGAGCATGTCGACCAGCGCCGAGAAAGACGGCGACGAGTGGGTGATCAACGGGCAGAAACAATGGATTACCAACGGTCCCTACGCCGACTTCGTCCAGGTCTTCGCGCGCACGACCCCACAGGACGAAGTCGGCCGGTACGGTGGGATTACCTGCTTCATCGTCGAATCGGACGAGTACGAAGTGAGTTCGCTGAACAACGCCGTCGGCACCGAGGGGCTACAGGCCGAACTCGTCTTCGACGACGTGCGCGTGCCCGAAGACCGCGTGCTCGGGCAGGTCGACGGCGCGTTCTATCAGGCGATGGACTTTCTCTCACTCGGTCGGCTCGAACTCGGAGCCGAGGCAATCGGCTACGCCGAGTATCTGCTAGAACGTGGTGCGGAGTACGCCAACGACCGAGAGGCGTTCGGCCGACCGATCGGCAAGTTCCAGCAGGTGTCGGCGAAGTTGGCCGAGGGCCGCACCAAGACCTACGCCGCCGATTCGGCCGGCCTGCGCTGTGCCTGGAAGATGGATCAAGGTGAGAGTGTTATCGAAGACGCGTCGATCCTGAAATACTACGGAACGAACGTCTTCTGGGATGTCGTCGACGATGTCGTCCAGATCCACGGGGGCAACGGCCTCTCCGAGGACAACCCCTTCATGCGCCATCTCCACATGGCCCGGATTCTCCGAATCGTCGAAGGGACCGACGAGATCCAACTGAACACCATCGCCTCCGAGTTTGCCGGTCTGTGACAGTCTCACGCCCTGTGGGCCTGTTGAATCAGATAGGAGTTTACAGTTTACACGAACGCTACTGAATTGGTGAACGCAATATGGACAGTTCGCCCAGTCGTGTCGGCTGAGATAGAGAGTCTCTCACAATTGCGATATCATCCATCTTCATTTTGTGGGTTAAATTGGAAGAACGGAGCCGTTTTTCGCGGAACTCGCGCGCGAATGAGGTGTGCGGACGGCGGCAGGGTTGCGATTTGATCCCCATCCATTGCCATTGATGTGTTAAATACACTGTTTGATGGTCGAATTAATCAACGCGGAGAGCACAACCGAGGATGTAAACGCCTACTTATAAACAAGGCCTTACACACGACAATAATCGTTATATATGTCGAAGTAGATTACACGGACAGACCATGTCGGAAGACACAACGGGAACCTACGAGGGAACTACGAGACGGAGAGTCATTCAGACGATTGGTGCGGGGACGGCCGCGACGGCACTTGCAGGATGTGGGGACCTGCTCGGTGTTGAAGAAGAAGGAGCGGGACAGCTCACGATCGGTCACATCGGTCCGGAGGCCAGTCCGCTGGGGGTCGGTTCGCTCCGGGCAGCCAACATGGCCATCGATAAGGTCAACAACGACGGCGGTGTCATGGACGAGGATGTCGAACTCGTCACCGGCGACACCGCGGTCTCATCGACAGAGGCCGAGATCGTCGTCGAGGAGTTGATCCAGCAGGAGAACGCTGACGTGATCGTCGGTGCGTTCCAGTCCGAGGTCGGTCGTGCAGTCATCGACCTGACATCCGAGTTCGAGGTGCCGTTCGTCTCCTCGGGGCCGGCAGCACCGGACCTGACGGCCGGATTCGTCGGAGACGATTACGACACGTACAAACACTACTTCCGGGTGGGTCCGATCAACTCGGCGCTGCAGGCCGAAGCGATGGGAGACTACATGACCTATCTCTCGGATCGCCACGGCTGGAACTCGCTTGCCTTCTACCGTGACCAGGCAGCCTGGACCGAAGTGTTCGGCCGAGACATCCCCGGAATCGTCGAAGAGCGAGGGCTGACGATCGAAGCGTCGGATGCGATTACGATTCAGGAGCCCGACCTCTCGCCGATTATTACCGCTGCCGAGGAAAACGACGTCGACTTCGTGCTTCGGTTTTTCGCACACATCGGCGCCTCACCGCAGCAGATCTACCCCGAATGGCGGGACAACCTCGAGTTCGGTCTCGAGGGAATCCACGTGCCCGGGATGCATCCCGAGTACGACATCGCGACGCAGGGGACCAACATCTACGAGACGACCTCCCAGAGCGGTGCCGGCGGAGCGGCTCCGATCACGGAGTTCACCCAGCCGTTCGTCGAGGACTACGTCTCCGAGTACGCCGCCGACCAGTTCAGTGCAGGTACGCCAGACGGCTCCCCGATGTACATGGGGTACGGAACGTACGACGCAATCCTGCTCCTGCAGGACGTGCTCAACGAAGTCGGGACCACGACGCCGAAAGACAGCCTCGACGATTACGTCGACGAGATGCTCAGCACGGAATCGGGTCGAGTCGACTCGATCTCCGGTGGGATCAGCTTCTACGGCGCGGACGAAGAGTACCCACACGACTTGCGAGCCGAGCGAGACAGCGACGGGAAAGTCACGAACTTCCCCGTCACCCAGTTCCAGCCGTACGACGGGGGCAACGTCGCGACAGTCGATTACGGCAGCGAGCGTCCCGGACAGGTCGAGTGTGTCTTCCCTGAAAGCTTCCGAACCGCAGAGCACCAGCAGCCCGATTGGATGGCATAAAGGATGATAGACGCAATCGTAACGGCCATTATACAGGCCACGATGGTTAGTGCCGTATACGCGCTGATCGCAATTGGATTTACGATGATCTTTGGTGTCGCCGGCGTGCTGAACCTCGCTCACGGGGCGTTGCTCATGGCCGGTGCGTACGTCTACACCATTGTCGTAATGCCAACCACGGTTCCGGCGCTGAACTATCAGCCAGTCGTCGGACTCATCGCAGGCATCGTCGTAACAGCGATCCTGTCACTACTGCTGTACGAGGTCTTGGTCAAGCGTATCGAGGACAACGTGGTCATCACGTTCCTCTCGACGGTCGTCGTCGCCGTTTCAGTCTCGCAGTTCCTGACCTGGTACTTCGGCTCGTCGGTGCAGTCCGTGCAATTTACCGACGGGTTCTTCAACCTCGCGGGAACCAGCATCGCGTACTGGGAAGGGATTGGATTCGTCGTTTCGTGGATTGCGATCGGACTGCTGTGGTTGTACGTGACCAAGACCGACGACGGACGATCAATTCTCGCAACGTCGATGAGCGAACGCGGTGCACAGCTTACCGGCGTCAACATTCGAGCGGTCCGCGCGAAGACGTGGTTGATCGCAGGCGCACTCGCCGGCCTCGGCGGGATGTTCCTGGGCTTCGACAGCGGGGCCTCGCCACTCATGTGGCTCAATCCACTCGCAGTCGCGTTCATCGCTGTCGTCGTCGGTGGTATCGGTTCGATCAAAGGCTCCGTCGCCGGCGCGTATCTGATCGGCTTCGTCGAACAGATTACCGTCGAGACGATCGGGAACGGGTTCCGCGGGATGCCGACGCTAATCCTGCTGGTCCTGTTCATGCTGTACATGCCGGAAGGTCTCTTCGGGAGGGAATTCGCACATGAATAGCATTGTAACACTGTTCACGGTACTGGCAGCGGCGAGCGGACGAGCGCGTGAAGCAGTCGGACGAGCGATCCGAGGGATCCTCCGTCCGATCGGACGGGTCTTCGACATCCTACTCGCGCCAGTCGATCGAGCGTTCCAGCCGCTGGCGAACGGATTCAACAACACACTCGGAAAGTACTTCGGGACGGCGACTGGCCTCCAGTTCGCCTTCCTGCTGCTCACGATTGTCCTGCTGCTGACCGGCGGCTTCTGGGGCCAGTCGATCATCCTATACGAACCCGGTGTTGGACTCGTCGCACAGCCGATCCTGCGACCGTTGGCCTATGCGTCGATCTGGGCCATCTTCGCGATGGGTTGGGACTTCCAGAGCGGATACACCGGCTACATCAGCTTCGGGCACTCGGTGCTGTCCGGCGGTGCCGCGTACACGACCGCAGTGCTGTTCAGCCAGTACGGCGCGATGCCGATCTACATCACGGCACCGATCTCCGTATTCGTCGCGGTGGTCATCGGGCTCATCATCGCCCTGCCGTCACTGCGACTCGAAGGACCGTACTTCTCGCTGATCACCTTCGCCGCCGTGTTGCTGTTCTATCAGGCGACGCGGGCATTCGATCTCCTCGGCGGTTCAGCGGGGCTCCGGGTCGAGCGACTCGTCCCGGCCGCAGAGCCGGTCGTTCGGTACTATATGCTCGCGATTCCGATGCTGATAGTCGCGCTGTTTCTGACCTTCCTCGCACGGTCGAACCATGGGCTGATCCTCATGGCGATCCGTGAGAACGAAGACGCCGTCTCGGCGGCGGGGATCAATCCGACCAAATTCAAGATCTGGGCGTTCTTCATCAGTTCGATTGTGATGGGGATCGGTGGCGTAATGTTGACCGCCGCGGTCAGCAACGTCGACCCGACCACGTTCGTGCAGGTCGACCGCAGTATCGAGATGATCGCGATGGCCGTCCTCGGCGGGATGAGTTCCATCCTCGGCGCGTTGGGTGGGGCCTTCGTCTTCTACATCCTGCGGGACGTCCTACTCGATCTGTTCATCGATTCCACCTCGCTGAAATACGGTTACCTGTTCCTGCTGATCGTGTTCATCCTCGTGGTCGCACGGGATGGACTGTTCAGAGGACTCTGGCGTCGACTCGGCAAAGTTGGAGGTGACGAGTAATGAGTCTGCTCGAAGTCGACGGACTGACCAAGAAGTTCGGTGGACTCACCGCAGTCGACAATCTCTCCTTCGACGTCGAACAGGGAGAGATTCTCGGTGTGATCGGCCCGAACGGAGCCGGGAAGTCGACCGTCTTCAACTGCGTGATGAGCCGCTACAGTGTGACAGACGGCACCATCACCTTCGACGGTGACGACATCACCGACACTCCAACCTACAAGATCGTCAACAAGGGACTCTCGCGAGTGACTCAGGAGTCCGATCCGATCGATCTGTTGCCGGTCGGCGGGAACATCAAGCTGTTCACGCTGCCGAACTCCCTGCGGTCGCTACACGGCGGTGCATCCGACCGGGAGATTGCGGGTTACGCCGCGCGGGTCGACCTCGAAGACAAACTCGAAGAGACGCCGGACGAACTCCCGCACGCGGACGTTCGCCGGCTCGAAATCGCGAAGGCGCTCGCGACAGAGCCGGAGATGATGCTGCTGGACGAGCCTTTCGCGGGCATGAACCAGCGGGAGATCGGGATTCTCTCCGAGCAGATCGAATCGCTCCGCGAGGAAGGGATGACGATGATCGTCGTCGACCACAATATGAGCGGGCTGATGCAACTGGTCGACCGCGTCGTCGTCATTCACAACGGCGCGAAACTTGCGGAAGGAACACCAGAAGAGATCGCAGACAACGAAGACGTGCAGGATGCCTACCTCTCTGGGGAGGAGATCTAGATGAGCGATCCAAAACTACAGCTCGAAGACGTGGACGTGTCGTACGGCAAGACGCAAGCGCTGAAAGACGTCTCTCTCGAAGTCAACGAAGGCGAAATCGTCGGGATGATTGGGCCCAACGGGGCCGGCAAGACGACCATGCTCGATTCGATCGCCGGCTACAAGGAATACAGCGGCTCGATTACCTACGAGGGTACCGAGATCGCGACGACCAACAGCGGAAAACTGGTCAACGAAGGACTGGTGTACTGTACGGAAGATCGGGATCTGTTCCCGTATTTCACCGTCCACGAGAATCTCCAGATGGGCGCGCAGTTCCGCGACGACCGCGACGCAGTACAGGAGAGTTTCGACTTCGTCTACGATCTGTTCCCGCGGCTCGACGAGCGGCGTGAGCAGGAAGCGCAGACGATGAGCGGTGGCGAGCAACAGATGCTCGCAGTGGGTCGGGCGCTGATGAGCGATCCCGATGTGCTGATGCTCGACGAACCGACGCTGGGGCTGGCCCCGGTCATTATCGACGATATCAGCGAGGCGCTCGAACGCCTGCAGGACGAGGGGCTGACCATTCTACTCGTCGAGCAGAACTCCACGTTCGCACTGCGACACGCCGAACGACTCTATCTCCTCGAACAGGGATCGATCGAACTGTCGGGGAGTGCGGAAGAACTCCGCGACGACGAGTACATCCGCGACGCCTACGTCGGCGTGACGTAGTCGGTCTCGAACTCCTTTTTGGCACGCTTACGGGCGAACAACGACGCATCCAGACGGTCGTCTGGCATACCGCTTCGCAACCGTTATATGTGGGCCCACACTCTGTCCAGAGGCAATGGCAGAAGGAACGGTTGATTTCTTCAACGACACAGGCGGTTACGGTTTCATCGAGACTGAGGATGCGGACGAAGACGTGTTCTTCCACATGGAAGACGTCGGCGGCCCCGATCTCGAAGAAGGACAGGATGTAGAGTTCGAAATTGAGGACGCACCGAAAGGGCCGCGGGCGACGAATCTTACCCGTCTTTAAGGTCGTTTACTGACGTCCTATATTCTCGGTTTATTTTTCACGGCGAGCGACAGCGTCGGGTGGTTCAGCCCAGTACACTCAAGTCTATCCCTCGAAAAGGAGAGGTATGTCGCTGCATTCGGTCTCCGGCCACGCTGACATCTACTACGTCGACACAGAGATGTTCGGCATGCGGCAGGTAAACTCGCCGTATGTCCTCGATACGCCCGAGCCAGCGATCGTCGATACGGGAACGGCACAGGCGAAGAGTGATATTCTCGCAGGACTAGACGAACTCGGGATTGCGCGGGAGGATCTCTCCTACATCATCCCGACACACGCACACCTCGACCACGCCGGCAGTGCCGGCTATCTCGCCGAGGCCTGCCCGAATGCGACGGTCGTCTGCCACGAGCAGGGAATCGACTACCTGACCGACGAAGCGAAACTCGATCAGTTGACCGAGAGCGTCGAGCGAGCGATCGGGATGGAAGCACCGTACGGTGAACCACAGGTGATCGACCCCGGTCGCTGTCGAGCAGTCAGCGGCGGCGAGGAGTTCGATCTGGGTGATCGCCGTCTTCGAGTGATCGACGCACCAGGCCACGCACCTCACCAGTGCGCGCTGTTCGAGACGGAGACGGCAGCACTGTTCAGTGCCGACGCCGCCGGGATGGCCTTTCCGGACGTGGACCACCGCCCGACAACACCCCCGCCGAATTTCGATCTGACGGCAGCACTGGAGACGATAGACCGCCTGCTAGAGTCCGGCCCCGAGACACTGCTGTTCGCTCACTACGGTCCCGGCGAACAGGGAGCGGCCATCGACGAACTACAGCGGTACCGGGAGATGCTCCCGGCCTACGTCGACCGGATCGCCGACCTGCGGGCGGAACACGGTGACGATGTCGGAGAGATTGCGGCAGCGATGCAAGCGGCGTGGAGTCACTGGTCGCTGACGACCGACATCGCGGGCGTGTTGCGGTATCTGGACGGGTCAGCGCACTGAGAGAGCGCGACCGAAAGCGAGTCGTTGATATGCCGAGCGGGAAAGGGACAGACATGCTCGAGACAACACTCCATCTCGGAACCGAACATCCGTCGCTTCTGTTGCTCGGTGCGAGTAGCCTGCTCACGTTCGCTGCCGGAGCGGGACTGGGACTGTACGCGCGCCTGAAATCGACCGACTCGCAGGCCGAATCTGTTTCAGAACCGACCGAACAGTGACACCGGCCGAACCGAACGCTGATGTGAATCCGAGTGGGAGTAATACCGTATGACAAAGCGAGCGGTGTCGCTTCCCGACGAGGCAGCCGAGGGGATGCGAGAGTTCATCGACGAGGTCGACCAGCGACTCGCGAGCGACGAGGACACCTGTTCGGTCGTCGAGGACGTGCTCGTCGACCTCCACGGCGACCGGGCAGCCTACGAGCGCTGGCAGTCCGGCGAGGACGTGTCGCCCGCGGCACAGGTCCGACTGCAAGGGTACGATCCCTGTAACACGACTCTAGAGAGTGAGTACTACGCCGAAGTCGACGCACAGAGCGAGCAGTTCAGGCGGTCGAAACACCTCCAGTGGCTCTGGCGACAGTTCGACGCGACGCCGATGGCCGACAACGTCGAGTTCGCGCTGCAGTTCCGGCGGATGCTCGCCGATCACCTCTTCGAGGAGTGTGGCGACAACTGCCGGTTTTTCAAGGGCATTTCGATGACCTACGGCCACAATATCTCCGTCGGGGACAACGTTGTCATCCACGACGACGTTCATCTCGACGACCGGGGCAAACTGACCATCGGTGATCGAGCCTCTATTTCCGACGATTCACACATCTACAGCCACCGTCACGATACCGTCGACCAGACCGAGGTAACGAACTACCACACGATCATCGAAGACGACGTTCGACTGACGTACGACTCGATGGTACAGGCTGGTGTTCGGGTCGGGCGCAACGCACTGTTGGCACCGAAATCCATCGCAGGAGGGGACATTCCGGCCCACCATATCGCCGCTGGCTCGCCAGCGGAGTCCGTAGGCGTCAAATCCGGCTGGGAATCGGTCGCCGAACCCGCCGGATCGGAACTGGTCGACAACCGTGAACAGCGGCGGATCTCCTACGAAATCTCCGACGACGTCGATGTCTTCGACGAGTTCCAGCGAGACCTCTCGCCACCGGATCGCTGAGCCGAATCCGGATCGCTGGCCGGCTACAATGGCAGTTTACGTTAAGTTCGCATTTGACTCTGTCTCGGACTTTTTTATACGGAGTCTGTAGCCGCAACTGCAATGAAGTCCAAAGCAATCACGCTGTTGGCAGTCGTCGCAGTGGCGCTTTTCGCCGCTGGCGGCGCATCCGCAGCAGCCCTCAGCGATTCCACAGAATTGGCCCCCGAAAACGAAAGCGACGGTGGAGACGCCACGGTCGGCGTCTGTGTCGTCGGTGCCGACTCGCCGTGCAACGGCGAGGGCGCCGAAGAACTCCCGAGCAAGGACACCGAGAGTAACGAGTCTGACGGACCAGACGGACAGATCTTGCTCCCGGAGGATCAGAACCGCGACGGTGAGATCGACGAGCGATTCACCGGTGAGAACGGGTCCGACGAGGCGGTCCATCCGGATCCGATCAGTGAACCCATCGACCACACGCACCCGACGCGTCACACCGGAGAAGAGAGTGACGACAAGGGAACCGACGGCGCTATCGACCACACGCATCCGACTCCCCACACGGGTGAGGAGATCGGCGACGACGGGTCCAGCGACGGCGTGGAGGTTTGGATCCCCGAAGACCAGAATCGTGACGGTCAGATCGACGACCGCTTCACCGAGGACGCCCGGGAGATTGCCGGTGCTCTCCTCTCCGGTCTCCTCGGGTTGTTCTGAGACCGCGTCGAAAACGCTCCGTTGTTGAATCGAGGTCCCCTGAGACGCTCGTGCCTGTCAGCGGGCCCGAACAGGTCGAAATTCCACGGATCGGCTGGTGTCACCGATCCGAGCCGAACGCTGAAGTAGACGGATCGTCTATATACAATTATGGAGACGTGGGCGTGGCTCATCGCGTACCTGCTCGGGTTCGCCCTCCTGCAGTTGTATCTCTACCGGTACTTTATCGGCGGCGAATCGACTGCAAACTCGTCGACGGACAAGGCGACGCCGCGGTTCGAGGGCGGGTCCGGACCGGTCGACACGGCCGACAACGAGCCACAGTCGGAACCGGACGGTGAGTTCGTGACCTGTACGCAGTGTGGTGGACACAACGAAAGTAGTTCGGTGTTCACGTACTGCAAACACTGCGGGGCTCGCCTCTGAGCGATGCGCGCCGTCGCGATCAATATCGGAGCGAACACGAACGAACCTGGTTTTCGCGGTCCGATCTATCCCGACGGAAGCTTCGAGTACATTCCGATTCCGGAGTCCAAACCGACAGCGGAGCCGGTGACGACCTACGGGGACCTGGCCCCGCATCTCGACACACCGATTCCCGACAACCTGGCCGACACACCGGTCCATCTCGATCCCGAGTTTGCCGAGTATCCGGAGTGCGACCGATACACCTACGGGGACGAACACGGCATCAAGGCCGGCCCGCTGTCGGAGCTCTCTGCCGGCGACCTGGTGCTCTTCTACGCGACACTGACCGTCGGGGAGGGCGCAGAGTGGCTGCCGCCGACGTGGGGCGCGTTCGTCATCGGCGAGTTCGTGCTGGCTGCGGACCCGCTCACGCCAGAAGAAGAGCCCATTCCCGACGGCGCACGGGTCCACTTCCGGAGCAACGCGCACATGAAGCGTGACCCGCCCGATGCGCGCGTGCTGCTCCGCGGCGACGCCGACCAGTCACAGTTGTACGAGCAGGCAATCCCGCTGAGTACGCCTGCAGGCGGAACCGAACCGAACACGCTCGTGACAAAACTCTCGGCCGATTCTGGCCGCGGCCCGTGGTGGCGACGGCCGCTCAGGTTCGATACCCACGCGACAGCGCGGCTTCGAGAACGACTCGACGAGCCACCGGCCCAAGACTGTCAACAAAAGTGAACGAGAGCAAACATCTATACGACGAGCCGAATTTGTTTAGGTATGCGCGTTTCGAGTGGTGTCCCCGGATTCGACGAACTCATCCAAGGGGGCCTGTTGAGTAATCGGCTCTACGTTGTCAGCGGGCCGCCGGGTAGTGGGAAGACGACCTTTTGCTCGCAGTTCATCACGCAGGGTGCCAAAGAGGGAGAGAACTGCGTCTACGTCACGATGCACGAGACCAAAGAGGAACTCATGCAGGATATGTCCGGCTTCGACTTCGGCTTCGACCGGGCGATCAAATCCGACAGCATCCAGTTTCTCAATCTCGTCACCGAGTCTGGAAAGCGGACGATCACGCAGTTCGGGACCGATGGTGGGCTGACGAACCGACTCATCGCGTTTCTGGAATCCAACGACGTGGACCGTGCCGTGATCGACTCGACGATGCTGTTACAGCACTTCTTCGAGGATATGAACGACGAGATCACTGGCTTTCTGTCCGCCCTGAAACAGACCGACGCGACGATTCTGTTGATCTCGGAGATGACCGATCCGACCTCCTACTCCGACGAGCATTATCTCGCACACGGCGTGGTCTTCTTCCACAACTTCCTCGACTCGGCGGGAATGACCCGCGGCGTGCAGGTCATCAAGATGCGAGGGACGGCAATCGACAGCGACATCCGGGAGCTTTCCTTTTCGGATCAGGGGCTACGGGTACACACCGGCAAAAAGATACAACCATGATTCACAGGGAGGGGCAAACTAGGGGGATCGACCGGCAATGAGCCAATACGAATCACAATACGGCACCGACTGGGAACAACTCGATCCTGACGAGGCAGTCGACAGAGCGTACGCGCTCGGTGTCGCCGCCACGATGGGTGAGTACCATCCCGACGAACTCGACGCGATCCGCGGAGAGATGAACTCCTCGTACAACACCAGTATGGTCGAGTTGGCGTTTCAGGAAGGCAAAAAAGAGGGCACAGAGATCGACGAAGAAGAGAAAGAAACGGTCTGGAACGAACTCGTCGTCGGAGAAATCCCGCTGGAGGACGAGGAACTGCCGATGGGCGGGCGCAGCGGTCTCCCCGAAGCGATCGATATCACCGAAGCACTCGACCGTCCGGATCGGGATAGCACCGACGCTGTCAACCTGCCCGAATTTCTGGAATAAAAGGTCTTACAACGAGAGCGGTTCGGAGTCACGCTCGCCCGGTGCGAGAGGATCACGGTCGCTGTATCCTTTCCGGCCAATGGCTTCCTCTCCCAGCACGCCGTACGCGGCTTCGAGTGCTTCCTCGGAGCTTTCGTATTCCGTCTCGGGAAGCCGAGAGAGCACGTCAGCGAGCGTGTTCTGGCCGTTTGGGAGTTCGAGTTCCATCTCGCCGTACTCCTCGATCAGTTCCTCTGTCGTCGACGGAAAGGTGTGCGTTGCGAACGAATCTTCTGCGTCACTAACCAATCTCATACATCCACAAAACCGATTCCGACAGATAAACCTTCACTATTTATAATGTATATTTGTTCTAGGTCGCGATATGCGTATAACCAACATGGACATTCGTGATGATTGTGTGAGTGCGGAGACTCACTTCGGAGGACCAAACGGTGAAATCCATCGAGAGCGAGAATGCCGTATGGTCGTTGCCGATCTCCACGTGCACACGACGAATTCAGACGGACAGTTGACCCTGGAGACGGTTCCGGGGGCCGCAGACGAGGCCGGTGTCGAGGTCGTTGCCATCACCGATCACGACCGACTGCACCCAGAACTCGACGAACCGATCGTCGAACGCAACGGGACGACGATCATCCACGGGATCGAACTCCGGGTCGAGGCCGGCGATCACCGCCTCGATCTGCTCGGCTACGCCGCCGAGCGGACCGACCGGCTGACAGCCCTCACAGAACGACTCCAGACAAATCGGATCGAGCGTGCGCAGAAGATTATCGAGCGCGTAGAGGAGCGGACGGACGCGACCCTGTCCGTCGAACTATCGCCTGGCGTCGGGCGGCCACATATCGCCCGCGCAATCGCGGAGAGTTCTGCTCCCTACGATTACGGCGAGGCCTTCGAGGAGTTGATCGGTGACGGCGGGCCGTGTTACGTCTCCCGAGAGATCCCCTCGTTCGAGGAGGGGACGGCAATTCTGCAAGAGGCCTGTTCGATCGTCGGCCTCGCGCATCCGTTCCGCTACGACGACCCGCAGGCGGCGCTCGACCGAGCGAGCGAACTCGACGCGGTCGAGATTCCGTATCCGTACGGCCACGAGGTCGACTGCGGACCGGCCGAGCAGCTGGCCGCGGAGGCAGATCTACTCGTCACCGGCGGCAGCGACGCCCACGAGGCGACAGTGGGGATTGCCGGGTTAGACGGAGAGCAGTACCGGGCCGTCGAAGCGGCGCTGTGAGCGGCGGCGTTGACCGGCTCCGGAGGGTTCAATTGTCAGGGGACTCTACACGCAGGTATGGAGTGTCACTACTGTGAGGACGAAGCGGATGTCGTCGTCGAAAAAGACGGCATCCGTGTCGGTGTCTGCGAGGAGCACTTCCGCGAGCAGATGGACGAACTCGCGGAGTCGGACTGGATCGAAGAGATTCAGGATCAACTCGACGTCGACCGAGCAGAGTAACGGCACCGGTTCGTCGACAGTTTTGCTAGCGCAGATCGAAATCCGTCGAAGAAGAGCCCCGCAGAGGCAGCGACGCTACTTTGACTCTGCCTGTGCCAGGGCCATATCCAGCGAAATGAAGAATCCAAAATACGCCGGAATGCCACAGAGCATGAACAGATAGTACGTCCACGTCGGTGCGGTGACGAAGACGTAGTCGAACAGCAGTGAGATGAACGTCACCCAGGCGAGCGCGAAGACGGCATCGTGGAAGATACCGCGCTTCTCCTCGCGAAGATGGTTCTGGAGTCTATCGACGAGACTCATGATTTGTGTCCTCCTGTTGCGCCAATCGAGAGTAGAGACATTGTGTTGTTGTCGTATTTTGTCCGGGAACAAATAAGAAGGTAGTGTCAGTACCGGCTGCGTTACTCGTCAGTCCCGAGGTAGTCGACGACCAGTACCGGAACGTGTGTCGACCGAAGCGTTCGCTCGGTGACACTGCCGAGTAGCGCGCGCCGGACACCAGCACGGCCGTGGCTGCCCATCACGATCAGGTCGATATCGTGATCGTCGGCGTAGTTGCCGATCATCGTGTGGGGCTGCCCACCGGCGTGGTGTTCGACGGCGTCGATCCCGTGTTCTTCGGCCAGATTGGCCACGTGTCCGGTCGCTTCTTCAGCCTGTTCGCGCAACTCCGTCATCTGACTGAAGTTGCCCTGCCGGATACGATCCACCTGCTCCGTCCCGAGGCCGTACGCCACGGCGTCGGTATCGGCGACGTACAGTGCGTGGATCTCCGCACCGTACTTCTCGGCGAGGTCAATTGCCTGTTCGACTGCTGCTTCTGCGACATCGCTGCCGTCCGTCGGAACGAGTATGCGATCGTACATTGTTATTCCTCCTGTGAATCGGCGTCTGTCTCGTCGACGCCACCGTCGGTCATCGGTTCGTCGTCGTCGGAGACTGCCTCGCCGCCGTCAGTCGCAGGTTCGCCGCCGTCGGTCGCGGCGTCCTCGGCGTTGAGTTTCCGTTCGACGACTTCTGCGGCAGTAACGTCCCTACTCATCGGCTTCGGACTGTGACACTGTCGAACCATCATCTTGGTCTTCCTGTCGGGTTCGGCAGTGACAAGCGAGACGAAGATCGTGACGATGAAGACGAGCGGCGTGCCGGGCAGTGCCGCACCGATTGCGGGCACGATGTCACCGTAGAGATCACTGAACGGCACGATGAGGTCGTTGATGACGGCCAGCGTCCAGATCGTGAGTCCAGTGAGCATTCCCGCGAGTGCGCCCTGGCGGTTCGTGTTCTCCCACCAGAGACCGAGGAAGAACATCGGGAACAGCACCAGCGCTGCGAGCGAGAACGCGAGCGCGACCAGTTCGCCGATCAGTGCCGGCGGGTCGAGCGCGGTCAGCGTCACCAGCGCACCGATACCGAGGATGGTCGCACGGCCGAGGAAGACCTGCTGGCGCTGGGTCGCGTCTGGGTTGATCAGTTCCGCGTAGATGTCGTGTGAGACCGCAGAGGAAGCCGTGATGAACAGCCCCGCCGTGGTCGCAATTGCCGCGGCCATCGCACCGGCCGCGACGAAGGAAATAACTGGCGTGGGCAACTCGGCGAACTGCGCCGCTAACACGACGATCACATCACCTTCAGCACCGGACATGGCTTCTAGACCGCCGGGGAATAGATTAGTCCCGAGCGCGGCCATCGCAGGGGCCGACCAGTACAGGAGCATGATGAAGAACAGTCCGGAGACAGTCGACCAGCGGGCGGTCCGCTCGTTCTGGACGGTGTAGAACCGGACCAGCACGTGCGGAAGGCCACAAGTTCCGAAGATCAACGAGAATGCGGTCGCGACCCACAGGTAGTAGCCTGCACTCGTGAACGGCTCGGAGAACTGCGTCGAGAGTTCACCGATCAGCGCGCCGTACTGGGCCTGAGGAAGGATGTATCCCTGCTGTGTGAAGCCGACCGCGAAGACGCCCACGAGGAACGCCACGATGAGGATGACGTACTGGACGGCCATCCCTTTCGTCGCGCCCAACATTCCGGACAGGGCGAGGTAGCCGACCGTAATCGCCATCATCACGATGACCATCGGGACGAAATCGAGCCCGAAGACGTACTGGCCGACCAGGCCCATTCCGCTTGCCTGTCCGACCGAGTAGACGTACGCGATCAGAAGCGTCGTGAACGCGGCGAGTGCACGCGCAGTCGAGGAGTTGTACCGATCACCGACGAAGTCGGGTGCGGTGTACTTCCCGAACCGGCGCATCTGGGCGGCCAGGAAGATGAGCAGGACGAAGTAGCCCGTCGTCCAGCCGACGACGAAGGCCAGTCCATAGAATCCTGACAGCGCGATCAGTCCCGCGAGTCCGAGATAGGATGCTGCCGACATCCAGTTGGCAGCGATCGCCATCCCGTTTTCGACGTATCCGATCCCACGACCGGCGACCCACATGTCGTCGGTGTCGGCGACCCGGAAGAAGTACCCGATTCCCAGGAACGACAGCATCATCGCCGTGACGATGAGTGCGCCGACGGGCTTGAACGAAATGTTGAGCGCGTCCGCCTGCAGCAGTACGTCCATCATTCACTGACACCTCCGTCAGTCGCTGCGGCCTCTTCGGTCCCACTTGCGGTCTCTTGACGCCGCGAAGTGTCGATCCCGTACTTCTCATCGAGTTTGTCACGTTGGCGGGCGTACACCGCCGCCAGAATGAGCGAACTCGTCGGCGCGAAGACACCGACCAGGAAGTAGTGCGCCGGGAAGCCGATAATCGACAGCGACGTCATCGTATCCTGGGCGAGCCAGGTCGCGGTGACCGGCCCCCACGTCGCGACGATCCAGACGATGAAACTGCCCCAGATGAGCTTCAGGTGGTCGCGCATGAAGCCCTGTCCAGGTTTGAGCAGATTGATGCGAGTGTCGAGATAATCGACATCGTCGCTGCTCCCGGCCTCAGCCGTTCCACCGTCGGTCATGACCGTCGAGTCCCCCGCATCGGTTGGTTCATTCTCTGTTCCCCCCGTCGTATCGTGTGATTGTGATTTGTCCATGTGTAAGTCCCCCCTATGGGTCAGTTAGTCGCCCTGCACCTTCTCCTCGATTTCATGGACGACATCGGGATTACGCAGCGTGCTCGTGTTCCCGAGTTCGTCGCCGTTCGCGATATCTTCGAGTAGTCGTCGCATGATTTTGCCCGAGCGCGTCTTCGGCAGTTCGTGGGTGAACACGACTGCCTCAGGCCGTGCGATCGGGCCGATGGCGTCCTCGACGCCTTCGATGATCTCCTGGCGGAACTCTTCGGTTTCCTCCTGATCGTCAGCAGTGATCACGTAGGCGTAGACCGCCTCGCCTTTCATCTCGTGGTCGCCGCCGACGACGGCCGCTTCCGCGACGCCCTCGACGCCGACGATGGCGGATTCGATCTCCATCGTGCCCAGTCGGTGTCCGGAGACGTTGATCACGTCGTCGACGCGGCCGAGTACCGTGATGTAGCCGTCGTCGTCGATTTTCGCGCCGTCTTCCGGGAAGTAGACCCACTGGTCGCGATCCGGAATCGAGTACTCGTCCCAGTACTCGTTGATGAACCGCTCGTCGTTCTTGTAGAGCGTCCGCAGCATGCCGGGCCACGGCTTGTTGACGATCAGGTGGCCAGCGCGGCCGGCTTCGACCGGATCGCCGTTCGTGTCGACGATATCGGCGCTAATCCCCGGCAGCGGCGGCCCCGCGGAGCCGGGTTTCATGTTGTTGATCGCCGGCAGTGTCGTGATCATCATCCCGCCGGTCTCGGTCTGCCACCATGTGTCGACGACCGGACACTCCTCGTTGCCGATGTGTTTGTAATACCACTTCCAGGCCCGCGGGTTGATCGGTTCCCCGACTGTGCCCAGCAGGCGCAGGCTGGACAGGTCGTGTTGCTCGGGGTACTGCGTGCCCCATTTCATGAACGCGCGGATGGCCGTCGGGGCCGTGTATAGCTGGTTCACGTCGTAGTCGTCGACGATCTCCCAGAGCCGGTCTTTGTCCGGGTAGTCCGGTGTCCCTTCGTACATGACGGAGGTCGTCCCCAGCGCGAGTGGGCCGTAGACGATGTAGGAGTGGCCCGTAATCCAGCCGATATCGGCCGAACACCAGTAGGTGTCGTCCGGTTTGACATCCAGCACAGCGTGGCTCGTCCAGGCAGCGTAGGAGAGGTATCCCCCGGTAGTGTGTTTGACCCCCTTGGGTTTGCCAGTCGTCCCCGAGGTGTACATCAGGAAGAGCATGTCCTCGGCGTCGCGGACGACCGGTTCGACCTCGGCCCCCTCCTGTTCGTCGACCAGCGCGTCGTAGTCGAGTTCGCTCCCCTCGTGGTCGACCTCCCGTTCGTCACCGAGTCGGTCGACGACGATGGTCGTCGCGTCGTGACCGACGTTGCTCAGCCCTTCGCGGGCCTTGTCGAGGTGGTCGAGCGCCTCGCCGCGGCGGTAGTAGCCGTCGCAGGTGACCAGCATGTCCGAATCCGCAGACTCCATCCGTTCGGCCAGCGCGTCGGCCGAGAAGCCGGCGAAGACCACGGAGTGTGGCGCGCCGATCCGGGCGCAAGCGAGCATCGCAATCGGCAACTCCGGAATCATCGGCATATACATCGTCACGACATCGTCCTCCTCGACGCCCTGCTCGCGAAGCGCCGCCGCGAACTCGTTTACCTCCCGGTGCAGTTCGTTGTACGTGTACGTTCGTGTTTCGTCGACCGGTTCCCCGACCCATTCGATGGCGACTTCGTCGCCGCGGTCGTCGAGGTGACGGTCGAGACAGTTCGCCGAGGCGTTCAGTTTGCCGTTGACGAACCACTCGTAGAATGGTTCGTTGTCGTCGTTGAGGACCTCGTCGTACTCAGATTCCCAATCGAGCAACTCAGCCGCACGCTCCCACGCGTCCGGCCAGTTCTCCTCGAATTCCTCGTAGATCCCCTCATCCGAGACGTTCGCCTGCTCGACGAACGACTCCGGCGGCTCGAACTCCTCCTGCTCGGCGAGCCGTGCCTCCAGTTCGACATCTGGCTGGTCAGACATTGCACTTGCCACTGCAAAGAGATCCATATTAATGGGACGGGCTAACTATCATAATCGTACATTTTTCTCACGCCGGAATCGCTGGAATAAGATGTCGTATGCCAACATCCACCTCGATTCGCTTGCAAACCGAGTTGACAGAGAGCGGCTCGCGGTGCCGCGCGGGGGTTACCGGTCGAGAATTTCGTCGAGAATGTTCTGTTGGGCGCGCCGGAGGTGGTTGTGAAGCGTCGGCGAGGAGATGTCCATCGATTCGGCGAGGTCCTCGGCAGTACTCCCGCGGGGCCACTCGAAGTAACCGGAGTGATAGGCCGTTCGGATCACGTCCCGCTGTTTTTCGGTCAGTTGCTCGTCGAGGAAATTGGTGTGATCGAACCCGGTCGTCGTCGAGGTGTGCTCCTGTTTAGCTCGGAGTTCGACGCCGAAGGCATCGTACAGCCGGTCGTGGATCGCCCGGAGATCAGCCTCCGGGGCGAGTTCACAGGTGAGCGTCGCCTGCTCGCCCTCGACAGTCAACTCGGTTACCGTCCCGCCGCGGTCGGTGACGACCAGAAGCGGCGACGAACCCGACAGGGAGAGTTCGAGGACGCCACCGCTTTCGCTGCTCCGGATCAGCCGTGCGTCCCCGAATCCAGGGATCTCCGTCGTCGCCTCCAGCGCCGCCTGCGGCGAGGCTTCGTCGATACGAACGAAACAGAGCAACCCCTCGTCGCTGGGAATCGCGCCGTCCAGTGCCAGCGAGGAGTCGAGCGCCTGCGAGAGCGCGACAAAGGCGGCGTCGGTGTCAGTGTACTGGAACTGGATTTCGAGGACGACACCGCCAAGTAACAGCTGTTTGCGGTCGAGCGCGGTGAGCGCGAAGCCGATCTGCCGGCCGAGCATCCCCAGTGCGGTCCGTTCGGGGTCGTCGAAGGCGTCGCTGCTCTCCGACCGAACGACGAGAACGCCGTGTTCGGTCTCGCCGTGGCCCAGTGGAACCGCCGCAAGCAGCCCCGACCCCCCGCGGTCGGCGGTCGGTCCCGGATCGTCGGGTGCGACGAAGGAACGGCCGGTCTGGAGCGTTCGCCGGACAATTCCCGAATCGCCAGCCCCCTCGAATCGGTCCGGATCTGCGCCCGCGTGCGTCCGAACGACGACGCGGTCCCGTTTGGAATCGCGTTCGAGAACCCACGCCGCAGCGTACTGCTCGGCGGTCAACTGCCGGCAGACCCCCTGCTCCAGCGCCGACCGAGAATCGGCGTCGGTCAGCGAGTCGACGACCCGATCAAGCGTGTCCACGACGGAGGGAAGTCGCCTGGTCGTGGTCGGTTCGACGCTATCGATGCGCTCGAACGCCGCCGTCAGTTCGGCATCGGACGGCGATGACAGCGCGGAGAGTAGCGAATCGACTCCCTCCCAGCCACCGACTGCCGTGACGACCCGAACGTCGACGCCGTGTTCGACCAACAGCGTGTGGGCGAAATACTGCCGGAGCATCGTCGGCGTCACGTCCTCAACGCCGGGCAGATCAGATTCGGTTCGCGACCGCTCGGAAACCTCCGAGACGAGCATCTGAATCCGGCGTTCGCTCACGTCGATGACCGAGTCGTCGTCCTCGATATCGTTCGACCGGACGTACTGCCAGAACGCGTGGGCTACCTCAGAAAACAGCGGGACGGATCGCCGTCCGCCATCTGCTTCCCGGACGGTCAGGACGTACCGAATGCCCGACCCCTCGCCGCGGTCGGTAACATCAGCGGGCCTGATACGGGGAATTTCACCGGCGCGAACACCTGCCTCGCCAGCCAGCCGAACCACGAGTTCCTCGCGGTGAGTCCGGCACGCCCGGCGAAGCTGTTCGTACCCCCGGACTGTCAGTCGTGGCGTCCCCTCGACGAGCATTTCGCTTCTACTATCTACCGCGAAACGTAAAAAACTGATCGACAGGGTGGCTGTGCAACTCTCCACGGATTTGGCGACGAAAAATCAGGGCACGGGACAACTATTTCGTATTTTGAACGAGATACGAAACGGTCGGTCGAGGGGTCACTCAGTCGCTCTGGGTCGCCGATTCGATCTCACCGACCACTTCGGGATTCCGGAGCGCGCTCGTATCACCGAGTTCGTTGCCGTGTGCGATATCAGTCAGCAGTCGGCGCATGATCTTCCCGGAACTGGTTTTCGGGAGTTCCGGCGTGAAGACGATCCGATCCGGGCGCGCGAACGGGCCAATTTCGCGCTCGATTTCGCGGTTGATCCGCACCCGCAGGGCCGGTTCGTCGGCGGAGTCGCTATCTGGATTCGCGAAGGCGTAGATCCCCTGATCGTGGTCGTCGTAGCCGCTGACGACGGCCGCTTCGGCGATGCCGTCGACACCGATCATGATCGATTCGAGTTCCATCGTCCCGTACCGACGACCGGAGACGTTGATCACGTCGTCGACGCGGCCGAGGATGGTGATGTACTCGTCGTCGACGACGGCACCGTCGCCAGTCATGTACGCCCACTCGGAGTTCGGGAGTACGTCACTCGTCTCGGCCCATCTGGTCTCCTCGGAGAGTTCGCGCGGCATGCCGGGCCAGGGCGTCTCGATGGCGAGATAGCCACCGGTGGTCTCCTCGACTTCGGTTCCCGTCTCGTCGACGACTGTCGCTTCGACACCGGGTAGCGGCGGTCCCGCAGAGCCGGGTTTCATCCCGTCGACGCCCGGGATGGTTGTAATCAGGTGCCCGCCGGTTTCGGTCTGCCACCACGTATCCACGACCGGGCACTGTTCGTCGCCGATCTGTTCGTACAACCACCGCCACGCTTCCGGGTTGATCGGTTCCCCGACCGTCCCCAAAAGACGCAGGCTGGAGAGGTCGTATTTATCGGGGTACTCCGCGCCCCACTTCATGAACGTGCGGATAGCCGTCGGTGACGTATAGAGGATGTCGACGGCGTGTTTCTCGACGAGTTCCCAGAGTTTCGTCTTCGGCGGTTGGTCGGCCTCGCCCTCCCGCAACAGGACGGTCGTGCCCAGTGCGAGCGGGCCGTAGACGATATAAGAGTGGCCGGTAATCCAGCCGAGGTCCGCGGTACAGAGGTAGGTATCACCCGGTTCGATGTCCAGCACGGCGTGGCTCGTCCACGCGGTGTGTGCGAGATAGCCGCCGGTCGTGTGCGTGACGCGTTTTGGCTCGCCGGTCGTCCCCGAGGTGTAGATCAGAAATAGCTCGTCGGTGGCCCGCCGGGAAACCGGCTCGACGGTTTCGCCGCGATGCTCGTCGAGCAGTCGGCGGTACTGGTAGTCGTTGTCACCGAGACTGTACTCGTGGTGCTCACCGAGTCGGTCGACGACTACCGTCGTCACCTTCTGATCGAGCCCCGCCCGGACCGTCTCCGCGCGGTTGGTCAGCGAGACTGCGTCACCGCGCCGGTAGTAGCCGTCGCTGACGACGAGATACGACGAGTCCGATTCAGCCATCCGCGTCGCGAGCGCCTCCCCGGAGAAACCGGCGTAGACGACTGCGTGGACGGCACCGATCCGGGCGCAGGCGAGCATCGCCACCGGGAGTTCGGGGATGACCGGCATATGCAGCGTGACGACATCGCCCGCTTCGACGCCGAGATCTCGGAGCCCGGCGGCGAAGGCGTTGACCTTCCGGGAGAGTTCGAGATACGTTTCGGTTCGTGTCTCGCCCAGTTGGCCCTCCCAGACCAGCGCGCGCTGGTTTTTACGGCTATCGAGGTGTCTGTCGAGGCAGTTCGCCGTGGCATTGAGCCGGCCGTCGGGAAACCAGTCGCCGTCATCTTCGTCGAAGACCGTCCGGTACGGCTGATCCCACGTCAGGAGATCCCCAGCCATCTCCCAGGCGTCGACACCTTCCTCGGAGAACCGCTCTAGTTGTGTGGGTGTGACGTTTGCCTGTTCGACAAAGGACTGCGGTGGAGCGATTCGCTCCGTTGCAAGCTTCTCGGTTTCGAGTTCAAACTCGTCGCCGCCAACCATCTGTCTGTATGCGACACTACGGCTTCCTCTGCATAAGCGTTGGCACCAGAACCACAGGGAGAGAGCAGACAAGCAGATGGCCACCGACGAGACGGCCGTCGCTGGGTCGTCTCGATAGCGAGACACACCGATTTTTGGTCGCCAGCACGAACTGTCGGTCGATGATTACGCTGAGTTCGGATTTCGGCTCGCCGTATCCCGGAGCGATGAAAGGCGTCATCAGCCAGTGGACCGACGCTCGGCTGATCGACGTGAGCCACGACCTGCCGCGACAGGACCTCCGACAGAGCGCCTTCTGGCTGCGCGAGACGCTGCCGTACTTCCCGCCGGCGGTCCATCTCGCAGTGATCGACCCCGGCGTCGGCACCGACCGCGACGCAATCGTGATCCGCGCTGGCGAGCACGCGCTGGTCGGTCCCGACAACGGCGTCTTGCTGCCGGCGGCGCGCGCTATCGGCGGCGAACACGTCGAGCTATTCCGCGTCGAGACGCGCGACCAATCGGTCGACAGCACCGACCGCACGGACTGGCCGCCGCGACTCGCGAGTTCGACCTTCCACGGCCGGGACGTGTTCGCGCCGGCCGCCGCGCGCGTTCACGAAATCGGCGTCGACGCGCTCGACGACGACGAGGGGCTGACCCGACTCGACGAGTACGAGTCGATTCGATTCCCCGAGCCAGTCGTCTCGGAGGAGGCAGCGACGGGAACGATCCTCGCCGTCGACGATTTCGGCAACGCCATCACGAACATACCGGGCTCGTTCGTCGAGGGAGCGTTCGGCGGGACAATCGGCGTCAACGACGATACTGCTCCGCTCCGGCCGTCCTACGCCCGAGTCGAACCCGGCCAGCGGCTGGTCACCGTCGGCAGTCACGGCAACGTCGAACTGGCAGTCAATCAGGGCCGCGGGACCGAGGCGTTCGGGCTTGCGGCCGGGGAAGATGTTCACTTCTCACTCTGAGAGTGTGCCGTGATACCAAGAAGCGTGTTACGGACTCAGTAGAACCATAATGATTAATAGTCTACGTCGATTCTAAAGGAATGCATGTACGAGATCATGTGCGAAAGTTGCGGCAAGATCGGATTCCACCCTTCCCGGGTCGCGGCGGAATCCCGAGCAGAAACACACATTGACGACACCGGCCACGACTGCTCGATTGTGGAGATGGGCGACGTATAAGGTCTCGTTTTTCGCTTTCCGTGATCGGTTTTCGGCTCGACTGACCAGCGTAGCGATTAGCCGTCGATCAGCAGGGACGCTCAGCCAGACAGCTAGAGACGACTCCGAGCACCCGCGACGACCAGCGGCAGCGTGATCGTCGCGTCGGCGTAGACGGAGACGTTCCGGGCGGACTTTTCGAGTTTGCCCCACGACCGGGCCTCGTCCAGCGTCGCGCCGGAGAGCCCGCCGGTCTGTGGCGGATCCATCGTCAACTGGACCGCGTAGTCGTAGGCACCGGGCACCACGAGCATCGTCTGGAGGACGTAGTTTTTCGGCACGCCACCGCCGACAATCATCGCACCGGCTTTCTCGGCCTCGTAAGCCACGTCGTTCAACCCAGTCATATCGGCGAGGGCGTCAAGCGAGAACGACGAGGTCTGGCTGTACATCCACGCCTGCAGGCCGAGCACCGAGTCCTGCACCGCGGGACAGTAGACCGGCACGTCGTGCTCGTAAGCCGCGGCGGCGATGCCGGCATCTTCGTCGATATCCTCGCTGTCGTTGATCTCGCTGTTGGCCTTGCCGAGCACTTCGGTAAAGCGCTGGATGCTGACGACCCCCTCCTCTTCGAGTGGTGGGAAGACCTCCTCGCGGAGGTGCTCCTCGAACAGCGCGAAGTGCTCCTGTGGAAGATAGACGTTGTAAATCCGGTCGACGCCCTCGTCGCGGAGTTGTTCGTCGTACTCCGTCGTCTCCGTCGGCGTGTCGCCGAGTTCGCCGTGGTGGTGTTTCCCGCCGATGGCCTCGATGGTGTCGTGAGTGAGGTTCGCGCCCGTCGTGACCAGCGCGTCGATGTGGCCGTCGCGGATGAGGTCGGCGACGATCTGACGCATACCGGAGGGAACCATCGCACCCGCCAACCCGAAGACGTTGGTCACGTCTTCAGAGAGCATCTCGGCGTACACGTCAACGGCCTCGTTGATCTGGGCCGCGCCGATGCCGGCGTGGCCGTACTGGTCGATCAACTCCCCGACGGTCATCTCGTCGCCGATCTGAGCGTGACCGATGGGGTCGTGGGCGAACTCCTCGCGATTGGGCATCTCGTCGGAATCGTGGTCAGTCATTGTCTGTTTGTGTCGGGGCTGGAGGTTTCAACCACTCGATTGCAGTTCTCTGTCCCCGGATGAATGCAGGTACGGCACTGCTGGGGTGTGAGCTATCGCCGCCCGCGGAACGACCGGATCGCTTCTCGGCACCGCCGCGTCGTGGGTTCAAATAGTGTAGCTGCGTAAACAGGAACAATGAGTGAGAGTGACGGCCGCGGACGGCAATCGAGGGACAGGGACCGAGAGATGGGCGTTCTCCGGAGCGGGCGGGCCGCGAGTCGGTGGTACGAGTACGTATCCAACTGGTACGAACCACTCGTGGCCGACGTGTTCTGGCCCGAACGCCTCCAGCGGAAGATCTTGGCACGACTCGACGTGGGCGGACGTGACCGCGTTCTCGATGTTGGCTGTGGAACCGGACTGACGAGCCAGTATCTCGGCGAGCGCGCTGGCTGCATTGACGCCATCGACCTCAGCGACGATCAGCTACAGCAGGCCGCCGACAGCGACGAGATCCGGTTCGTTCGCGGAGACGCCCATCACCTCCCGTACGCCCCGGACACCTTCGACGCCGTCGTCTCCGTGGGCGCGATTCTCTACTTTTCAGCGCCTGCGACCGCACTCGCCGAGGCTCGTCGGGTCACGAAACCGGGCGGAGAACTCCTCGTCGCGGGCTTCAACCGCCCGTCGGTTCCATCCTCCGTCCCCATCGAGAACTGGGCGCACGCCGTCACTGCGCCGCTATTTTTCACCTACGATCGGGAGGACGCTCGGCAGTTGTTCACGGAGGCGGGCTGGGACCAGGTCGAAAGCGAACTGACCGGGCCGGTCTGGCATCCGCGGCTGGCGCTCGTCACGACTGCGAAAGCGACCGGGTGAGTGGCACCTGCTCCGACGGTTCCGAACTCACAGACCCGTCGGATGGTCGATGAATGTCGTCTCGATCCCCCACTCGTCGACCAACGCCTGCAACGAACGGACGCCGAAGGTCTCCGTCGCGTAGTGGCCGCCGAGGACGACGTTGATCTCCGATTCGCGGGCCTCGTGGTAGACGTTCTGTTTCCCCTCACCCGTGACGAGCACATCAGCGCCAGCATCGATGGCTTCGTCGAGCCAGTCGACGCCGCTGCCGGTGACGATGGCCACGTCCTGAATCTCCGACGGACCAAAGTCGAGGACCTGTACGTCCTGCTCGCCGGTATCCAACTCTGCCGAGAGCGTCGCCGTAATCTCGGACAACTCCCGCGGTGCTCCGAATCGGCCTCGCTGGCCGATGTACTCGCCGCCGTGGGTTCCGAACGGTTCCCGATCTGTGAGTCCGAGCAGGTCGGCCACCCCTGCAGCGTTGCCCAGTTCCTGATGGCCGTCCAGCGGGAGATGAGCCGTATAGAGCGCCACGTCGTTGTCGATCGCTGCGCTGATACGGTCGTACTGGCGGCCGGTCACGCGCTCGATTCCGCTCCAAGAGATGCCGTGGTGGGTCACGAGCACGTCGGCATCCCGTTCTGCGGCAGCTTCGATGGTCTCGACGGCAGCGTCGACGGCGAACGCCGCTCGGTCGATCTGCTGAGTATCGGGCCCGATCTGGAGGCCGTTCGCGCTCGCGTCTGTACTCGCGTACTCGGCGACAGCCAACCGGTCGTCGAGCCGATCAGCAAACTCCTGACAGTCCATATCCGTCCCGTCGACTGGGACGCACGTAGGCGTTGTCCCTCAGTCGTCGACGAGTTCCAGCAGGCGGTCGTAGGCCTGCCGGTGTGCCGGGCCGCCAGCGCGGTCGACGACCGCCTCGAAGTACTCGATCCGTTCGCGCAACTCCTCGGAATCGTGGCCCTCAACATCGAGCCGCGAGGCGGCGACAGTTCCCTCGACGACGGCCGCATACGCCCGTGAAAAGGTCGGAAGGGCCCGTGATTCGATTCCGGACTGGCTGGCCGGCAGCGCCCAGTCGACCCACTCCGTCCCCTCGGCTGTGCCGCTGTCGATCTCCTCGGGGTGGACCCGGACCCAGCCGTGGGCCTCGTCGAGGCGTGGCTGCTCGACTTCGGTCACGGCCAGCGCGGCCTCGACGAACAGGACGGGATCGGTCGTGAACTGGACGTAGCCCTCGCCGCGCTCGCGGAAGTTCCGCCAGGTGCGGGTCCGGCCCCAGGTTCGCGCCGTCGGCGGGCCCTCCCCGTCCGGAGCGTGGACACCGAGCGCGGCGACGTTCCAGCGGTCGTTGGGCCCGAGCGTGGTCACGAGCGTTTCGGTGACGCCCGAGAGTTCGACTGGCCATCCGGACATCTCAGACCTCCAGCCCGCGTTCCAGCGCGACAAAGAACCCGCCAGCGATGAGATCCGCCGTCGTCCCGGGGTTGATCCCGCGGTCGACGAACTCCGCGGCGAGATCATCGGGGGACTCATCGCCGTCGAGGGCCGCCGCCGCTCGGCGTTTCACTTCGCGGGCTGTCTCGCGGTCGTGCTGGGTGACGACGAACGTATCGATCTCCTCGCCGAGCGCTTCGAGAAAGACACTCGCCGCACGGTCGGTGACCGGCCCCTCCCGCGCGCTGATCCGGCGGGCAATCTCGAAGGTGCGCTCGAAGCCGCCGACCCACTCCGCAGCCAGCCCGTCGATTTCGGCGCTGTCGGCCATCACGTCTTCGAGTGTCAGCTCCTGCTCGCGGAGGGCGGGCGCAGCGTCGCTGCCGAGACGAACGTCCGGCGCGTCGAGGTTCTCCGGTGGGTCGTCGACAGCGACCCCGACGTGGTCGAACGCCCGGTAGAAACCGATAGCGTCCTCGACGGTCGTCTGGGCGACTACCTCGCTGGCCATCTCCGGCGTGAGTTCACGAGGCGGATCGCCAGGAGAAGCCGGATCGTCCCGTCCGCGAGCGGCGGCGACGACGAGCGGCGTGACCAGCAGGATCGCCCCGAACTGAGTATTGCCGCCGGATTGGGTACTCATTCCGGCAACTGCCCGCTCGAAGGCCTCGCCGACAGGGCCGCCCTCGGCCGCGCGTTCGAGCCCTTCGCGGGCACCGACTCCGCCGGCCACGAAGTGCTCGAATCGAAGATCAGCGTACTCGTGTTCACGGTCGACATTGCCGGGTTTGGGCGTGCTCGACACTTCCAGCAACAAGGCTAGCTGGGCGTTGTCGGCGATGGATCTCACAGATCCACCTCCATCGGCTCGTCGGCGAACCACGACTCCGCCGCGTCTCGGACGCGGGAGAGCACTCGCGGATCGTCGCTCGGTCGCCCGACGCTGACCGCGTCCGCTCCGTAGGAGAGATACTCTGCGACCGATTCGCGGTCCCGAACCTCGTTGTTCGCGATGATCGTCGCCGTCGTCTCCTCGGCGATATCCGCGATAACCGGCTCCGAATCCATCGCGTCGACATGCAGATAGTCGGCTCCGGCCGCGTCGAGTTCTGGCGCGAGCGCTGGAAGCGAGACGCCGTCGAGTTCGGTCCGCACCTTGACGCTGACTGCCGCGCCACTCTCGGCGGCTGTGCGAACTTGCTCACAGAGTCGGTCCTCGTTGCGGAGCAGCGACTCCCCAGCACCGGCGGCACACATCTCGTCCTGCCGGCAGTGAGCGTTGATCTCGATAATCGCATCGTGGTCGGCACAGACCGCCGCGGCCCGAGCGAGCGGTTCGAGGCTGGTCGTCCGGACGTTGAACCCGGGAGTCAGCGAGAGATCCGAGAGCGCGGCGAGTTGGTCGTCGATAAAGGCAATCGGATCAGATGGCAGGAACTCCGTGCGGTCGCGGTCGACCATCTCCTGGGCGGCCGCCCGGGTTTGCTCGTCGAGGGCGATTCCCCCGAGAAAGGCAGCACCGGCGTACTCGGCACCCTGCTGTGCCCACTCGGCGTCCGCCTCGCCGCTCAGACTCGCCAGCGCGACCGGCGGGTCGAATGCGGGAGAGTCGGCCATCACTGCACCCCCCCGAGTGCCTGCTCGACTGCGCGGGCGACTCGCGCGGCGTCGTCGTCGGTGTTCATCTCGGTGTCGGTCTGGACGACCGGCCGATCCAGTTTTGTGCCGTCCGCATTGTCGAGGACGAACGCGTCGGCGAAGGGATAGGCCTCGGCGACGCCCGCAGTCGACGCCTCGTATCCTTCGGCAGCCATCAGGTCCGCCGCCGGGCCCGAGAATACCTCGTCCTCGACAAAAGGCGAGACGACGACGACTGTCGTCTCTGCGAGCGCGTCGCGGATACCGTCGATGGCGAGCATCGGGCCGATGCTGGTGATCGGATTCGACGGACCGAGCACGACTGGATCGGAAAGTGCATCGCGGACTGCCGGCGTCGCCGACGCCTCCGCTGCGCCGCAGAACTCGACAGACTCAACCTCGGGGTCGCCGTCGTTGGCGACCCAGAACTCTTGGAAGTGCATGACCCCCTCCGGCGTGTGAATCAGCGTCGCCACCGGATCGTCGCTCATGGGGAGCAGCCGCCACGGGACGTCGAACGCATCGGCGAGCGTCTCCGTCACCTCGGTCAGGGAGTCGCCCTCGTCGAGTAGGCCAGTCCGAGTGAGATGGACTGCACGGTCTCGATCACCGATGTACATGAACTCCGCGACCGCCGAGAAGCGCCGCCAGCGGGCAATCTGCCGGCCGGAAGTCTGTGCGTCGTCGTCGAGATACCGCGGACCCGACTCCAGTCCAGCCGCCTCGGCCAGATCCTGCAAGTGTTCGTGGGTTTCGGCCGTGTCCTCGGCGATGCCCCACCACGTCTCTGTGTCGAGTTCGTCACCGCCGAGAAAAAGCACCGTATCGAGATCCGGACAGACAAGAAAGCCGCCGAGTTCGACATCGTCACCGGTGTTAGAAACGACTGTCGTTGCTGCCGGGTCGAAGACATCATCCGCCCCGGCGAGCAGTTTCGGGGTTCCCGTCCCACCGGAGAGAAACGTAACCATACACGTGGTTTGATTCGCTGGTTGAGAAAGCTTTCGAGCCCCAGCGACTCATACTGGTGGCTGTAAATTCGTAAAGATATTCGACTCCACGTGGGGTCGAAATTCTTCAATTTCTTACAGCCACCAGTATCACGCGACTGGCTCGTCGGCATCCGAGCGGTCGGCGCGGTACTCGAACTCCTTGCCAAGAAACTCCTCGACGTAGGCCTCGAAGCAGTCCCAGCAGAGCCGTTCGATCCGTGCCGGCTGGGGCACCTCGATGAAATTCCGACGAACGATTTCCGTGTGTCTCGCTGTTCGCGAGAAATCCGCGCCACACCGTGTGCAGGTGTACATCTTCTCTTCCATGGCTATGCGCCCGTTTCCATCTACGGACAAAGCAATAAAATTTCTTAGGCTTGTTCCAACAGATCAGTTTGAACGAAATACCGCCGAGGGCCGTGTTGGCCCGTCAGCGATCAGCGTTAGGTGTCAGAGACGACTTCCGTCTCCACGTCTTCGTCATGCAGATTCATCGTGAACGATTCGTCGGCAGTTAGCTTCTCGTCGTACTCCTCGTTGCCGACGACTTCCATCTCCACGTCTTCGTCATGCAGATTCATCGTGAACGATTCGTCGGCCGTCAGTTTCTCGTCGTACTCCTCGTTGCCGACGACTTCCGTCTCCACATCCTCGTCGTTCAGGTTCATCGTGAACGATTCGTCGGCCGTCAGTTTCTCGTCGTACTTCGTCTGTTCGGGGGTATCGGTCGATTGATCGGGCTGTTCGTGTACCGTTCCGAGTTCGCTCGCTCCGACACCGCCGGCGATTAGTGCCAGCGCCGTCACAGCGGCGAACGCAAGTGTGAGTGCTTTGGTTCGCATGGTTGCTCCGAGGCGCTCGTCCAGCAGGACCGTCCCACTGGGACATCGTTCGCGCCTCGGTCAAGGCTTGTCTGAAAACCCGGATATAACCCCGTTGGAAACACGCCGAAAACCCGCCTGAAACAGCTCGAAACGGCTGTTTTGGGCTTACTGAAGAATGATTACATTTCCCATCCCGCGGCGTTTGCGCTCGACGAGCTGTTTCGCTTCGAGCCCGTCTAACGCTCGGCTAACGCTGGCTTTCGATAGATCCGCCTGCTCGACGATCTCACTCTGTGGAAGCACACCGTCGGCCTCCAGCACGATTTCGTAGACTGTCTGCTCCTTGTTGGCGAGACGATCAGCTGTCTCCTCCCACTCCTCTTTGCGTACTTCGAGCAGTTGCTCGCTCGGTGCGGGCCCCTCGTCTGCGGATCCGTTGGTGCTGTTGTCCGAAGGATGGCGTATCGCCTCGCCTGTCTCCTCGGACGGCACCTGTGGTGTGACGGGTGTGCGTGCGACCGTCTCTCTGGCGGCCACCTGCTCGGACGGCTCTCGGTCCGTCTTCGACGGGTCGGCAGTCAGAAGATAGGTTCCGCTAATACCAACGAGACAGGCAGATAGCGCAACCACCAGTACATCGCGGTCGCTGTAATGCTCACCGACTTCGACGACCTCGGAACCGTTCTCACCAACTTCGATGACGACCGGTGAGGGGTTGATGAGTTGTAACGAGAGTACGACGACTGCGCCGACGAACACGACCGCTGCGAACAGACGCTTACCATCGACGGGGACCATTCCTCACCTCATCCTGCTTCGAGCAGCCCCTAATGTGCGTCGATTTCCATCCCCAGAAACGCCCGTGAAACAGGCTTGAAACGCGTTTCAGTGGCGTTTCAACGATAGATTCATCTGGTCTTTCACCCAACGTCAATACGATGGATTCGGGAGTTGCTGTTCGGTTCGGCGTTGTAGTTGTCCTCTCGATTACCGGTCTCTGTGTGGGCGCCGCTACGGCAACCCTCGGTGTCGACGATACATTCCAGGGTGACGAGGATGTCGCCGTCACCGTCGACGACGATTCGGTCGTCGTTTCAGATGGAGACGAACAGCAGGTCGCTGTTGAGAACATGAGCTGGGTCCAGTCGGTCGAGATTTCCGGACAGAACGGCCAATATAGAATCCAGACGGCCCGAGAACGCCCCTTTACATCCGAACAGCGTTCGACTGCGCGTGAGATCGCCCGCACGAGCGACGCCGTGCCGATCAACCTCACTACGTACGATCTAGCGATCGAGCCGATTCCTCGGCTGAGCGCTGACAGTGCGCACTCGGTCGAGGTCAGTAACATCACCGATTCCGACGGGACATTCAAAACAGATGGCATCGCGTTCGGTGAGAGATCGGTCACGATAGATACCGGGCGATCCTACGTCGAGGAGCAACTCAACGTCCGTGTTCTCGGTTCCGACGGCGAAGCCCGAGCCTCGCTCGTCGTCGACCTCACTACCGGAACAGTTGTTGACGTGACCGACTTCAGAACGATTGACGACTGAACTGCCAGTCACTGCTCAGAAATCGGTCAGTTGGGACTGGATGCCGGCGACGAACTCGGATTTTCGGCGGAGATCGGCAAGTGAGACGGGCAATTCGCTGGCGAGTCCGCGGACCGCGTCGTGGAACGTCTCTGCGACTGCGTGCTGGCCGTCCTCGAAGGCGTGACGGATCCCCTCGCGGATCTGCCAGACCCCCACTGGAGCCCAGTAGCCGTCGCTGGCGTGGCGAATGACCAGACAGGTCGCCTGGCGGTCGATCTCCTCGAGATATTCGAGCACACCGAGGCGGGAGGCGTAGTACGCGCCGGAGGTTTCGTCGACGTAGCTGTCACGGCCAGCATAGGCCTCGTTGTCGGCGGCCATGTAGTACTCGCCGCCCTCGTCGGGATTCCAGATACTGCCCGGCGCTTTCAGTTCGACGAGTTCGAACTCCCAGTTGCCCGGCGCGAGGATGATCCAGTAGTCGTTGGCCATGTACTCGTTGTACCAGACCTGGACCTCGTCGATGCTCGGAGCGTTGCGGATCGACCCGCGGAGGTACTGGCCGACCGTATCGTCGACCGCGGTGATCGACCACCGCGTCGGGACGAGTCGGCGGTTCTGTCCGCGTCCGAGTGCCCCCGCCGAGAGGATCGTGTTGATCTCGTAAACGTCGAAGCCGCGCCGATAGAGGTAGGTCATCGCGCCCTCGGCCTGCCAGTCGTCGTCTTCGAGGGTCTTCTCGACGGCACGAGGCACAGAGGGATTCTCCGCGAGAGTCGCATCAGTGGCCCGGGCCCTCGGTCCCGTCGGTGTGGAGATATCGTCTAAGGAGAGATCGATTTCAGGAGAGCCATCGAGGCCGAGTTCAACATCGACTGGATCGTCGGCGATTGCGACCTCACGCTGGACGCCGACGAAGCCGTCCCACACGTCTTCGACGTTGACTCGCGTCGAGTGCGTGGAGTTGAGCAGGCCAGTCCGGCGCTGGAGGACATCGTCGACGCCCAGTCCCTGCTGGTACCACTCGCCGCTGGTGGCGAACTGGGCAGCATCGGCTTCCCGGTCCATCGGCGAGAGCACACCCGTCGAGATGTTGGGGTAATTCGACCGGCCGACGAAGATTTCTGGGGCCGTCGAGCCAAAGAGCGAGTCACCCTGGACGACACGCTCGAACTGCTGTTCCACATCGTCGAGATGGTCGGTGATCTCGTAGGATTTCTCCCGGGCGAGGCGGCGACGCTCGGCGGCCTCGTCGCGCTCGAAATCCTCGATGAACTCGTCCAGGCGCATCTATCGGATCGTTGGCTCCGCGGGGGTATGAATCTTCCATCTACACCGCCACCAGCGACTTGACCGCCGCGGGCGTCTCACACAGCGTCGACCACTCGCCGTCGGGGTTGCGGACAGCGACGCGCGCTGGCGCCATCGGCTCGAAGTCGTCGGCGTGGCGCATTGTCCCGGCCAGCAGTCGGTCGCCGTCGGACGCAAACGAGAGCGGGAACTCCGCCGGCGCACCCGGCGGCGATACCCGTCTAGCGGCTCCGTACGTGCCGCTTCCATCGTGTTCGAGTATGACTGCATCGGGCTGTTCTGGCCCCCAACTCCGGGCAGCCGAGACGAGCATCCCCTCGTGGATCGTCGCTTCGCGGTGGTAGTTGTCCCAGAACTCACGGAAATCGGTATCGAGTCGAAGCCACGTGTCCGCCCCGTCGGTCGAGCGGTAGAGGCCGTTGCCTGTCGAAGCGACGTACTCGTCCGCGCCGGCGACGAGCAGATGGTGTACGTCGTCGTGCAGTCCGCGCGAGCGTCGGCCCCACGACTCGCCGCCGTCAGCACTCACGAGTACACCTCCGGGCTCGATGCCGGCAAGTAGCCGGCCGGCGTGGTCGTCAACGGCTAGCGTTCGGACGCTCGCGCCATCCCGAAACGAGCGATCCGCCCACCGCTCTGCGTCCGGATGGGCCAGGTCCGCAGCCACCCTCCAGTCCGTGCCGTCGTCGCTCGCAAGGATCTGGGCCGGGTTCGTCCCCGCGATCAGTCGGCCGTTATCGAGGACTTGCACGGAGTGGACGATCCCATCAGTTGCGGTCAGTTGCTCCCAGTGTCGGCCATCGGTCGATTCGTAGACCCCAGCCACCGTCGCCGCCAACAATCGCTCCGAGAACCGTCTGAGCCGCGTAACTCGCTCGTCGAGTACGTGGTCGAACGTCTCCTCGGTCTCGGAGTAGTACACTCCGTCCGGTGTCCCCAAGACGAGCGCCATATAGCCGGCTACGCGGGTGACGGTCAAAAAGAATCGGGCAATCGCTACCCGAGAAGTACAGCGGTTCCGCGGTTCGTGTCGCGGGTTAGCTGTGGATTCCCATCGCTTCGATCTGCTCCTGGTAGCGGTTGCGGATGGTCACTTCGGTCACCTGCGCCACGTCCGCGACCTCTCGCTGTGTCTTTTTTTCGTTGCAGAGCAGCGAGGCGGCGTAGATCGCGGCGGCGGCGTAGCCGGTCGGGGATTTCCCGGAGAGAAGCCCCTTCTCGGCGGTTGTTTCGATGATTTCGTTTGCCTTCGTCTGTACCTCTTCTGACAGCTCGAGTTCCGAGCAGAAGCGAGGGACGTACTTTTTCGGATCGACCGGCTCCATCTCCAGACCGAGTTCCTGAGAGATGTACCGATAGGTCCGACCGATTTCCTTGCGTTCGACCCGAGAGACCTCCGAAATCTCTTCGAGACTCCGCGGAATTCCCTCCTTGCGGCAGGCGGCATACAGCGCACTCGTCGCGACCCCCTCGATCGAACGTCCCCGAATGAGATCCTCCTTGAGCGCACGGCGGTAGATCACGGATGCGACCTCCCGAACGGACCGCGGCACGCCCAGTGCACTCGCCATCCGATCGATTTCGGAGAGAGCGAACTGCAGGTTTCGCTCGCCCGCGTCTTTCGTTCGGATGCGCTCCTGCCACTTGCGAAGCCGGTGCATCTGGCTTCGCTTCTTGGAGGAGATCGACCGTCCATAGGCGTCTTTGTCTTTCCAGTCGATGGTGGTGGTCAGCCCCTTGTCGTGCATCGTCTGAGTCGTCGGTGCCCCGACACGTGACTTCTCCTGGCGTTCCTGATGGTTGAACGCACGCCACTCCGGTCCGGGATCGATGTTCCCCTCCTCGACGACCAGACCGCAGTCGTCACAGATGAGTTCGCCCCGGTCAGAGCTTTTGATCAGGTTATCCGAACCACACTCCGAGCATTCGCGGACCCCCTCTTCTTGTTCATTGTTAGTTGTAGACTCGCGCTCGCGCTCCCGCTGGCGGCTAGACCGTGTCATCGCATTTTTATAGTAGTAAGATAGTCAAACTTAAACCCTTGGTAAGAATTTTGTGGTTATGTCGTGGTCGGAATTGTGTTTCGAAACGTCCCCGGCCCATATTACCGCATCTAGCGGAGAACCCGAAACCGATAATCCGCTCGGGGACTGCGGTTTCGTAGATGCCAGTACTGAACTGCGATGTCGAGCAGGCTCGCGAGCGGTTGGAGGCCGCCGGCGTCGAGATCACGGCGGGAAACACGGACCACGAGCGCTGGCGCGCAAGCTACGAAGGCGCGACAGCGGTCGCCTACGACGACAAAGTCGTCGTTCAGGGGAGCGATCCCGGGCGGTTGCAAGCGTTGCTCGAAGGCGACGGCGGCGGGCGCGCGCACGTCTACTTCGACGGGGCCTGCCGAGGCAATCCGGGCGAGGCGGCTATCGGCTGGGTGATCGTGACCGACGGCGGCATCGTCACCGAGGGTGGCGAGCGCGTCGGCCGCATGACCAACAACGCCGCCGAGTACGAGGCGCTGGTCAAAGCGCTCGAACTCGCCGCGGAGTACGGTTTCGAGGAGGTGGAGATCCGCGGTGACTCGGAGTTGATCGTCAAGCAGGTTCACGGCGAGTACGACACGAACGACCCAAACCTGCGGGAGTACCGGGTCCGGGTTCGGGAGCTACTGACGGAGTTTTCCGAGTGGTCGCTCTCGCACGTACCGCGGGACATAAACGAGCGAGCGGACAAACTGGCAAACGAGGCGTTCGAGGATGGCTAACGAACACGACGGCGTCGACGAGTCGGCCGAGGCCGGCGAGATCGATGCTGACGATTCGGAAGAGACAGCACTCCCGACAGAGGTCGTCGACGAAGCCGAGCGGCTGACTCGTCTCGCGCGCGAAGCAATCGACGAGGCCGAGGCCGCGGCCTACCGGGAGGACCGCGCGGAGTTGCTCGACGAGCACGACTACACGGCCCGCGTCCGCGAGGAGGATCACGACGTGCTCGTGGTTCACCCCGAGGAGTGGGTCGAAGACGGGACGGTCTATCCGGAGCAGATCGACGATCTGGATCGGGGAATCGAGCGCCCGCTCTCCGGGCCGGGCGACCCCGACGACTGGGAGGCCGTCTGGGAGCACAACATGGCGATTGCCGAGGAAGTCGAAGCCGAACACGGAGAGGCACACGGCGGAAACGCCGAGGCGCTCGCGGAGTTCATGAGCAACCACTACGCCAAAGAGATCGAACAGGCGACGGAGTCGGAACTATCGGAGTTTGTCGAGGAGTACTATCCGCGAAACGTGTGGCCCACCGACGACCAGAAAGCGGTCGTCGAGGAGTCTGTGGAACTCGTCGACGAGTTTACGCAGCGTCGTTGACGAGCGATTCGATGTCTGCTTTGCGGTCCTCGTTTGTGATGATCTTGCCAAACGTCCAGTCGAGCTGATCGAGGACGGCCTCGTAGCCCTCGTCGGTCAGCGCGTACTGGTTCGTTCGTTTGTCGAGTTCACTTTTCTCTACGAGATCCATCTCGACGAGTTCGTCGAGGTTCGGGTACAGTCGCCCATGGTTTACTTCGGAGTCGTAGTAGGTCTCGAGCTCTCGTTTGATCGCGAGACCGTATCGGGGTTCTTCGGCAAGAATTGTGAGGATATTCTGCTGGAACGCCGTAAGTTCTCGTGCGATGCCTGGTGTGTCAGGAACTGCTTGTGCCTCTGACATACTTGGTTGAATGTCATCTATATACTTAACCCTTGCCAATTCATCTTATCTTTGTCACGAGAAAATCGGCGTACGGGGGGCGGTTACACTGGTGTAACTACCGAACATCGTACATATAACGCTCTGTGGGAGAGCGCTCGCCGGATCGCGTGCCTACGAGGGAGGTAGGGAGATAGACCGAAAGTAGTTTTTGGCCAAAAAATCAGATACGATAATGATGGCAAATCTCTGGGAAGACCTAGAAACCGGACCGAACGCGCCAGAAGAGATCTACGCAGTCGTCGAGTGTCTCAAAGGCGAGCGAAACAAGTACGAGTACGACAAGGACATCCCCGGCGTGGTGCTGGACCGCGTGCTGCACTCGAACGTCCACTATCCGTCGGACTACGGTTTCATTCCGCAGTCCTATTACGACGACGAGGATCCCTTCGACGTGCTCGTGCTCGTCGAGGATCAGACCTTCCCCGGCTGTGTCGTCGAGGCACGCCCGGTCGCGCTGATGAAGATGGACGACGACGGCGAGCAGGACGACAAGGTCATCGCGGTCCCGACGGAGGACCCGCGATACGACCACATCGAGGACCTCGAAGACATCCCACAGCAGACGCTGGACGAAATTGACGAGTTCTTCGCGACCTACAAGAACCTCGAAGAGGGCAAGGAAGTCGAGACGCAGGGCTGGGAGGACAAGCAGGCCGCGATGGACGCGATCGAACACGCACAGGACCTCTACGAAGAGCACTTCGAATAACCGTCGGCGACGGCCGCCGACCGGACGGCGTGAGTGACAACACTCTCACGCAACGACTCATTCGGCTGCCGGTGTCTGATATTCTGGGAGGGGGACCAACAGCAGCGGAATCGTGGCGCGCTCGATGAGCGCGTGTGAGATGCTCCCGAGGATGATGCGCTCCGTCCGAGAGTGTCGACGAAGACCGATCACCATCTGCTCCGCATCGACTCGCTCGGCCTCGTCGAGCAGCGCCAGCATGGGACCGCCTTCGCGGCCGGGGTCGATGACATCTGCGTCGACGGTAGTGATCTGCCCCAGTCGATCCTCGAGTATCTGTACCGCGTGTTCGGCCCGCTCGTTGGATGCGGTCGTGGCGTACACTGCACGGATGTGATCGTCTGCAGTCACGTGGTTGCTGAGCTGGTCGGCGATTGCTGTGCTTGCTGATTCACCGTCCGTACCGACGAGATATGTTACCATACGTCTAGAGCTACGCGACACCCCGAATATGTGAGTTATTCTTGATTTATTGCAGAATTATCACACAGACGGACAGACAACAGACAGAAGCAGTGAAACTGTGGATCGGTCGAGTTTCCAGCCCACTCAGTATGGCCGCAGACAGACTACATCGGTAACGAAACGGCCTGCGAGAGCCGACAGCATTAACTCGTCTCGCTCAGACGCCTTCCGTATGGAGAAAGTCACGATAGACGACGTGCGCAACGAGGTCAACCCACTGCAGGTCCACGACGTTCGCCGGCCGGTGTCGGACGAACTCGGAACCGAGCATTTTGCGATGAACTACTTCGAGCTTTCGCCCGGCGATTCCTTCTCGGGGGGGCTACACACACACCACGATCAGGAAGAGGTCTTCTACGTCGAATCCGGGACCGCCGAGTTCGAGGTCGGCAAAGACCGCGAGAAGGTGACTGTCGAGGAAGGCGAAGTGATCCGCTTCGAGCCCGGCGAATTCCAGACCGGCTACGCCGTCGAGGAGGAGGGCAACGAAGTCGTCGGCTGGGCACTCGGTGCGCCCACCTCACAGCACGACTGGGAGGAACTCGAATCGATGATTCCCTGCCAGGAGTGTGGCGAAGAACTGCCCCACGGCACGACCATCAACGACGAAGGCCGCTTCGAGTTCACCTGCACCGAGTGTGGTAACACCTTCGCGATGTAAGGCTGCTGTCCCACGACCCGCCCGAATAGGCCCGATTTTGACGAAAGCGCTGCTGATGAATTGCGACCGACCAACGACGAACAGCAACCGGTTTGCGGTAATATTATTACAAGTATACAGAAAATATTTACAACGTTATTCTTAGATAGTAAGTATGTCACGTAACGTGATCAGAACGAGGCGGCGGTATCTGCAGGGGATCTCCGCTGCCGGTGTCGTCGGTGTTGCGGGATGTATCGCGGAAGACGAGACAGGCGAGAACGACGGCCCGGACGACGACAGCGAACCGGACGACGACACTGAGCCCGACGAGGACAGCGAGCCAGCCAGCGGCGACGGAGTGACTATCGGCCACATCTCTCCAGAGTCGACCGTGCTGGGGGTTGGCTCGGCTCGGGCCGCGGCGCTGGCCGTGGAAACCGTCAACGACAGTGGGGGAATCATGGACGAGCGTGTCGAGCTCGTCACGGGAGACACGCAAACATCCGCGGCAGAAGCGGAAGTCGTCGTCGAAGAGCTAATCCAGCAGGAAGGCGCCGACGTGATCGTCGGCGGGTTCCAGTCCGAGATCGGCCGTGCGGTGACCGACCTGACAGCCGAGTTCGGCGTGCCCTACATTTCGACCGGTCCGGCAGCGCCGGATCTGACTACTCACTTCCCGGGGGATGAGTACGACCGCTACAAGCATTACTTCCGGGTTGGACCGATCAACGCCGCGCTGCAGGCCGAGGCGATGAGTGAGTATCTGACCTATCTCTCGGATCGCCACGGCTGGAATTCGCTCGCGTTCTACCGGGATCTGGCCGCCTGGACCGAGCCGTTCGCCGAGCATCTGCCCGCCTTGCTCGAAGACCAGGGGCTCACAATCGAGACACAGGACTCGATCACGATTCAGAACCCGGATCTCTCGCCGCTCGTCTCGACCGCCGCGGAGGAAGGCGTCGATTATGTCCTGCGCTTTTTCGGGCACATTGCCAGCTCACCCCAGCAGATCTTCCCGGCGTGGCGGGGTGATCTTGACTTCGGTCTCGAAGGAATCCACATTCCCGGCTCTCATCCCGAGTACGACATCGCGACTGAGGGGCTCAATATCTACGAGACGACCGCCCAGAACGGTGCCGGCGGTGCAGCTCCAATCACCGACCACACCCGGTCGTTCATCGACAGCTACGTCGACGAGTACGCCGGCGACGAGTTCGAGGTCGGAACACCAGACGGCTCGCCGATGGAGATGGGCTTCGGGACCTACGACGCAATCGTGCTCCTGCAGGACGTGCTCAACGAGATCGGGACGACCAACCCCGAGGACCATCTCGACGATTACGTCGACGAAATGCTCAGCACGGAACCCGGCCGAATCGAGTCGGTTTCGGGTCCGATTCAGTTCTACGGGTCGGACGCCGAATTCCCGCACGACCTGCAAGCCGCCCGCAGCAGTGACGGGACGATCACTAACTTCCCCGTGACACAGTTCCAGCCGTACAAGGATGGCAACGCCGCGACTGTCGAGTACGAAGGCGTCGTCCGACCCGGACAGGTCGAGTGTGTCTTCCCCGAACCGTACCGCACTGCAGACCACCAGCGGCCATCGTGGATGGGCTGACCGCTCAGAGCGTGTAATCCTGCGATGGGGATTCGGTGTCCAGAAACGCCGCGAGCAGATCGATCGTCGCCTCGATATCCTCGACGTGGGCGCTCTCGGTGACGGTGTGGAGATACCGCGTCGGGATCGAGAGGGCACCCACGGGAGTTGCGCCGCCGAAGCGCTGGAGGCCGGCGGTGTCGGTCCCGCCCGCAGGAAGCACTTCGATCTGGTACTCGATCCCCAGATCGTCGGCCACGTCTTCCAGTCGACGGTTCACTTTCGGGCTGGTGATGACACTCGAATCTTTGAGCTTGATCGCCGTCCCCTCGCCGAGTTCGGTGACGTGATCAGCCGGCTCGAAGCCCGGCACGTCGTTGGCGACGGTCACGTCCAGCGCGATGGCGAGATCCGGATCGAGATCGACACCAAGCGCCTGTGCGCCGCGGATGCCGACTTCTTCCTGAACCGTGGCGGCAAAGTGGATCGTCACCTCTGGGTCCTCGATCCGCTGGGCTGCTTCGAGAATCGTAAAGAGACAGACCCGGTCGTCGAGGGCTTTCCCGGTGACTGTGTCGCCGACGAGTTCGGTCGTCTGTTCGAGTGTTACCAGATCACCGCGCGAGACGCGTTCCTGTGCGGTCTCGCCGTCGAGACCCAGATCGATGTGGATGTCTTCGACCTCCGGGTCGGCCTCCAGTTGCTCCTCGTCGAGGGTGTGTGGCGGCGGCGAGCCGATCACGCCCGTGATATCCTCCTCTTCGGTGTGGACGGTCACGCGCTGTGCTTTGAGGACGCGGGCGTCCCAACCACCGAGGGCGTCGACCTGTACGAAGCCGTCCTCGGTGACGTGACGGACCATGAACCCGATCTCGTCCATGTGTGCGGCGACGACGACTTCGGTGTCGGACGCACCCTCGATCGTCCCGACAACGTTGCCCATGCTGTCGGTACGGAGCCGATCTACCTCGGGATCGAGTTCGCGCCGGACGATTTCTCTGATCCGGTCTTCGTAGCCGGGGACGCCGCTGGTTTCTGTCAGTTCCTGGAGCAGATCGGTGTCGAACGACGGTGTCATAACCGTCGATAGTCACGCCAGTCCCAAGAGCGTAACCGAACCGGTAGCACAAAACGAATGTTTTCGGGATTACGACGTTCGGTCGACGAACTTCACCACTTCCTCGGCAATCTCCTCCCCGGCGTCCTCCTGCAGGAAGTGCATCGCGCCCTCGATCCAGACATCCGGCTGTTCGCTCGCTGTCGGGAACAACTCTCGCATGGGATCGCGGGCATTGCCGGTGATCGGATCCGAATCCGAGAAGAGCACGAACGCCGGTTTTTGCCACTCAGAGAGCCGTTCCTTCGCGGCGGCCATGTGATCCGCACCGGGATCGTCGGGCGAGGTCGGAATCAATCGCGGGAGGATGCGCGCGCACGCTTTCGACTCCTCTGTGTGGAAGGGGGCTTCGTAGGCGGCGACAACCTCGTCTGAGAGTTCTGTCGCCGTCGCGTTCTGGATCAGCATGCCGATTGGGAGTTCGTCGGCGCGTTCGACGAAGTCGGCGAACTCGTGCCAGTCGTCGCTCATCTTCTGTGTCCCGTCGGGGACGCCGGTGTTCATCGGGACGAGTCGGGCAAAGCGCTCGGGGTTGTGTCCCGCCAGCGCTAGCCCGAGGATGCCGCCCCAGTCCTGACAGACCAGCGTGATCTCGTCGAGATCCAGTTCCTCGAACAGCAGTGTCTCGAAGGAGTCGTAGTGCAGGTCGAAGCTGTACGCGTCCGTGTCGGTGTACTTATCGGAGCGCCCGAGGCCGAGCATATCCGGCACGATGACCCGGCCGCGCTCGGCGAGAGTGGGGATCATCTTCCGGTAAAGGAAGCTCCACGACGGCTCGCCGTGCATCAACAGGAAGGTTTCGTCGGCGTCGTCGCTCGTTGGTTCGACATCGACGTAAGCCATCTCCGCGCCGTCGTCGGTCACGGGCACGCGCTCGTATGGATAATCGAAGTCCGGGACATCCTCGAAACGATCTTCGGGTGTGGTTACAAAGCTCATGGTATGTCGGTCACGAGCCGCCATTAAAATTGTTCGGGAATATAGCGAATGTGTTACCGCGGGAAAGCTGACAAAACGGATCGTAAAACGTTGTCCAATCTCGGATCCACGCGGTCGTGACACCCAGTACAGTTGCTTCGGCGGGCGCAGATGGGGTGGAACCCGGAGAGTCCGTGGTTCCCTGTAGACAACAAGAGTGAAGCAGAGACCGGTCGAACGGGCGGGTATGACAGAAAGAGCGATGGTGGTCGGGGCATCGTCCGGGATCGGCGAGGCACTCGTGCGAACACTCGCAGCGGAAGGGTACGAGGTCGGTCTGACGGCCCGTTCCGTCGACAAACTCGAAGCGGTTGCTGAGTCGTTACCGACCAGGGCCTACGTCGCACGGATGGACGTGACCGAGACAGACGCGGCGCGGAAGGCGTTCACTGAACTCGCCGACGCGATGGGGACCGTCGACGTCGTCGTCGTCAACGCCGGCGTCGGCCCGGAGAATCCGGATCTGGAGTGGGAACCCGAACGGGACACCATCGACACGAACGTCCGCGGGTTCACGGCACTGGCTGTCGCCGCGATGGATCAGTTCGAGCAGCAAGGCCACGGCCAGCTCGTCGGCGTCTCGTCGGTCGCCTCCTACGTGGGAAGTAGTCGCGTCCCCGCCTACTACGCCTCGAAGGCGTACGTCTCGAACTATCTCGATGGTCTGCGGTACAAATCACAGTATCTCGACGCCGATATTACCGTGACGACGGTCGAACCCGGCTTCGTCGATACCGACCTTGCCGGCGGCGAGTTCTGGATGTGCTCGCCGGAGACGGCCGCGGACCTGATCCACGAAGCCATCGCGGAGAAGAAACGACAGCAGTTCGTGACGAAACGGTGGCGACTCGTGGCGCTCGCGCTGACGCTGATGCCCGATCTGCTCAAGCGTCGGTTGTTCTAGGCTGGGACGAACGGATTGACCGGCCGACTGAGCCTCGCAAGCCGGGACTCGAACGCGTCCTGTTGCTCTGCCGACTCCGAAGCACTCGATCGACTTCGGTAGTGGGACTCGCCGCAGTTCGAACATTCAGTCAAGAATGAGTCTGATTCTACGCCACACGAAAGGCACACGAGCACTCTTTCACTCATGTACTAATCCGACAACCCTGTAACTGAAAAATGCGTAACTAGGAGTATAAGAGCGATGAATGGCCACAATCAGACTCGAAAGCGACTAATTCGATCAGCGAACGGCAGAATTACCAAACATTTGGGTTCACTGGGCCGCATACACAGACCCACTCAATAGGGGCGGCTCTCGATCAAAAACAAAGAAAAATCGGCCGCGTCAGTCGCCTGCGGCGGGGGCGATGGGGTTCACCGGACGAGTGAGTTTGGCGATCTCGTCGGTGATCTGTTCGTCGTCCTCTTCTTCGGACTCCTCGGTCTTACTCTCGAACTGCTGGGAGCCACACTCCGGACAGGGGTCCAGAAAGCTCTCGACGTGAGTCCCGCAGTCGAGACAGATGAATTCACGTTCTGACATATCTAGATGTTCCTGCCATACATATTTAAACATGTTCTTGTCTGGCCACTCTGTGGACATCTGGCACATTGTAGCCCAGCAGGTGGTACGGAACCCCCCGAATGTCAAAACCACACACGGAAACCGTTCGTCCGTTCAGTATTCCTGTCGCGCATCACGGCAACTGTTGCCGATTAGTTATGAGCATGGGTAATTATTTGAGTATCCACGTGTTATCACTGAGTGTGATGGCGGCAAGCAATCAGACTGTCGGAGTCGACCACGTGACAGTAGTGCCCGAGAATTTCGAGTCGGACGAGGAGGACCGACGCGAGGACCGGGAGGCAGAACAGACAGACCGAGAGTGACAGATTTCACTGCTTTTGACGACGTGAGAGTCCGGTCGTTCGGGTAGCGAGCACCGCGTAGAGAGAAGAAGCTTCTTGTGGGATACCCCAGTAGCAGACGTATGGGATTGTTCGATCGGATCCGCGGTGACGACGGCCCGCGGGTCGCTTTCATCGGTATCGACGGCGTGCCGTACAGTTTGCTGGCCGACCACCCCGAAGAGTTCCCGAATTTCGCTGCAATCGAAGCGGAGGGAAGCGCCGGCCCAATCGATAGTATCGTCCCGCCGGAATCCAGCGCCTGCTGGCCCGCGCTCACGACGGGGATGAATCCGGGGGAGACGGGCGTCTACGGCTTCCAGGACCGCGAAATCGGCTCCTACGAGACGTACGTCCCGATGGGCCGGGACGTGCAGGCCAAACGACTCTGGTCCCGCGTCGACGACACGGGCCGGGAAGCGACGGTGATGAACGTCCCCGTGACCTTCCCGCCGGACCGGGAGATCCAGCGACAGGTCTCTGGCTTTCTCTCCCCCGGCGTCGACAAAGCCGCCTACCCCGACGAACTCCGTGAGTATCTCGAAGGTATCGACTATCGGATCGATGTCAACGCGAAACTGGGTCACGACGACGACAAGACCGAGTTCGTGGAAGACGCCCACGAAACGCTCGACAAGCGCTTCGAGGCCTTCGAGCACTACCTCACCGAAGACGACTGGGACCTCTTTTTCGGCGTCTTCATGACCACCGACCGAGTCAACCACTTCCTGTTCAAAGACTACGAGGAGGACGGCGAGAACTACGACGAGTTCATGGAGTTTTATCGGAAAGTCGACGAGTACATCGGCAAGATTCGGGAGATGCTTCCCGACGACGTGACGCTGGTCGTCGCCTCCGACCACGGCTTTACCAGCCTGGATTACGAGGTCCACTTCAACGAGTGGCTCGAACAGGAGGGCTGGCTCGAATACGAGGGCGACGACCCGGACGAACTGGGCGACATCGCCGACGAGACGCGGGCGTACTCGCTCATTCCGGGCCGATTCTACATCAACCTCGAAGACCGCGAACCGCGCGGGAGCGTCCCGGAATCCGAATATCAGGAGACCCGCAGCGAACTGAAGGAGGCGCTCGAATCGCTGACCGGCCCCGACGGCGAACCCGTCGTCGACCGCGTCGAGACCAAAGAAGACGCCTTCCGCGGCGGCCACGACGACATCGCGCCGGATCTGGTCGCGATTCCGAACCACGGGTTCGACCTGAAAGCCGGCTTCGGCGGCGACGGCGACGTGTTCGGGACTGGCCCGCGAAACGGCATGCACAGTTTCGACAACGCCTGTCTGTACATCGACGATGCCGACGCTCGGGTCGCGGATGCAGACCTCTACGATATCGCGCCGACAATCCTGACGCTGATGGACATGGATTACGACCGTGGCTCCTTCGACGGCGCGACGCTGATGAAGTAACTGGGTCGGAAAGCCAGTAGTGGCTGGTCAGAACAGATCGTCCAGATCGTCGTTGTCGAACTCTTCGGTCGGATCGCGTTCTTCGACTTCTTCGTTCGCTTCCCGGGCCCGGTCCATGAACTCCTGGACTCGCTGGGATCGTTCGACACCACCGAGGAGCACCAGTGCCGCGAGGCGGTCGCTGTCCAGCGGGAAGTCACCGCCACGAACCTGCAAGGAGCCGGTTTCCTCTTCGATCCACTTCCGCGCGCGCTCGACACCTTTCCGGGAGATGCGGTCTGGTTGCCCGGCGATGACCAGCAGTGCGGCCTCCGCGTCGACGGCGTTCGGGAGACTCATGCCGGTCAGCAGCGATTTGCGCGTGAGACTGGTGATCGTGTTGACGTTCTCGCCGGCCTCTTCGGCGGCCTCGGCGCTGGCGTAGCCGAGACTGGCGATTCCGCCGTCTCTGAGCGTGTTGATGATCTCCGAGGAGTCGACGACGCTTTCGCCCACGCCTTCGACGACCTCGCCGGAGGCGAGCAGCAGTCCGACTCGCTGTGCGATCTGCTGGTTGATGTTCTCGAAGCCCTCCTGAACGGTTTCGTCACTGGTTCGCCAGGCGTCGTTGTCTATCAACAGCGCGGAGTCGGACTCCCTGATGATCGTCTTGAGCGAGCGACCGGCGTTCGCCTGATACAGTGACCCCTCGTTGCGACCCGGGAGGATGCCGAGCGTGTAAATCGGCACGTCGTAGACTCGGTTGAGTTCGTGTGCGAGCGCGGGCGCGCCTCCGCTGCCGGTACCGCCGCCCAACCCCGCGACAATCATGACCGCCTCGGCGTCGGTCGCGATCCGAGCGTCGAGTTCGTCCATCACCTCTGTCGCTTCCTCTTGCATGATCTCCGCACCGAGTTCGTTGTCCCCACCCACACCGTGGCCTTTCACTCTGTCCTGTCCGATCAGCATCGTGTCGATATCGAGCGACTGCAGATCCGTCTCCGCAGTGTTCACCGCAAACGCACCACGAATCGCGTTGAATCCCATCTCGTGGTCGAATTCGGCGAGTACCTGCGTCACCTTCCCGCCGGCTTGCCCGACACCAATCAGGACGACTTTCATACCTCATACTGTTGGCAGGCCATCTAATAATCGTTGGGTCATTGATTCGATGCCGGAGAAACGCATCGGACGTGTGTTTCCCTCGTGAGTGAGTTTGGAATAGACGGAGATGGATTGATACGTCCCGCGACCACAGCCCATTGCATGGATCCCGAGACGCTTCGCAACGAGATTCCCGCCTTCGAGGAGTGTATCTACCTCAACTGGGGCGCGAGCGGCCCGAGTCCGCGGGCGGTCGTCGATGCAGCCGCGGAGTTCGAGCGCTACCACCAGTACGAGAGTCCGGCCGACGAGGGGATGTACGAAGCAGCGGACAAGGCGACGGCGAGCGCCCGCGAGGCCGTCGCGGGACTGCTCGGCACCCAGAGCGAAAACGTCGCGCTGACGCAGAGCACCGCCGACGGTATCAACCACGTCGCGACGAGCATCGACTGGCAACCGGGCGATGTCGTCGTTCGGACCGATACCGAACACAGCGCCGCCCGCCTTCCCTGGGAGCGGATGGCCGAACGTCACGACATCGAGATTCGAGTGCTCGAAACGACTGACGGACATCTCGATCTGGACGAACTCAAGACAGCCGTCTCAGACGCGCGCCTGCTCTGTTTCAACTCCCCGACCTGGAGTTACGGCAACCGCCAGCCCGTCGAGGAGATTGTCGACATAGCGCACGACGCTGGCGCACGCGTGCTCGTCGATGCAGTACAGGCCCCGGGCCAGCAGCCCGTTGCAGTCGACCAGTGGGGCGCGGATTTCGTCGCCGGGTCGGGCCACAAGTGGCTGCTCGGCGTCTGGGGCGCGGGCTTTCTGTACGTCAGCGACGACGCGCTAGACGCGCTTACGCCGACTCGGATCGGCTACTACTCCGTCGAGGATTACAACGCCGAGCAGTACGCCTTCTACGACGACGCCCGGAAGTTCGACCTCGGAACCCGCTCGCTGGCGCCCTTCGTCGCCCTGGAGACTGCAATCGACACGATGCAATCGGTCGGACTCGACACCATCGACCAGCGAATCACTCGCCTGAGCGACCGACTCAAAGACGGACTGGGTGATCGGTTGCTCTCACCGTCGGATTCACAGAGCGGCCTCGTTACGTTCGCGGCCGACGATCCGGAGGCGACAGTCGAACGACTCGCCGAGCAGGGTATCCAGATCCGTCCACTTCCCGACCCCGACGCCTGTCGGGTCTCCGTGCACGCAGTCAACACCGAGGAGGATATCGACCGCCTGCTCGCGGCACTGTGATTACTCGTCACCGAGGGGATTGCGTCGGAGTTCGTCAATGAGGTCGTGGAGGTAGTTGAGTTCGGATTCGAGTTTCTCGCGGCGGTCGATCAACTCGCTCAGTTCGTCGGTGTTGACCGAGTGGTCCTGCTGCAGCGCCGCCTCCAGCGAGTCGTTGGTCGCCTGCACGAGATAGCTCGCCGACTGCAGCACTTCCTCGGGTGAGCCGCGGTACTCGTAGAGGTCGACGCCGCCGGAGTAGGCAGTGTAGGCGACCAGCGGCACCTCCTCCTGTGAGTGATAGGTCGTCGTCACGTCGAGGCCCGTCAGCGGGTTGTATCGGTCGTTCGAGACCTCCATGCGGACGAGACTGAACGGTTCGGCCAGTGAGGGATACGTTTCAGAGAGCTCTCTGAGTTTGTCGGCCGGGTCGCCACCGAGTTGGGATTCCACGTCGCCGAAGAAGTGCTCGGAGCCTGTGAGCGCGAGTGCCACAGTGTAGAAGACCTGCTGGTTGTTCTCTGCGAACTGCCGGATGCGCTCGCGGAGAGCCTCGTGTTCTCCTTCGATGGACAGCTGTTCGAGATCGTCGAGTAGTGCCAGCGTGCCGCGTTCGCGTTCGAGATACTCCTCGACCAGCGCGCCGGGCATGTCCTGGCTGTCCACATCGTCCATATCTCCCCTTCAGGCTCCGCCCCCTCATATGTTTTCCCGGGCCAGCGTCGGCGAGTCTTCGCCCGGTGAGGTCGGAAAATCGTGCCGGCGACCAGTGTAACTCACTCCTCGACTCGTTCGAGATCCACCTCTGTCGGGAGCGAGCCGGTCCGAAGCGCACTCGACATCTCCCGCGCTTGCTCGAACGACGATGCTGTGACGACGTAGCCGCCGTCAAACGAGCCAGATTCGAGGACGTTTGCAAATTCAGGGACCATGCCCGCACCACTGACAACGTCGCCGTCGAGTACCGTGCACAGACAGTACTGGTTCGAATCGGGCTCGTCGCCGTCCTCCCACTTACACGCCTGCTGGCCGGTGACCCCGTCGCTCGTGAATCCACTCTCGACGAGTCGGTGCTGAAAGCGCTCGGCGGCGTCTGCCGTCAGTTGGACCTCGACACGCGGCTGTGAGAAGCCGCCGTCAGCCCGCTTTGCCTCGGAAATCCGCAGGAAGTCGTTCGCTTCGAGGAGCACTTCTGTCTCGGGTTCGGTCGCATCCTGCTGGTCGTTCGGCGTGGCGAGGAGGACCTGCGCGCGACTCTGTACGTCGAGAAGACTGGCCACCTCGCTGGAGTGCTCGTCGTCGACCTCGATCAACAAGGCTGGAGCGTCGTCGTCACCCGAGACTGTCACGTCGGCACCGGTCACGTCTGCCCGCTCGAAGCGGTTGCGAACAGTCTCACGGGCCTGTTCTGCAGTCTCTGCCGTGACACCGGAGCGGACAGCCTCGCTGTCGACGGGCAGTCCTGCTGTCGTGAGGGCGTTGCTGAACTCGGTTGCCGAGACATCGGACCGGCGAACTTCGACGGCTGCCGCAGATGGGAGAACAGCGATATCGATCGGATCGACGCCGAGTTCCGTCGCAATCGTCGTCTCCAGTTCGACCGTGCTTTCATCCTCGCTATCGACATCAGTTGCGGTCTGTCCGAGCAACGAGGCACGGAAAGACACACCAGGACTCTCGTCGTCTTCGGGAGAGCTTTCGGTACAACCAGCGAAACCGACTGAAAGGGCGGCTCCGGCCGCGAGTATCTGTCGCCTTTTCATCATATTTGAGTTATATTTCAACCAATAAGATGCTTTTCCATCGATTCTGCCGGAGAAAGGAGGGTGGAACTCCCGTCCAGCGCGCTGGGAGGAACTGTTCGTGTAGTGAGCGGACCCGGCGTTATCAACTGCCCCGCGCACGGTGTCGCGAGGAATCCGCCTCGCTACCTAGTTTGAAGTTCGGAGAGTCCAAGAGCCGGGCATGTCGACAACAGCGGAGTGGGACGAGAGCCGCGTCAAACAGTTGCACGACGACCTCACCGATCTCCACGTGGCCGTCGAATCGACCAGCGCACACGGAGCAGAGAGCGACCCGGATCCAGGCGAGGGTGTACGCCAACTCGTGACGACCATCCTCTCGCAGAACGTCGCCGACGAGAACACCCGGAGAGCCTCGGAGTCACTGTTCGAGACCTACGAGGACTTCGCCGCCATCGAGGCCGCTGATCACGACGAACTGGCCGAGACGATCCGGGTCGCCGGCCTCCCGAACCAGAAGGCCGAGCGCATCCAGCGCGCACTCGCTGCTGTTCGCGAGGAGACCGGCGGGGCCTACTCGCTGGCCTTTCTGGACGCGATGAACACAGACGACGCGAAGACGTGGCTGACCGACATCAAGGGCATCGGCCCGAAGACAGCGAGTGTCGTCCTGAATTTCACCTTCGGAAAGCCGACGATGGCCGTCGATACACACGTCGAGCGCGTCTCCAAGCGGTTCGGGCTAGTCCCCGAATCGGCGAGCAACCAGCGCGCCCACGACATCCTGGGCGAGGTGGTGCCCGACGAACTGACTTATCCGCTGCACGTCCTGCTCATCCGCCACGGCCGAAGCTACTGTTCGGCCCGGAATCCAGACTGTACGAATCCGGTCTGTGAGCGCTACTGTGATTGCGAAGGGTGTTGAGAGCAGCCGCGGATAGAGACAGTCTCGATTCAATTAGTCGATAGCTGCCGTCAGTTCCCGGGTGGACGTCTGAGTTTCAGACAGCCTTCGTCCGCGAGCGCGTCTGGCCGGACTCGGAGGTGTTGTCAGGGTGAGTTACTGGAGACGAGACTCGTCATTACGTGGTGTTCGGCCCGCCGGAGCAGTTCGCCCGCAGTCCCGGTCGAACAGCCGAGTTGGCTCGCGACGTGATCAAGTGTGACTTCCTGTGGGAGGTCGTAGTAACCCGCCTCCACGGCGACTGTGACCGCTTCGTGCTGGCGGTCGGTGAGTAAATCAGCAGTGTCGATTCGGCTCGAACGGAACTCGCCGATTTGTAGAATTTCCACGTCGTTCGCTTCCGGAACGTTGTCGGCGGCCGTCTGGATTGCATCCGCTGGACCGATCAGTCGCAGTCGAACTGTCTTGTCCGTCCGGAATTCGATCGGTTGGACGAGGATCAATCCCGGTTCGGAGAGGGCACTGACGAGTTCGCGGTCCTGCGGAGAGACCTCCTCCCGGATATACAGATAAAACGAGTCGTCGGAACAGGGCGTAATCTCGAATTCGATCACCGACGAGAGGGAGGCAACCTCTCGGCGGTATGGCTCTTCCGGACCGTCGATGTGGAAGAGAAGCGCGTGTTCGGCGGAGTCGTACTGGTGGCGATACATCTGTTTTGCAATCGTATACTCGTCTCGCTCGGCGACAAACTCGTGCATCGGATGGCGGGCGTCTGGTGGCTGCTGGAAGCTCAGTTCGAGATATCGCATCCCTGTGCAATGGTCGATGGCCGGCCAATTATGACCACCGGATCCACCGCGTACCTGGGCTGTCATAAACACCCCGCAGGCCTGCGGAGCAGTCCGTACGTTGCTGTGACACCCATCTGAACACATGACTGCGACAGCACCACTCGAGTATCGCTCCGTCGACTGGCCGGACGGTGAAGCCCCTTCGGTGATCCAGCGCGCCGGCGTTGCGGGCGCAGGCGGTGGAGGATTCCCGTCGTACGCGAAATGGGCGGCGGCGGATTCAGCTGAGTACCTACTGATGAACCATCAGGAAAGCGAACCGAACTACCGCATTGACAAATGGCTCGGTCGGGAACACGCGGCCGAACTCGCGTCGCTGTTCGATGCGTTGCTGGATCACGTCTTCGAGGTGGTCGTCGTCGGAGTCAAGCGCAAAGACCGGGACCCACATATGAGAGCACTGGAGGCACACACGGATGGAACCGTCCGCATGCCCGAGGAACTCCCGCTCAACCCTGACGCCGAGAGCGGCGTCGTCTTTGCGTATACGGACAACAAATACCAGTACGGGATGGAAAGCGTACTGTTGCAGACGGTCGCCGGGACGGTCATCGGTAACGATCTGCCAATCGACCACGGCTGGGTGGTTCAGAACACGGAGTCACTCTACAACATCCACCAGGCAGTGACGGCTGGAAAGCCAGTCCTCAGAAAGTACGTCCACGTCGACGGCGTGGGTCTCCGCCATCGATTTCTCGATGTTCCCGTCGGGACCCCCGCGAGTGTGCTCGTCGAAACGGCCGGACTAGACCCCGAAACAATCGGCACGGATGCGGTGCTGGCAAACGGTGGGCCGGGCTGGTGTTTTGCCATCGACGAGTCGCCGTCCGAATTCGGTGTTCGCAAGCAAACGAACGGTCTCTTGGTGCTCGATACAGAGACTGCCGAGCAGAACAGGCTCGGAGAAAGCCGGATCGATGCGCTCGATGCACACGACTGGCTCGAACAGCAAATCGAATCCGAGCCGACCGCACAGATCGAACCCGAGTTCGTTCGCGTTCCGTTGATTACGAATCCAGAACTTGCGGGGACAGTCCAGCCGAGCGAGCCCACGGTCAGCGTCGGGAACTGCGTCGAGACTGGCGATGTAATCGCGGCACCCGCTGCCGATGGCGTCTCCACGCCCACATATGCCTCAATCGACGGCACGGTGACCGACATAGACGACCAGTATATTACGATCCACAGGTAGTAACACCACGTCGTGAGGCGGTCGGAGCCGGAGAATTTCGGCGGTGCTGACCGCCTGACAGACACCGATATGCGAACCACGTCGTCGGCCATCCCGAGTGTTAAGACAGACGGCTCCTATGTCCGTGTATGCGCATTCTCGTCACCGGTGCGACGGGCTTCGTCGGTGGGCAACTCGTGGGGGAACTGCTCGCCGCCGGCCACGAGGTCCGCGCGCTCGTCCGCGATCCCAGCAGCTACGACGCGCCCAACGGCGTCGAAGTGTTCCAAGGCGATGTCCTCGACCGGGGAAGCTTCGAGGACTCGCTTTCGGGCGTCGACGCCGCCTACTACCTGATTCACTCGATGTACGCCGGCGAGGACTTCGAGGAGCGTGATCGGTTGGCTGCTCGCAACTTCACCCGAGCGGCGAGCGAAGCGGGGGTCGACCGGATCATCTATCTCGGCGGCCTCGGCGAGACGGGCGATCAACTCTCGGCACATCTCCGCTCGCGACGGGAGGTCGAGTACATCCTCGGCGACGGCACCCCTGAGTTGACGACGCTGCGGGCATCGATCATCGTCGGCGCGGGCAGCGTGAGCTTTCAGATCGTCACCCAACTCGTCAAGCGCCTCCCGGTAATGATCGCCCCGCAGTGGGTGCGAACCCAGTGCCAGCCCATCGCCGTCATCGATGCGCTGGCGTATCTCGTCGGCGTCGTCGACGCACCAGAGACGGCCGGGAAGACCTACGAAATCGGCGGTCCAGACATCCTCACCTACGGGGAGATGCTCCAACAGACCGCGCTGGCGATGGATCGGCGACCGCCGCCGATCGTTCCCGTCCCGGTGCTCACCCCCAAGCTATCGGCGTACTGGGTCGGGCTGGTGAGCGACGTAGACTGGCAAGTCGCGCGACCCCTCATTCACGGCCTGAAGAATCCGACTATCGTCACCGACGACTCCATTAGAGAGTTCGTCAGTCCGGAACTGACGCCGTTCAGCGAGGCCGTACAGCGAGCGCTCGCGGAGGAAGGGGGATGAGTTCACCGTACAGCGACTCGTGGGTCTACGAGGGAATCGTCGGCGCACTCCCGGGTATCGCCGTCAGCCCACGGGTTGCCCTGTTGCTTCAGTTTCTGCTGTTCGAGGCTGCCGTGCTCGTACTGGGGCTCGTCTACAATCTCCCGGAGGCAGCGGTGGCGGGGACCGTCGCGGTCGTCGTTTCGACGGTCGGGAGTGCAGAGTTGATCAGGATCGGCGATCAGATCCGAGATATTCCCCTCCCCGAGGCCTACCGTCGACTCCTCTTTGGCTCGAACATCGAGGTAGTCCTCTCGGTGCTCGCGTACATCGCGCTGATCACACACCTGTTCGTCTTCGATCCGGGACGGGCCGAGGTGCCGCTGCTCGAGGACTTGCTCGGCCCCGACCCGCCGGTACTCGGGGTCTATCTCATGCTGTTGATCCTTTGGGACGTCTGTTACCGGATCGGTGCGGGCTGGTGGGCGAGCGTCGCAGCGCTGTGGCGGACGGTCCGCTACGAGTTCGATCCGAAGACACGAGGGAGTCTCCGCCGGGCCGATGGTGAGATTGCGCTGTTCGGCCTCGCTCAGGGAGCCTTCCTCCCCTTTCTGATCGGTCAGCCCGTCCTCTTTCTCGTCGTTGCTGGCCACATCGCCGCGGTGCTCGCAGTCACCGGAACCTCGATGCTACTGCTCTCGCGGTGATCCAGCGAACCGACGCTGGTGAAACGCCCAGGAAGTGATATCGAGATGCGTGCTGAATATAGAGGTTGTAGTCAGCACAGGCGATCTAACAAAACGCGAGTTTCAAAAAGCATTCATTAGAGACATGATTAGTCCGATACATGAAGCGCCGTACTGCCCTCCAGCTCGGTGGTTCAATGCTTCTCGCAACGACGGCCGGCTGTTCTGTGCCACAAGGAGGTACATCATCCGACATTGAAATCTCCAAAATTAATCTCCGAAGTTATCTCGACCGCGCCGTGGAAGCAAGCGTCATGTTAGTTGACAGTGACGAGGTCGTCCTCTGGCGCACCGTCACCCTCTCAACTGGCCAGGATCGGTTCGCAACCCTCGATGAATTACCCGCACAGGCTGGTGAGTACACACTGTACGCACACATTCCAGGGACCGACACAGGGGACGCTGTTCAGGTGGATCTCACCGAAGATGTAGATGAGAAGGACCTATCCTGTATCGTGGTCGAACTCGTAATTGATCCGACTTTCTCAGGAGAACGCCATCTGAGCTATAATTATATAGCCCAGTGCGAGAGTGAGAGTTAATCGTCCTGTAGGGATTGCTTGAACAGACCTGCTCTCATCAATATGCGCGTGTATTCAGCACGCCCGACAAAATCTATCACCATTTGAGGGTTTCAACAAAACCGACGAGCCGAAGCCGTCGGTCAGCGATCAGGCATCGGCGGTTCCCGGTCCGCCGAGTCATCGACACCGGCACGCTCGAAGCGGAGTTCGACGGTCGTTCCCGCATCGCATGTCTCGAATCGGAGGTCGCCGCCGGACTTCTCGGCGACCCAGTAGACGATCCACACCCCCAGTCCAACCCCCTCCTCCGGCGTCACTCGATCACCGTCGAGAACTGCATCGACGATGTCGTCGTCGATACCCGGGCCGTTGTCTTCGACAGTGAGAGTGGCCCAGTCTCCGTCGGCCGCTGTCCGAACGGTAACGACCGGATCGGCAGCGGTGTTGTGTTCTGCGGCGTTGTCGATCAGATCTTTGATTGCCCGGTCGATCTGTGCGACAGCGATGACACTGAGAGCACCGTCGAGGTCGGCCTCGAACGTGACATCAGGGTATCGCTCCCGGGCATCGGCGAGTACCGGTTCGACACTGTCGCTGAGTGAGGACTGGGTAGGCTGTTCGGCCTCGATCAGCCGCTCGATTCTACGGGCTTTCTCCGTCCAGTCGAGGAGTCGATCCGTCTTCTCCATCAGTTCCTCGTAGGCCGCTCGGGAGTCGTCATCGGCGAGCAGTTCCGCGTTCGTGCGGATCACGTTGAGTTCGTTTCGGAGGTTGTGCCGGAGCACGCGGCTCTGGAGGTCTTTGAGCAGGCTAAGCTCTGATTCCCGACTCCGCAGTTGCTGTTGTCGACGCTGCTGTTCGGTAACGTCCCGACAGACCACCACTGTCGCCAACGACGCCGCCTGGTGGCTGCCGACTGTCGAAGCCGTCACGCTGAAGTGTCGTCTGCCGGTCGCCGTCTCGACCCAGCAGTCGGCCTGGCCGGTCGACTCCAGCCGTGAGAGGGTCTCCTCGCCGAATACCGCCGGGCCGGAGCGACCGATCAACGAGCCAGACTCGCTGAGTCGGTCAGCGGCCGCTGCGTTGGACATGACGATTCGAGCTTGTTCGTCGAGCACGACGACCGGATCGTCCATCTCGTCGAGGACGCGCTGGCGGGCGATCGGAATGGTATCGAGCAGTCGGAGTCGGAAGACACCGGCAGTCAGTAACAGCCCGCTTGCCATGAAGCTCACTGGCGTGATATCGAACGGAATGATTCCAATCTGGAAGAGCACACTCACCGAGAACGGAATCGTGACGGCCAGAAACAGCGCGAGGCTCTGCAGTCGATACCGCGAAGGCGAGCGGACCATCACGCTGCCGAGCAGAAGGATGCCGGCGAAGGCGATGCCGTAGGAGTAGAGGATGTGAGCGAGAAACGGCCCCGTCAACTGGAGTTCGTATCCCAGCGGGACGCTCGCAGCGACCGTCGAGAACACGGCAGTCCGGAATGGCGAGAGGATCACCGCCAGCATCACCGCCGGTTTGATCAGCAACACGGCGAGCGTTCGGACGGAGACGAGATGCTCACGGCCCGTGTAGCTCAACCCGAGCAGGAGGAATCCGATCACGGTCAACTCGATGCCGAACACGCGGATAAGCAGTCCCCCGCCAGCCATCGGATCGCCGTTCGTCTCGACGAGAAGAACGTGCATCGTGTCGGCGAGCACCCAGCAGGCGATGCCAGTGAACATCACCGCCAACGGCACAGCCCCCCGTTTGTCGTCGTACCGGAGGCAGTAGCCAAGAAGACACAACGAGAGAACAAACGTCACAATCATGCCGGCTCCGATTATGACGTGTGTCGCCATGATCAGCCAATAGAGAGTGATTAGAATAATGGTTATGTTTCTGAGACAACAAACCGATGCCGGACGGTCCGGAGATCACTCTCGGGGGGTTTATTGGCTGCCCGTTCTTCGACACTCTCATGAGCGAGGCTGATAACGCGGGGGCCGGCCGCGAGGAAATCTGGCTCGAACAGTACCGGCCAGAGCAGTTTTCTGATATCGTCGGGCAGGAATCAATCGTCGAGCGACTGGAGAGTTACGTCACGAGAGATGATATCCCGAATATGCTGTTCGCGGGCCCGGCAGGCGTCGGCAAGACCACGTCGGCCGTGACGATTGCCAAAGAACTCTACGGCGAGGACTGGCAAGAACACTTTCTCGAACTGAACGCCTCCGACGAGCGCGGCATCGACGTGGTTCGTGATCGTATCAAAAGCTTCGCGCGAACCTCCTTCGGCGGCGTCAACTACCGCATCATCTTCCTCGACGAAGCTGACGCCCTCACCTCGGACGCCCAGTCAGCACTCCGGCGGACGATGGAGCAGTTCTCGAACAACGTCCGGTTCATCCTCTCCTGTAACTACTCCTCACAGATTATCGACCCAATCCAGTCGCGCTGTACCGTCTTCCGCTTCTCGCCGTTGTCGGACGAGGCCATCGAGACGCAGGTCCGGCGGATTGCCGAGGACCAAGACATCGAACTCACGGAAGATGGAGTCGACGCACTGGTCTACGTCGCGGGCGGGGACATGCGCGCGGCGATCAACGGACTGCAGGCCGCCGCCGTCACCGGTAGTGTCGTCGACGAGGAGGCCGTCTTCGAGATTACGAGCACCGCTCGCCCGGAAGACATCGAGGAGATGGTGACGCTCGCACTCGACGGCGACTTCACTGCCTCGCGGACCCAACTGGATCGACTGCTGACCGAGGAAGGGATCGCTGGCGGCGATATCATCGACCAACTCCACCGCTCTGTCTGGGAGTTTGGACTCGAAGACGAGGCCGCGGTGCGCGTGCTCGACCGGATCGGTGAAGCCGACTACCGGATCACCGAAGGAGCCAACGAGCGCATCCAACTGGAGGCACTGCTGGCGTCGCTGGCGCTGGAAGAGTAAGATGGTCGACGAGCAGTACATCCGTGAAGCCATCGAACTCGCCGAGGAGAGCGTCGAGAAGGGGAACACCCCGTTCGGATCGCTGCTCGTGATCGATGACGAAGTCGTCCGGCGCTCCCGGAACACGACCGTCACCGAGGCGGACATCACGGCCCACCCGGAACTCAAACTCGCTCGGTGGGCCGCGCGCGAACTCGACGAAGAGGAACGGGCGAACTGCACCATGTACACGAGCACGGAGCCATGTGAAATGTGTTCGACAGCGGTCCACTACGCGGAACTCGACCGGGTCGTCTTCAGCGTCTCGACGGGGGCGCTCGCAGATCTGCGCGGAACACCGAGTGGGTTCACCTGTGCGGAACTGATCGAGGCTAAGGGCGGCGAAGCGACCGTCGAGGGGCCGATTCTCGAAGCGGAGGGACTGGCGGTCCACGAACAGTTCGACTGACGGTGGCCAGTCGCGGCTGGGGGGACCGCCAGCAGGAGCGTGTTCGGAACTGTTTTACCCGAACGCTCGCCAAATACGTGCCAACGAATGAGCGATCTCGACGAGGAATACGAACTCACGTATTTCGAGGAAAACGGGTTTCACCGCCTGGAATGCTCGGAATGCGGAGCACGATTCTGGACCCGCGACGAGACGCGGGACACCTGCGGCGAACCGCCGTGTGACACCTACGGCTTTATCGACGACCCGGGTTTCGCCGAGGAGTACACCCTCGCGGAGATGCGGGAGGCCTATCTCTCCTTTTTCGAAGAGCACGGCCACTCCCGGATCGATCCGTACCCGGTCGCGGCCAACCGCTGGCGCGACGACGTGCTCCTGACACAGGCATCGATCTACGACTTCCAGCCGCTGGTCACGAGCGGGCAGACCCCGCCGCCGGCGAATCCGCTGACGATCAGCCAGCCCTGCATCCGGATGCAGGACATCGACAACGTCGGCAAGACCGGCCGGCACACGATGGCCTTCGAGATGATGGCCCACCACGCCTTCAACGCCCGCGAGGACGTGGAGGGCGAGTACGCCTACTCGGGCGAAGTGTACTGGAAGGACCAGACCGTCGAGTACTGCGATACGCTGCTAGAGGAACTGGGAGCCGATATCGAGGAAGTCACCTACATCGAGGATCCGTGGGTCGGCGGCGGCAACGCAGGCCCGGCAATCGAGGTCATCTACAAGGGTCTCGAACTGGCGACGCTCGTCTTCATGTCCATGGAGCAGGACGACGAGGGGGAGTACCTGCTCAAGGACGGCAACCGCTACTCGAAGATGGACACCTACGTCGTCGATACCGGCTACGGCCTGGAGCGCTGGACCTGGATGAGCCAGGGGACGGCGACAGTCTACGAGGCCATCTACCCCGAGATGATCGACTTCCTGCGGGAGAACGCGGGTATCGAGTACACCGAGGAAGAAGAGCAACTCGTCCACGGCGCTGCCCGACTCTCCGGGAATCTCGATATCGACGACGTGGACGACGTGGAGGCCGCCCGTGGCGACATCGCCGACGAACTCGGTGTCGATGTGGAGCGTCTGCGTGACCTCGTCGAACCGCTCGAACAGATCTACGCGATTGCGGATCACTGCCGGACGCTGGCGTACATGCTCGGCGACGGCATCGTCCCGTCGAACGTCGGCACCGGTTATCTCGTCCGGATGGTGCTACGCCGCACAAAACGGCTGGTCGACACCGTTGGCGTGGACGCGCCGCTGGACGAACTCGTCGACATGCAGGCCGACCGCCTGGACTACGAGAACCGCGATACGATCCGTGACGTGGTCCGCACCGAGGTCGAGAAGTACCGTGAGACGCTCGAACGCGGGACCCGCCGGGTCGAGCAGTTGGCCGAGGAGTACGCCCGCGAGGGCGAACCGATTCCGCGAGACGAACTGGTCGAACTGTACGACTCCCACGGGATCCAACCGGACACCGTCGAGGAGATTGCGTCGGATCACCACGCCGACGTGGACGTGCCCGACGACTTCTACTCGCTGGTCGCCAAGCGACACGGCCAGGAGGGAGAGGAGGAGGCCGACGACGGGGAGTTCGACCCCGAGGAGTTCACCAACCTGCCCGAAACAGAGCGGCTCTACTACGAGGACCAGAACCGCACGGACTTCGAGGCAGTCGTGCTGGATGTCTTCGAGCGAGAGGACGAGTACGACGTGGTCCTCGACCAGACGATGTTCTATCCCGAGGGCGGAGGTCAGCCCGCCGACCACGGAACCCTCTCGACGGACGACGTGACGGCGGACGTGACCGACGTACAGCGTGTCGGGAACGTCATCGTTCACCGGGCCGACGCAGACCCCGGCAAAGGCGAGTTCGTCCGCGGACAGATCGACTCCCGCCGACGCCGCCAGCACATGCGCCACCACACCGCAACCCACCTCGTCGGCCACGCGGCCCGACAAATCCTCGGCGACCACATCCGACAGGCCGGTGCCCAGAAGAGTACCGACAGCGCCCGGATCGACCTGAAACACTACGAGTCGGTCACTCGCGAGCAGGTCAAAGAGATCGAACAGTTGGCCAACGAGTTCGTGATGGAGAATGCTCCGGTCGAACAGGAGTGGGTCGACCGCAATGACGCCGAGGCGGAGTACGGCTTCGACATCTACCAGGGCGGGATTCCGGAAGGCGAGCAGATCCGACTGATCCACGCCGAAGAGGACACGCAAGCCTGCGGTGGCACACACGTCTCTCGGACTGGCGACGTGGGTTCGATCAAGATTCTCGGCACCGAGCGAATCCAGGACGGCGTGATCCGCTTTACCTACGCCGCGGGCGACGCGGCGGTCGACGCGAGCCAGCGGACCGAGGACGCGCTACTGGAGGCGGCGGAGATTCTGGACGTGACACCACAGGACGTGCCGGAAACCGCCCAGCGCTTTTTCGACGAGTGGAAACAGCGAGGCAAGCGCATCGACGAACTGAAAGAAGAACTGGCGGCGGCCCGCGCGGGTGGGTCTGGCGGCGGCGAGGAAGTCGACCTGGACGGAACGACGGCAGTGATCCAGCGCCTCGACGCCGACATGGACGAACTCCGCGCGACGGCGAATGCGCTGGTCGAGGACGGAAAGGTCGCGGTGGTCGGTTCCGGTGCCGAGGGCGCGCAGTTCGTCGTCGCAGTCCCTGACGGTGTCGGTGTCGATGCCGGCGACGTTGTCGGCGAACTCGCTGCCCGCGTCGGTGGTGGCGGCGGCGGCCCGCCGGATTTCGCACAGGGCGGCGGTCCCAACGCCGACGAACTCGACGACGCACTCGACGATGCGGCCGAGATTCTCAAGCAGATTCTAAACGCCTGATCCTGATCAGGCCAGGAGCGGCCCGATTCCGAGCGCAATCCCGTACAGCCCGATCAGCAAACACCCCAGCGCGAGCAGCGGCCAGCCCAGATGGCCCTTGACGATTCGCCACGCCGTGTCCCGTTCCGAACCGTCGGAGATGACCAGCGGCGTCTTCTCGCTGCTCGTCAGCATCGCATCGACCAGATCACTCCCCCACTCACCCGCCGGCGCGCGCCCGACAGTCCCGTAGACGTGGACAGATTCGTCGATGTCGAGGCGGCGTTCGATGAATCGCTGTTTGTTGCCGAAGTTGAGTTCGGTGATGCCGAGGTCGAGCGTGCTGTCCTGCTGCTCGATGTCGTCGGTCTGCTGGATATACTGGTCAATCCGTGCGGGCGGTTCCTCCCCGGGAGAGAGTTCAAGCGTCTCCGAACTGAGGTGCAGTTCGGCATTAGCGCCGTCGATCTGAACCCGACCGGTGTCGTCCTCGACGAGAAACGGAACCGAATTCGTCCCCTCGTCCAGTGTCTTCCAGTAGCTGCTCTTCCCGCTGCTGCGGTACTCCTGGACTTCGTACTCGTAGGCGAGACAGACAGTGCCGGTAAAGGGGGCTTCGACACCCTTCTCGTCGCCGCGGGCGATTCCCTCGACTTCGGCCGGGCCGTCGTGATAGACCAGATCCTGTACCGCCAGCGGGTCGTTTCTGAAAATCGCCAGCGCGGGGCCGAACTCCTGGCGGGTTTTGACGAGCGCGCCGGCACCGATCAACAGCATCAGTGTGCCGCCAGCGAGTCCAAGTCCCGACCCGGAGAAGGCGAACTCTGACATATCTGAGTAGACTCGGTCAGGTCGTGTAAATGATGTCGGTCACTCTCTGACCGGGAAACACGCGAGCAACAGCTTCATTCCAACGGCGGGAGACGATGAGGGTATGCAACGGCAAGCGGTTCTGTTAGTCGACGCGTTCGCCGACGAACCGACCGGCGGCCGGTCGGTCGCGATCGATCCATCGGGATCGATGTCCGGGAGTCAGCACGCCCGGGTCGCGAGCGAACTCGGAACGAGTGGCGTCGTCTCGGTCGACGGCGAGACCATCGAGTACACCGACTGTGACGGCTCGCAGGCCGTCGTCTCGGCGGCGACAGCGGGGGCGGCCGGCCTCTACAACCGCGGCGCACTCGACCCCAGCGCGTACGAACTCGCCGTCGCCGGCGAGAGTAGCCCCGCCGGTCCGTTCGGCGTCGAACTCGACAAACACGGCACGGTAACCGTCGATATCCCGACCGCAACACCGGAGTTGCCGGCCGTCGACGCCGACTGGATCGCAGACGCGATCGGCGTCGACGTGGCGGCACTGGAAGACGTGGGTGCTGACCTTCCGGTCGCGCGCGTGGACTCCTTCGGCGGCACGCTGCTGGTCGCCGTCAACTTCCTCGAACACGTCTCGGGCGCGGTGCCCGACACGGGGACGGTTGCTCACCTTCTCGACGACGTGGACGCGAGCCGACTCGTTGCGTTCACATTCGACACGCTCGCCGCGGAGACAGACGTTCATGCACGCGTATTCGATCCGGAGGCACGCGGCTGTGAGCGAGCGGCAAGCGGCGTCGGCGTCGCCGCCTGCACGGCGCATCTCGCGGACCACGCTGTCTTCGACGGCGAGCGCGAGGAGATCGCCGTCGAGTCCGGGATGTTTCTCGACCGGCCGGCGACGGTGCGGGCGACCGTCGAAGCCCAGCCAAGCGTCGGTGGAACCGCGCTGACGACACTCGACGGAGAGCTTGCGGTCCCCGAAGACGAGGACGACGGGATCATCGAGGTCTGAGGTCCTCGATTGAGTCCTGTAGACCAATGTGAATCGGTAACAACACAGTCACTACTCGGCAGCGGTTCAGAAGCTTCATTACGTTCGTCGCTGATGCTACGAGCACGTACATGGCTGTACTCTGGCTGGACGACATCCGGGGAGATGACCTGGAAACCGTCGGTGGGAAAGCGGCATCGCTCGGGGAGATGACCTCCGCGAGCCTGCCGGTCCCACCCGCGTTCGTCGTGACGGCGGATACGTACCGCTCATTCATCGAGGCAACTGGCATCGACGAAGAACTGTTCGAGCTCGTTGATATCGAGACCGAGGACTCGGCAGCGCTCGCGGAGGCGGCCGACGCCGCTCAGGAACTGATCCGCGAGACGCCGATGCCCGACGACCTCCACGAGGAGATTCTCGGTGCCTACGACGAACTCGGCGACGAGGTCCCTGTGGCGGTCCGCTCCTCTGCAACCGCAGAGGACCTCCCAGACGCCTCGTTTGCCGGCCAGCAGGAGACGTTCCTCAACGTCACCGGCGAAGATCTGGTCGACAAAGTTCGGGAGTGCTGGGCCTCGCTGTTCACCCAGCGTGCGCTCTACTACCGACAGGAACAGGGCTTCGCCGAGGAAGTCGTCGACATCGCGGTCGTTGTCCAGCAGATGGTCGATGCCGACAAAAGCGGCGTCATGTTCACCAGCCACCCCTCCACTGGCGCGCCGGTCGTCACCATCGAGGCAGCGTGGGGACTCGGCGAAGCCGTCGTCTCCGGGGCGGTCACGCCGGATAACTACATCGTCGACCGCAACTCCGGCGAACTCCAGCAGCAGACTGTCGCCGAGAAGAAGGTGATGCACGTCCGCGACGAGGAGACCGGCGAAACCGTCGAGCGCGAGGTGCCCGCCGACAAACAGAACGAACAGGTACTCTCCGAGGCCGAACTCGAAGAACTCCGTGAGACCGGCGAGATGATCGAGGAGTACTACGGCGAGCCACAGGACGTGGAGTGGGCGATTTACGACGGTGAACTCTACTTGCTCCAGTCTCGCCCGATCACGACCATCAGCGAAGGTGCCGCCGAGGGCGGCGTCGCCGACGGGGGCGCTGCCGCTGCACAGTCATCGAGCGGCGACGACGGCGTCGTCGTCTCCGGACTGGGCGCGACCCCCGGCCGTGCCTCCGGCGAAGCCAAGATCATCGACAGCGTCGACCAACTCGACAAGATTGGCGAGGGCGACATCATCGTCGCGGAGATGACCACCCCGGACATGGTCCCGGCGATGAAACGCGCCGCCGGCATCGTCACCGACGAGGGTGGAACCACCTCCCACGCCGCCATCGTCTCGCGGGAACTCGGCGTTCCTGCAGTCGTCGGCGCGGAGACGGCAACACAGACGCTAGAGGACGGCCAGTTCATCACCATCGACGGCGAGAAAGGAAGCGTCGAGGCCGGTGCCGACGAAGATGCCGACCACGACGCCGTCGAAGAAGTCAGACCGGACACGCCGGTCAAGCCGATGACCGCGACCCGCGTCAAGGTCAACGTCTCGATTCCGAACGCCGCCGAACGGGCGGCCGCGACCGGCGCGGACGGCGTTGGACTGCTTCGAATCGAGCACATGATCCTCTCGCTGGGGAAGACGCCCGAGCGATATATCGAGGACAATGGCAAAGAGGAGTACATCGATCAGATCGTCGAGGGCGTCCGGACCGTCGCCGAGGAGTTCTATCCGCGGCCCGTTCGAGCCCGGACGCTGGACGCGCCGACCGACGAGTTCCGCCAACTCGAAGGCGGCGAGGACGAGCCAGACGAGCACAACCCGATGTTGGGATATCGGGGCATCCGGCGCAGTCTCGATCGGCCCGAGGTCTTCAAGTACGAACTCGAAGCCTTCCGGAAACTGTACGCGATGGGCTACGACAACGTCGAAATCATGCTCCCGCTGGTCAACGACAGCGAGGACGTACTCCGAGCGAAACAGCTCATGGAAGAGGCTGGCATCGACACCGAAAAGCGCTCCTGGGGCGTGATGGTCGAGACGCCCGCCGCCGCGCTCGGCATCGAACAGATGGCCGAGACGGGCATCGACTTCGCCAGTTTCGGGACGAACGACCTCACCCAGTACACGCTGGCCGTGGATCGGAACAACGAGAACGTCGCCGACCGCTACGACGCGATGCACCCGTCGATTCTCGAACTGATCAGCCAGACCATCGAGACCTGCCGCGAACACGATATCGAGACAAGTATCTGCGGACAGGCCGGCTCAGATACCGAGATGGTCCGATTCCTCGTCAACGAGGGCGTCACGTCGATCAGCGCCAACATCGACGCCGTGCGAGACGTGCAGCACGAAGTGAAGCGGGTCGAACAGCGATTGCTGCTGGATTCGGTTCGATAGCGGCTGAAACGCTGGCGCGCTGACTGCTCTTTCGCTATGCGGCGCTAGCACACTCCTCACAGCACTCCTCGTCGTCGATCAGCACCATCGCTGCGACGCCGACGGCGGCGAGAACAGCACTCGCGGGCATCGCCCCAACCGAAACCTGCGGGACGAGGACGAGTGCAACCACGGCGAGTACACTGTACAGGATACAGCGCGAGCCACATTTGATCGTGAGATCGATCATATGGAGTCGTGAAATTTCATAGACAATAAAGATAGCGCTCGATATCCGGGAGCGAAACGAGCTATTCGTACTCGTAAGAGCCCTTTCCCGTCTTCTTGCCGAGATCTCCCGCCTCGATGACTCTCTCGGCGGTCGTCTCGTCGATCGCCTCGCGTGAGACGAGTCGGTCGAGGCTGTATTCGATGCTCTCCAGTCCGTTCTCGACGTACTCCTGTTCGATATCGCGCATCACCACGTCGTAGCCGGCCATCGCGGCGACCTGTGCGATTCCATTGCCCATGTTGCCAGCACCGACGACGCCGACGGTGTCGATAGCATCCAGTTCGGGCAGATCTGGCACTGATACTGCAAGCAGTGTACGTCTGGGGGACTGACTCACGGTGGCTGTGGTGAGTAAAGCATATACGGTAACTGTCCGGACCAAACAGTAGAGATGCGACCTATCGACGATTCACCACTCACGCGCGATGGCAAGGTGCTCATCCTGGCGTACGACCACGGACTCGAACACGGGCCGGTCGACTTCGAGGCGGTGCCGGAGAGCGCGAATCCGGAACACGTCTTCGAGGTTGCCCAACACCCGGCAGTGACCAGCCTCGCTGTCCAGAAGGGGGTTGCCGAGGGGTATTATCCCGACTACGCTGATGACGTGACGCTGCTCGCCAAACTCAACGGCACGTCGAACCTCTGGATGGGCGAACCGAACTCGGCGGTCAACTGGTCGGTCGAGTACGCCGACGAAGTCGGCGCTGAATCGATCGGATTCACACTGTACGGGGGCTCGAACCACGAAATCGAGATGGCCGAGGAGTTCCGCGACGCTCACGAGGCCGCCAGAGCAAACGACATGCCAGTCGTCGCGTGGGCCTACCCACGCGGTCAGGGGATCAAAAACGACAAGAAAACCGGCATCATCTCCTACGCCGCCCGGCAGGCGATGGAACTCGGGGCCGACGTTGCCAAGGTGAAATACCCCGGCAGCCCCGAAGCGATGGAAGAGGTCGTCGAGATGGCGGGCCGGACGAAAGTCATCATGTCCGGCGGCTCGAAAACCAGCGACCGGGAGTTCCTCGAAACGGTCAAGGGCGCGATGGACGCCGGCGCCGCGGGACTGGCCGTCGGCCGAAACGTCTTCCAGCGAGAGAACCCCGAAGCAATCCTCGACGGCCTCGAACAGATCATCTTCGAGGAGAGTTCCGTCGAGACAGCCCTCGCTGCAACTGAGGAGTAGCGATGGACGAACCCCTCGATCAGATCTTCGAGACCGTCGCCGCCACTGCCGGTGACGTGCTATCGATCCTCGGCACGCGGCGCTCCTACGAGGAGGGCCAGAATCCGAGCGGCGAACAGCAACTGGCAGCGGATGTCTACGCCGACGAGCAACTGGAAGAAAAGCTCCTCGACATCCCGGCGGTCGGTTCCTACGCCAGCGAGGAGCGAGACGAAATCGTCGAAGACTCCGGGGAGTACCATATCGCCTGTGACCCACTTGACGGCTCCTCGAACCTCAAACCCAACAACGGGATGGGAACGATCATCGCGGTCTACGACGAACCAGCACCCGCGCCGGGAGAGGCGCTGGTCGGTGCAGCGTACGTCCTCTACGGGCCGACGACGACGATGATCACCGCCGCGGATGGGACTGTCACCGAGTACCTGATCGAAGATGGCGAGCGATCCATCCTCGACGAGGACGTAACGGTCCCCGACGACCCAGTCGTCTACGGCTTCGGCGGGCGGGCACCGGACTGGACCGACGACTTCGCTGCCTTCGTGGAAGAGATCGAGTCGCGGCGGCTCAAGCTCCGCTACGGCGGCGCGATGGTCGCAGACGTGAATCAGGTGCTCACCTACGGCGGGATCTTCGGGTATCCGATGCTCGACGACCGGCCGGAGGGGAAACTCCGCCTGCAGTTCGAGGGCCATCCCATCGCCGCCATTGTCTCGATGGCCGGCGGCGCGTCGACCGACGGCACTCAGTCGCTGCTCTCGAAGACCCCGGGGCATATTCACGAACGGACGCCGCTGTTCGTCGGAACCGAGTCGCTGATCGACGATCTCGAAGCAGCACTCGACGAATAGTATTTCCGTCGACGGGATACTCTCTACAGGCGTTCAGGGGTCGCGTTTCAGCGAGAGGGCAGTCCGTTCGAGCGAGCAGACGACTTCGTCGTCCTGATTGAACGCCTCGACGAGCATCGTTACGATTCCTCGCTCGCCGTCGCTGGTCTCTCGCTTGTCGAGGACTTCTGTTTCTGCCCGGATGGTGTCACCGTGCGTGACCGGCGTCGGGTGTTCGACGTTGTCGTAACTGAGATTCGCGACGATCGTTCCGTCTGTCGTGTCAGGGATCGTCAGCCCGACCGCCAGCGACATCGTATAGAGGCCGTTGACGATGCGCTCGCCGAACTGCGTCTCGGCGGCGAACTCGCTGTCGAGATGCAACGGCTGCTGGTTCATCGTCATATCACAGAACTGCTGGTTGTCGGCTTCGCTGATCGTCCGTCGCTTCTCGTGTTCGATCCGGTCGCCGACCTCGAACTCTTCGTAGTACAGGCCAGTCATACTCCGCAGGTCGAAAGCCGGCCCAAAATAGCTACCGCCGGATCTCAGGAGTAGAGGTCTTCCTCGCTGATACTGCGCTCTTTGAGGACTTTCTCGGTCTCCCCATCCGGGGACACCCAGACGACAGAGGCGTACCACATGCTGAGAACCCCACGGTCGACGACGATGGAGTCACCCTCGCTCACGGTGGTTTCCGCGTCGTATGCCTCGAACTCGGTCCAGCGGTAGGTTCCGGTGCCGCTGATTCGCGTGTTCTTGATGACGAGTTGGCCCGCCTCGATGTCGTCACCACCGGTGTGGGTGACCGTCATCGTGGTTCGACCCTGCTCGAACTCGAACGAAGCTTCCGGCGGGCCCTCCGGTTCGGTGTCCTCCGAGTTCGTCGTTCCGGCACCGCGTGCTAACAGACCGGCCCCGCCGAGAACGCCCAGACCGATCACACCGACGACAGTCCGACGGCTGGCCTGTCCCGGGAGCGACTGTGGAGGCGATTTCTCGGACTCGTCGGCGCGGGCCGTCGCGGGTTCCTCCGGTGTTCCCACCGGTGGCGTCGCTGGGCCGAACAGCAGTGCCCGTTTCAGTTCGTAACAGGAGTCGGGTGTGTCGTCCGCGAGCGCGGATTCGACTGAGCGCCAGAGCTGTGGTGGATCCCCGCGTTCGGGCCAGTCGGGGGCACCCTCCGATGGTGGTTCCTGCCCGGTCAGTAGTTCGTGTCCGACAGCCCCGACCAGTTCGACGCCGTCTGATTCGGACTGTCGAGTCGGATCGATCGGCCAGCATACCCGGGCACTTCCGGTCTGAGCGTCGAGACAAAGCTGGTCCCGTTTCGGCAGTGGGACGCTTCCGGCAGATTCGATCAACCAGATCCCCTCCGCGAGATCGATCACGAGCGAGCGAACCCGCTCTGATCGCACCATCTCGGCTGTCGACGGCGGTATGGGATCGATAGCGAGCCACGGCCGAGGCGTATCTCCGTGAGCAACGACCGAGACGATCACGGACGCCTCGTCGTGTGTGAGCCACTCCGAGCGCGCCCGCTCGAACGCCGACCGCTGGCTGGCCGTCGCATCGGCGTCGACAGTCAGAACCTGGAGTTCTCGGCCACTGTCCGAGCGCGCCGCGAGCACTCGCACAAAATCGGTCTCCCCGTACGCCGCGGTCCACTCCTCGGGGGCTGGCCGGCCATCCTGGAGGCCGGTCGCCTTCGTAGTGAACTCTGCTGGGGATGCCGTCATACCTCGTATTGGGCTTCGAGACCCTTATTGTTCGGGTCGAGGGCACCGTTTTTGTCCCCCCCGGTGCAACGTCGGCGTATGGCTCGCAGAACAGTGTTGTTCTCCCCGGGCGATCAGCCGGATCTCCTCCGGAAGGCACCGGACAGTGGCACAGATGTCGTCGTCTTCGATCTGGAAGATGCCGTTGCACCCGGCGAAAAAGACCGCGCTCGGAAGACTGTCTGCTCGGTCCTCGACGAACTCACGGCGGACTGTGAGGTCTGTGTCCGAATCAACCCGTTGGCAGGCTCGGGAATCGATGATCTCGACGCTCTGTCGGGGCACTGGGACGCCGTCGACAGCGTCATGCTGCCGAAAGTCTCCGGCCCGGACGCCGTCGGTCGTCTCCGAGAGGAATTCACCGACCGCGGCGTCGAGCGGCCGGTGCTCGCGCTGCTTGAGAGCGCCGGCGGGATTCTCGACGCCGAAGCCATCGCCGACGAGCGCGGCGTCGACGCGCTGTTGGTCGGGGCCGAAGACCTCGCCGCAGATATCGGGGCGACGCGAACCGACGACGGCGACGAGATTAGCTACGCTCGCCAGCGGGTCGTCCTCGCCGCCAGCGCCGCCGGAATCGACGCCATCGATACGCTCGTGACCGACTTCGAGCGGACGGCCTATCTCGAAGCCGAGAGCGAGCGAGCCGTCCAGTTCGGATTCGACGGGAAGATGGCGATCCACCCGGCACAGGTTCCGGTTATCAACGACGCGTTCACGCCGAGCGAGGAGACACTCGACTGGGCACGACGAGTGCTTTCGGCCAAAGCGGAAGCCGAGCGCGACGGGAGAGGAGTATTTGCCGTCGACGGCGAGATGATCGACGCACCGTTGATCGCACAGGCCGAGCAGGTGGCCGAACGGGCAGAAGCGGCTGGTATCGACGTGACCGAGTGACCGTTCGTCAGATATCGCGGGTGTTTTTATTCGTCTGTCCGTCGTCAGCCTTTTGCGCCTGCTAGGCGAGAGATCAGATAATGACAGGCGATGCTGACCCATTCGAGAGTCTACAAGAGCAAGTACAGGAGGCAGCGGCGGTCATCGATCTCGACGACGATGTCGTCGAACGCCTGAGCAATCCCGAACGGATTCTGGAACTGAACCTCTCCGTCGAGATGGACGACGGATCGATCGAAGTGTTCGAGGCCTACCGGTCGCAGTTCAACGGCGACCGCGGCCCCTACAAAGGGGGAATCCGGTATCATCCCGGCGTGAACCGGGCGGAAGTCAAGGCACTGTCTGGCTGGATGGTCTACAAGTGTGCGGCCGTCAACGTCCCCTACGGCGGCGGCAAGGGGGGAATCACGGTCGATCCTTCGGAGTACTCCGACGCCGAGATGGAACGGCTCACCCGGGCGTACGCCGAGGAACTCCGACCACTAGTCGGAGAGGACCGCGACATTCCCGCGCCGGATGTCAACACCGGCCAGCGAGAGATGAACTGGTTCAAAGACACCTACGAGACGCTGGAGGGGACGACCGAACCCGGCGTCGTCACCGGGAAATCCATCGAGAGCGGCGGCAGCGAGGGCCGCGTCGAAGCAACGGGGCGCTCTGTGATGCTCGTCGTCCGGGAAGCCTTCGAGCACTTCGACTGGGATCTGACCGACGCAACAATCGCCGTGCAGGGATTCGGAAACGCCGGATCGATCGCCGCACGCCTGCTCGACGACCTCGGTGCAGACATCGTTGCAGCGTCCGATTCGACCGGAGGGATCTACAACGACGACGGCCTCGATGTCGTGGCGGCAAAAGACCACAAGGCCGAAACCGGATCGCTCTCCGGGTTCGACGGTGCGACCGAGGAAATATCCGACGAGGAGTTGCTGACCATGGATGTCGATGTGCTGGTTCCCGCCGCGCTGGAAAACGCCATCGACGCCGACCTCGCCGAGGAGGTCAGCGCAGACCTGATCGCCGAGGCCGCGAACGGACCGCTGACGCCCGATGCCGACGACGTACTCGCCGATCGGGATATCTACGTGATTCCCGATATTCTGGCCAACGCCGGCGGCGTGACGGTCTCGTACTTCGAGTGGGTGCAGAACCGCCAGCGGTTCCCCTGGACCGAACAGCGGGTCAACGACGAACTCGAACGGTACATCACCGACGCCTTCGACTCGATGATCGACGCCTACGAGCAGTACGACGTGCCGAATCTCCGCGTGGCGATGTACACGGTCGCGCTCGAACGAGTCGTCCAGGCGGCCGAAGAAGGCGGCATCTGGCCCTGACAACCACAGCGTTTTCTCTCCGGCGGCCGACCGTTCTGTATGGCTACCTACGAGCGGTCGGTGCGGGTCGCTGCGCCCTTCGAGGAGGTCTGGGAGTTTCACTCCGACGAATCCGGACTGGTTGCGCTGACACCCGAGTGGATGAACCTCGAAATCGAATCGGTCGTCGGTCCCGACGGCGAGTCAGATCCGGGCGTTCTCGAAGCAGGCGCGGAAATCCGGTCGTCGGTCCGACCGCTGAACGTCGGTCCGCGACAGGACTGGGTCTCGAAGATCACCGAGCGCGAGGAGTCCGGTGGCTCGGCGTACTTCGTCGACGTGATGGCCGAGGGCCCGTTCCCCGAGTGGGAGCACACGCACATGTTCTACGCCGACGGCGAGGAGACGATCATCCGGGATCGGGTCCGCTACGAGTTCCCCTTCGGCGCGCTCGGGCGTGCGGTCGGCCCGTTCGGCGTCGTCGGCTTCGAGCCCTTCTTCCGGTATCGCCACCGCCGGACGAAAGAACTACTCGAATAATTGCGGGACACACAAGCTACAAACCGGATGAGGGTCATGTCCAAGTATGCCCAGAGACGGTTATCAACAACGCCTCGAAAAACTATCCGACGATATCCTCTACATGAGCGAACTCGTCATCGAACGCCTGCAGAAGGGCCTCGATGCGCTGCAGGACAAAGACGACGACCTCGCGTGGGAGGTGATCGAAGGCGACCACGAAATCAACGAGATGTATCTCGAACTCGAACAGGAGTGTATCGATCTGATCGCCCTCCAGCAACCCGTCGCCGGCGATCTGCGCTTCATCGCAGCGTCGTTCAAGATCATCACCGATCTGGAGCGAATCGCCGATCTCGCGACGAATCTCGGCGACTACTCGCTGGACGCCCAGAAAGACACCTTCCCCGAGGTCGACATTCAGGCCATCGGGTCGAAGACCATCGAGATGGTCGAGGCGTCGATGGACGCCTACGCCGACGAGGACGCCGAGGCCTGCTTCGAGATTGCCGACCGCGACGACGATATCGACGAGATGTGCGAAGAGGCCTCCGAACTGGTCGTCCGCGACCTGATCGAACGACAGGACATCACCGAAGAGGACAAGATCCAGCAGACGATGCAGGATGTCTACCGTCTGCTGTTGACGATTCGGGACCTCGAACGCGTCGGCGACCACGCCGTCAACATCGCCGCACGGACGCTGTACATGGTCGAATCCGACGACGCACTGCTGTACTGAACTAGCCGTTCACGCCGAGAGCACTGTGTCCGGTTACACAAGTGCTATCGTACAGTTGTTTTTGAACGAACTCTGTTGTGCTAACACGCATAAAGTTGGGCAATCGAAGCGAAAGAGACGTAAATAAGCGTTGGGTGCGAAATTTATCGCTGATAATCGACACCAGATTCAAACCCACTGATAGTGTACAGCCAGCAACCGCATGTCCCTGGATAGGTTCCTCTCGGTGCCCGAAACCCCCGCCCGAAGGCTGGTCGTGGCCAACCGAACCCAGCCCGAACCGTTCCAGCGGATGGTCGAGAATCTATTCGCCAAACAGCGTGTCGCCGTCGAAGAGATCACCGACGGGGAGTATCCCGAAAACACAGTCCTGTTACTCGAAGACGGTGAAGTAATCGCGCAATCGTCGCTGGATGCCCTCCGGGATGCGATTCTGATGGTCAACTCCGATCTGTATTTGACTGGTACCCGGAAACTCGACGAGACGACGGTTCCGGCTGTGATCGACAAGTTGACCGACGTTCAGTTTTCACTTCGCGGCTATCCGGAGTCGAACACGGAGAAACTCCTCCTTATCCTCATTTCCAGACACATCGAACGCCGGGCATACGAGGCCGGGGCGGGAACCCTGCGCTCGTCGTTTCAACAGCTCTCCCGGATCAAAGACGAACAGGGGACGCGTCGAGCCTACCGGAAAGTGTCGAACACAGATGTCGACGTACACGTCTACGGCAAGCCAGACTGGCGGCCCACGAGCGAACTCGACGTGACGATGCACGGCGGCAAAAAAGACGATTTTCAGTACTCGTGGTTCGTTCTCTATCAGCCACCGCCGAACTACCCCGCCGAACGAAGCGCTGCGTTGCTCGCAATCGAGACGGGTAACTCGGAATGGGAAGGGTTCTGGACCTACGAGCAATCCCTGATCACAGATCTCGCCGAATATATTAGGGCGAACCTCTGACCGACAGCGATAGTTTTTACCGGCGGGGCCGCTCCGAGAACTGTATGTGGGTTCGTTCCGAGTACGCCGGTGAACTCGCGGTCCTGTCCACGTGGCTCTGTGCGATTTCGCCGTGGGCGGTGACGTGGGTCGCCCGCGAGGAGGCATCGGGCTATTTCTTCTGGTTTCACATCCTCAATCTCCTTTTCGTCCCCGAAATCGAACTCCCGGGATCGCGGCCGCTGTGGGTCTGGGGCTTTCTGGACTTCCCGGTGTACACCGGCGAAACCTACGTCAGCTATCTCTGGCTCGCGGGGACCGCCGTGTTCACCGTGGCACTCGGGCTCAGCATCGCCTACTATCTCGACGAAGATCGGATTCAGTCACTCGATATCGACCCGGTAAAGACGCTGGGCGGGCTCTTACTCGCCAGCGCAATCCTGCTGGCCGGTGCCTACGTCCTGCTCGTACAGCACCACATCGGGACCACGCTGCCGGTCGGAGTGGCCTTTCAGTTCATCTTCGGAATCGTGTTACTCCGAACTGAGCGTCTCGAACGGACGGAAGGCTCGGCGACAACCTAAGCGTCGCTCCCGGGTGCCATTTAAGTAGCTGGCCCGGTAAGCGAGCATATCCACGCTGCGGTGGGCCGGGGGAAAAACCATGGCACAAGACGAGTCAGCTGACCGAAGTCGAACGCTCGCACGGGATACCGAGGAGTCCGGCGGTCTCACCGAGTGGCTCTCACAGACCGCGCGGGCGCTGACTGGCTCGACTGTTTCTCCGACCGACTACGACCCAAAACGTCACGACCAACTCGTCACCTTCGACGGACTGGAAGGTCACGAAGAGATCGAACGATACTGGGTCAACGCACCCTTCGCCTTCGTCTCGATCAATTACTATCCGGAGGAGACCGAACACCGCTACTACGTCGTCGAGCCCGAACTGACAGAGTTCGAGCAAGAACTGCTCGACCGACTGTTCGAGGACATCCGCGGCCCGCTTCTGTACCGCACGGAAATCGCGGACAGTCCCGAGCACGCACTCCGAGAGGAACTCATCGACCGACTGGAGGAGTACGGCGTCGAGGTCCCGGACGAGACGTTCTATCGACTGTTCTACTATCTCTACCGGGCGTTTCAGGGCTACGGCCGCCTCGATCCGCTGATGCACGACCCGCACATCGAGGATATCTCCTGTGACGGCCCCGACCTCCCCGTGTTCGTCTATCACGACGAGTACACCGACATCGAGTCAAACATCGTCTACGAAGACGAGGAACTCGCAGATTTCGTCATCCAACTCGCACAGCGATCCGGCCGGCACGTCTCCGTCTCCGACCCGGTCGTCTCGACGACGCTGCCAGACGGTTCGCGGATCGAACTCGCACTCGGTGAGGAAGTGACGCCGAAAGGGTCAGCATTTACGATCCGGAGATACGCCGACGAACCGTTCACGCCCATCGATCTGCTCGAATACGGGACCGTCAGCCGGGAGATACTCGCCTTCATGTGGCTGGCCATCGAGAACAACCGCTCGCTGATCTTCGCGGGCGGGACGGCGGCCGGGAAAACCACGTCGATGAACGCCGTCTCGATGTTCATCCCGCCGCGGTCGAAGGTGCTGACCATCGAGGACACGCGGGAACTGTCGCTGTATCACGACAACTGGCTGTCCTCGGTGACCCGCGAGCGGATGGGTGATTCGGACATCACAATGTACGATCTGCTGCGGTCGGCACTGCGCCATCGCCCGGAGTACATCATCGTCGGTGAGGTCCGTGGCGAGGAGGCGATTACGCTATTCCAGGCGATGAACACCGGCCACACCACCTTCTCGACGATGCACGCCGACTCGGTCCAGACGGTGATCAACCGACTGGAGAACGAACCGATCAACGTCCCCCGGCCGATGGTCACTTCGCTCGATATCCTCTGGGTGCAGGTGCTCGGCCGGACGGACGACCAGCGCGTCCGCCGCGCGAAGACCATCGCCGAAATCGAGGGTATCGATCAGCGGACCGGAGAACTGGACTACTCGAACACCTACTCGTGGAATTCGACCGGCGATACCTTCTCGCAGAACAACTCGGAGTTGCTCGACGAGATCCGCGAGGAACGCGGCTGGAGTCAGTCGGAACTGCTCGAAGAGTTGCGCAACCGTCGGCGCTTTTTGAAGTATCTCCAGGAAAACGGCGTCGACGATTACCGCCGCTTCACCGCGATGGTGAACAAGTACTACGCCGACTCCGAGGAAGTCATGCGTCGGATCGAAAACGACGGGATCGAACTCGACGAGGGCTAACGATGGTGCCGCTCTGGCCGCTTCCCAGTTTGCTCGGCCTCGTACTCGTGGCGGGGTGGCTGCTCGGCAAATTCAGCCCGCGAGTCGAGAAGCTACTCAACCGCGTCAGTCGAGTGCTGTTCAGCCGGTTCGTCTCCGAAAACCGAACGCGGAAACGACGGCTCGAAGCCGCATACGTGACGAATACCTACCGAACGTATGCGACCAAGACACTTTTGTTCGTTCTCATGGCCTTCGTCGCGGGGAGCATACTCGGCGCGTATGTCGTCGCGATTGTGCTCGCGGTCCTCGAACCGCTGGTGTGGGCGCTGGCCGGGCTGCCGGATACGATCACCGATCCGCTCGGTATCACGACCGATTTCGTGCTGGTCCTGAGTTCGGAGACTCGCTGGCTCGTCTTGATCGTCGGCGGTCTCGCGCTCGGCATCCTCAGCGCGACGCTCTCGTACGTGTTCCGCTGGCAACTGCCGGCCAGTACCGCCTCGGTCAGAGGCCAGGGGATCGAGGAAGGGCTCCCGCGGACGACCGCGTTCATGTACGCGCTCTCCCGTGGCGGGATGGAGTTTCCCCAGATCCTGCGGACACTCTCGCGCAACCGGGCCGTCTACGGTGAGGCGGCCGAGGAGATGAACGTCGCCGTCCGGGAGATGGATCTGTTCGGCCGCGATATGATCTCCGCGTTGCGACGGATGGCCCGGCGAACCCCCAGCGAGCAGTTCAAGACCTTCGCGGAGAACATGACGAGCATCCTCCAGAGCGGCAGCGACCTGCCGACCTTTTTCCGCGAGCAGTACGAGCGCTTTCGCGACGAGCAGGAGGAACGACAGGAGGAGGTGCTCGAACTGCTCGCGACCATCGCGGAGATGTACGTCACGGTCCTCGTGGCGGGGACACTCTTTCTCATCACAATCTTGCTGGTCTTCGGACTGCTCGTCGCGGACACGCTGATGCTGTTGATGCTGATGATCTACCTGATGATCCCGCTCGGGAACGCCGCATTCGCGCTGATCCTCCAGCAGAAACTCGACGAACTCGGAATCGCCCGAGAGACCGGGACGAACATCCTCGATCAACTCGAAACCTCTACGCCGACGAACGTCTCACCGACCACCAGTGCCACCCGCCCCGACGGCGGGACGGTCGATGCCCGCGAGGCGAACAACTGGCGGATGCTCGAACTGTACGACCGCCTGAGCCGGATCAAGACGTGGCTTCGCAATCCGTTTCGGAGCTTCCTCTGGAACCCGACGAAACTCCTGTGGGTGACGGTTCCGATTGCCGCAGTCGTCATGCTCGTACGGATGCCTGTGGCGTTTCAAGCCGAAGGAGTAACGACGCGCATTCTCGACGACATCGTCATTCAGTCGGCGCTGTTCGTGCTCATCAGCTACGCAATCGTCCGGGAGTACTACAAGCGACGGCTGAACCATATCGAGGCTGCATTGCCGGAACTGCTCGAACGACTCGCCAGCCTGAACGAGGCCGGGATGTCCGTCGTCGAGGGATTCGAGCGACTCCGAGGGAGCGACCTCGGCGTGCTCTCGCCGGAGGTCGAGCGGATCTGGCGGGACCTCGAATACGGCTCGAACATCGGCGACGCGCTGGTACGACTCGGCCGGCGGGTTCGGACGACAGCCGTCACGCGAGTCGTGACGCTTCTGACCAACGCGATGCGGGCCAGCGGCGACATGGGGCCGGTGTTGCGCGTCGCCGCCGAGCAGGCCCGCGCCGAGGTCAAACTCCGCCGCCAGCGTCGCCAGCAGATGATGACCTATCTCGTCGTCATCTACGTCTCCTTTTTCGTCTTCTTGCTCATCGTCGGAGCGATCAATCAGGTGCTCATTCCGAGCCTTCCCGATGTCGTGCCCGCCCCCTCTAGCGATAGCGTGGGTCGGTTGCCAAGCGGATCGACCGGGTTCGATCAACTCGGAAGCGTCGACAAGGCGGCGTACTCGCTGGTCTTCTTCCACGGCGCGATGATCCAGGCGGCGCTGGCGGGCTTCATCGCGGGCCAACTCGGCGAGGGATCGCTGCGCGACGGCGCGAAACACGCCGCCATCATGGTGACCATCGCCTACGTCTTCATGATCCTGCTCACCGGCCCCGTGGCCTCGATCTCGGCAACGGGGGTGACGGCCGATCAGAACAACGTCTACGGGATTGAAGAAGTGTCACTGTCCGAGGGCGGCTACATCGCGATTTACGATGAAGAGGGCGTCGACGGGGAGTTACTCGGCAGGACGGACTATCTCGAACCGGGCACACACAGTGAACTCGTGATCCCGGTCAACCAGGAGTTAGGGGACGGACAGACGGTCCGGATCGTCGCCCATCAGGAGACCACCGACAACGAACAGTTCGACTACGTGGGACCGTCTGCCGCGGGCGAACAGCCTGTCGACCAGCCGTACAAATCGATCGGCGACAGCGACCACCCAGGCGTCGAGGTCCAGATCACGCGCATCGACCTACAGGAAGAGAGCGAGTCCAGTACCGGCTGAAGTTCCATTACCGATTTGTATGTGCCGGTGATAGCTCTGTGTATGACTCGACAACGGGCACCCGTAGAACCGCCAGTCGTCCTCACTGTGGCGGGGAGTGACTCCGGCGGCGGCGCGGGCATTCAGGCCGATCTGAAGACCATCGAAGCCGGCGGCGCCTTCGGCACGAGCGTCATCACGAGCGTCACCGCCCAGCACACCCGCGGTGTACAGAGCACACACCTGCTCCCGCTCGAAGAGATTCGAGCCCAGTACGACGCCGTCACAGACGACTTCGCAGTCGGAGCGATGAAGACGGGGATGCTCGCGACCGAAGATGTGATCGAACTCGTCACCGAGCGAGTCGCCGAGTCGTCGATTCCGGCGGTCGTCGATCCGGTGATGGTCGCTGCGTCCGGCGATCGACTACTCGATGACGGTGCAGAGTCGGCGTATCACGAACTCGCTCGGGAAGCGACCCTCCTCACGCCCAACGCCGACGAAGCCGAAGTGCTCACCGGGATCGAAGTCGACTCGACCGAGGCGGCGATCCGGGCGGGCGAGCGGTTGGTCGACGACGGCGTCGACGCGGCGCTGGTGAAGGGGGGCCACGTCGACGGTGAAGACGTCGTCGACAGCTTCGTCACCGACGACGAGATCGAACAGATCAGCCATCCGCGGGTCGACACGGAGGCCAACCACGGCTCGGGCTGTATGCTCTCGGCCGCAATCGCGACCCGCCTCGCCTACGGCGACGACCTCTCGACGGCGATCAAAACCGGCACCGATCTACTCGCCCGCGCGGTCAGGTACAGCCTCAATGTGGGCGAAGGACCCGGCGCAGTGCATCACATGGTCGCCGCCCGCGACCGGGCCGAACGCGAACCAACGGCCGAGCAGGTCCGCGAAATAGTCGACGCGCTCGCCGAGGCGAACGTCGGCCCACTCGTCCCCGAAGTTGGGATGAACGTTGCTGGTGCCACACCTTACGCGGAGGTCCCCGAGGAGTGCGCTGCCGTCGAGGGACGGATCGGTCGAACCAGAGCGGGCCTCACGGCCCGCGGTGACATCCGCTACGGCGCGTCGGATCACGTCGCCCAGTTTCTGCTGGCCGCTCGGGAATACCATCCCGAGTACCGCTTCGCGCTCAACACCCGATTCGACGCCGATGTTGAGGCCGCGCTACAGGGACTGGACTGGCCAGTCGGCGAGTACGGTCGGACAGAACAACCCGCCGAAGTCGCCGCCGAGGAGGGGGCGACAATGGAGTGGGGAGTACGACAGGCGTTCAGCGAGGCCGTGACGCCCCCCGTGGCAGTGATCGATCGGGGTGAACACGGCAAAGAGCCCCTGGTGACACTGCTTGCCGCCGACGCTCCGACACTGATCGATCGAACGACGACACTACACGAGACCGTCGGCGGTAACTGAACCCCGGCATCGTTTTTGTTCTGCCGGGCGAAGGTCGGATATGTCGACTGACGGTCACCCACTCGTTGCGCAGTTGTACGACGCTGTGATGGCGATTCCCGAGCGGACGATGCTGCCCGAACACCGCGAAGCACTCGCAGCAGACCTCTCGGGACGCGTCCTCGAAATCGGAGCCGGGACCGGCGCGATGTTTCCCTACTACGACGAGGCCGCCGATCTGCACGCGGTCGAACCCGACCCGCACATGCGAGAACAGGCCGTCGAGCGCGCCGAACGGCTTGGTCGTGCCGTCGATATTGCAGACGCGGGCGGTGAATCGCTCCCCTACGAAGACGATTCCTTCGACGCGGTGGTCGCCTCGCTCGTTTTCTGTACGATTCCCGACCACGAAGCCGCCCTCTCGGAGGTCGCTCGCGTCCTCAAACCCGGCGGGGAGTTTCGCTTTCTCGAACACGTCCGCGGCGAGGGTCGGATGGGTCAGGCCCACGACGTGCTCGCGCCCGCGTGGCACACCGTCGCCGGGGGCTGTCATCTCAACCGCGAGACTGGAGCGTTGTTCAGACACGACGACCGCTTCGAGGTGCTCGACTACGAGCAGGTTTCCGAGGGCGTCGTCCCGATGGTCCGCGGTCGGATGCGGCTGGTCGACGGCCGGGGCCGACTCCGGAAATCTCTTTCCCGAGTGCCGCTTCTGTGACGGGAGTCGGAATTAAGGGATCGCCACCCGAAAAGCCGGTATGGACGGAGACACAGCCGTCGTCACGGGAGCAAGCCGGGGAATCGGGAAAGCCGTCGCTCAGGCGTTCGCGGAAGCCGGCGCACACGTCGTCCTCTGTGCCCGGAATCGCGACGCGATCGACGCCGTCGCCGAGGAAATCGAAGCCGGGGGTGGAGAGGCCACGGCAGCGCGAGCGGACGTACGCGACGAGTTCGATGTCGAGCGCCTGATGCAGATGGCCGCCGAAATCGGCGGCGAGATCGATTACGTCGTCGCCAACGCCGCAGTCTATCACGGCGAGACCGGATCGACACCGCTGACCGAGGAGAGTTACGCGGCGTTCGACGATCACATGCGAACGAACGCACGGGGGACCTTCGCGACGATCCGCGAGTCGTTCCCGCATCTCGCCGACGACGCCCGGATTCTCGTCGCTTCCGGGTCGGTCGCACGGGAGCCGTATCCGGGCTACGGATCCTACGCCGTCTCGAAAGCCGCCGCAGAAGCAATCGCCCGCGGATTCGGTGCCGATACCGACCGTGTCGTCGGGGTCGTCGATCCGGGACAGGTGGCGACCGACCTCTCCGGGGGAGACGGCCACGACCCGGAGGATGTCGCGGCGCAGTTCCTCTGGGCGGCGACCGAGGCATCCGCCGAGGTTCTCGACGGCGAGGTCGTCGACCGGAAACAGTGGCGAAAAGAAACGCGGTAAGAGGGATCTACAGTCTATACTGGCGATTATTCGTCGTCTTCCTCGAGGTCGTCGTCCTCGGGTGTCGCCGGTTCGCTGTCGATGCCGAGTTTTCGGTACGCGTAGGCCGCGAGGCCGCTCAGCCCGGCCGCGCCGGCGACGGGGCCGAATCCGGGGCCGGATCCGTCGGAACTATCCTCGCCGTCATCGCCGCCATCGTCACCGTCCATACCGTCGCCGTCCGTCTCGTTATCACCGCCCATATCGTCGCCGTCATCCATGTCGTCACCATCGTCCATATCGTCGCCGTCATCCATATCGTCGGCTTCGGCGGTAATCTCGGCGCTCGCAGTCACACCACCCGGAACCGCACCGGCCTCGGCGTCGGCGTTCGGGACGACCGGACCCGTGCCAGGCGTAGCAGCGTCGCCAGCGCTGGCGTCCGGGGCGAGGTGGATCATCGCGACGAAGGTGTCTGTCCCGGAGAATGGCAGCTCGTTGAAATCGCCGTCCTCGGGCGCTCGCTCGGCAATGATCTCTGCACCCTCGTTCTCGCCGGTCAGGACGTTCGAGGAGCCGATCCACTCGGCTGCGACGAGGCTATCCTCGTCGTCGGTCACGTGGACATCGACGGTGTACGGAACATCGCCGGACAGCGAGGCGTCGACCGTCGCCATCGCGTCGCCGCTCTCGACGGGCCCGTCGCCGGTCTGATCCTCGAAGGTGAGTCCAGCCTGGTGGACTGTCGTGCTATCGTTGTCGACGACCGCGTTAGTGGTGTCGCCGGAGACGGTATCCCCGGGTGCGTACTCGCCGCTGAGATCGGCCGTCGGAATGGCGTGGGCGACGTGGTCGCCGGGGAAGCCACCGGTGTCTTCGACGGCGACGACGACATTCTCCTCGCCGTCGAGTTCGTCCGCGCCGAAGACGCCCAGTCCCGCGATGACGAGATCTTCGCCGTCTTCGTAGGTGACGACGACAGCACTCTCGGTGTTGGCAGTCACGTCGACCACGACACCGGGGGCAGTCGGGTCCTCCTGAGTGAACGTCGGTGAGGCGGTCGCCTGTTGGGGGAAGGTGACTGCGGCGTCGACGAGTTGCACCTCGCCGCTGTCCGTAACCGCGCCGCTGTCGTTCGTGTACGGACCGTCCTCGCTCCCTTCCGAGGAGACGAAGTCGTACGTCTCGTTGCCGTTCGTATCCCGGTGCGGCATCGCGATCAGCGTATCGCCCCCGGCGAGCGGTTCGTCGAGAGTGACTTCGAGTTCGTCGTGCTCACCGGAGTCGAGATACTCCGAGGTGCCCCGGACGCTCGGGATGGTCTCACCGTCGAGGAGACTGCTGTCGTGGATGGTCACGAATCCGCCGTCGTCGAGACGAGCGTAGTCGACGGTCACGGAGTCGCCGGCCGTCACCTGATCGTCGATCCGCACCGCGGCGGCACCGTCGACCTGTACGTCGGCGTCATCGATTACTGCGCCGCCGTCGAAAGAGTATGGGCCGTCCTCGCTCCCCTCTGAGGAGACGAAGTCGTAGCTCTCGTTGTCGTTGCTGTCCCGATGGGCCATCGCGATCAGCGTATCGCCGGTCGTGAGCGGATCGTCGAGTTCGACTTCGAGATTCTGGACGCTACCGACCTCGATGTACTCCGAGGTGCCGCGAACGCTGTCGAGTGTTGCACCGTCGTTCAGGCTACTGTCGTGGATCGTCACGAACCCGCCCTCGTCGAGACGGACGGAGTCGACAGTTACCGATGTGCCGTCGGTGGACTGGTCGCTGAATTCGACCGCTGCGGGTGCGTCGCTGTCGCTTTCCTGTACCGTCCGGATCGATCCTTCCATCGATCCGTGGACCGTACAGACGTAACTGTCGAGTTCGTCGGCCAGTTCGCCCGTGACCGTGAATGAAACCGAGTTTTCGTCGTCGACCCAGTCGGTTTCGGAGTCGCCTTCGAAGGAACCGTCGCCGCTCTGGCTCAACAGCGCTTCCCCGTCCGGCCCGCGGAAGGCCAGCGGGTGAGAGCTCCAGCCGTCGTTCTGGAAGGTGTACCGGACGCCCTCTCGAAGCGTGAGTTCCGGATTCTCGACGCCCGTCTCCGCGAGTTCGTCGTCGCCCTCGATATTCGTCACTTCCCACGCGCTGGCGCCGACGTTGTTCAGTGTTGCCTGCACTTGTTCTTGGCTCTGTGCCGCCGTTGCGCCGATGCCTGCGCCGTAGGCGACGATTCCGGTACCGACGCCTGCGAGTAATCTTCGCCGCTGGGGATTATCGACTGAGTTGTCTGGCATACACTCTTGTTATTATGTAGAAAGGTATGATAAAGAGGGTGCTAACATGTATGGGAGACAGAGATGATCGATACTCTCGCGCAGCGCGTGTTCGTGTCGGCCGCGAGTCAGTGGCTGAGAGATGCCAGACTGAAGGCGGATGTGTGCGAATCCCTATCGAGTCTAAACCACCAATCTTTTTGTACCGACTTACAAACAAATGAGTATGGTCGACAAAGACGACCTGCGCGAGCAGTTCACTGAAGCGTTCGAAGGTGCAGACTATCCGATCAACAGCCCGATGGATCTCGTTCCGGCGCTGCCGAACGGCCCATCGACGTCCTTCGAGTCCGGCGACTTCTCGATGACGGCCATGGAGCTCAACCAGACCGTCAGCGGCGGCGACTTCCCATACGATGACGTCGAGTCGTTCGTCGGCGACATCATGGAAGCGCTCGAAGAAGACGGCGAGATTTAAATAACGAATCGGCTGGTCGCCCAGCCGAGATTTTTATTCGGGTGTCGTCTGGAGATGCGCAGTCACGACAGTAAGACACTTGTAGGGGAGTCAGCAATGAGCATATGCAGTCCCGTGGTGTAGTGGCCAATCATAGGGGCCTTTGGAGCCTCTGACGGCGGTTCGAATCCGCCCGGGACTATTCTGTTCGAGCGAAGTGAGAACGAATAGTCTCACGAGCGGATTCGGGCCAGAGGACGAGCGTAGCGAGTCTTCGCGGTTCGAATCCGCCGAGTGAAGGGCTCACTCGAATCTGTGCTCACAACACTCGCACAGACCGCGGGAGAGCCGTGCTCTCTCGTGCCTTCGTTCGCTATACTCACGAAGACACCGCGGAGCAAAGCTCCGCGAGTCCGGGACGACTGATGTGGTGGCCGGCGTTCGTCAGTTGTTCGACTCGGCGACGGCTTCGAGCAGTGTCTGTCGGTCGTCGAAGTACGCCGGTGCATCTCGGTCCTGTTCGAGTCGGACGATCTGTTCGAGCGCATCTTGGCCGTCGTCGGCGGTCGTTTCGAGGTCTTCCGCCAAGTCAGCGTACGCCTCCGACAGTTCCTGAAAGGCAACCATCCGCGCCCGTTTGGCCTCGGCAACTGCCTGTTTCTCTTCGAGTTCGGTCTCCAACGCTTCGAGTTGCGTGACTTCGTCGGCGGTGTCAGCGCCGGCCGTCGGCGAGGAAGCGCCGGGACTCTCGGGACCATTCGCCTGTGCCGTGAGACGCTCTCGCATCCCCGAAATCTCCTCGTCGATTTCGTCGAGCAACTCGTCAGTCTCTGCGGCGAGGGTTTCCGTGCGACCCGCAAGGAGTCGGGCTTGAGTACTGCAGTAGTCGGCCAGTTCCGCGACCGAAAGACTGGCGCTGTCGTCTTTCATTGGTACTACTTCGCGCTCGATCCCAAAGACAGTTGCCACGGAGAGAAGGCTTAGATGCACAGTGCTCAGCAGCCCTCGTGCCGGCCCGGTGGGAACTCCGTCGGTGAAATGCAGATTTGACTCTCCGAGGCGGTCTTTACGCTGTGGGCCGTCGGGTAGACTGCCGACGCACGGTCGGCAGGGGTCCCACGTCCGATCATCGCCAGTCGTCCGCCCTGTCCCGAACCCACTCGACCCTGACAGCCGCTGTGGGACCCGAACAGCCCGCTAGTCACACGCCCTCCCGCCCTGTCTTCTTTCTGTGTGCCGAAGCGTTTAGTCGGCCAGAACACCAAGGAAGAGCATGAGTCAGCCAGAAAGCGACCAGGCAGATCCAACGATGGACCAGCACCGACCAGTCCAGCTTGCCGACGAGGCCGATCTGGACGCCTTCTGTGCTGAGGCAGACGTTGCACTCGTCGAGTTCTACACGAACGGCTGCGGGCTCTGTCAGAGCATGGAGCCGGTGGTCGGTAACGTGGGCCGCGAACTCGGACTCGATGTCGGACTGATCAACCCGCGAGACGACCCGCCGCTGATCGAGCGGTTCGACGTGCGCCGGGTGCCGCTTTTCGTGCTGTTCGTCGACGGGGAGCCAGTGGCGCGGCGGGACGACGGCTTCGTCGCGGGCGAGGAACTAACCGAGTGGATTCGGACGGAGACGGACACACAAAGATAGCGACAGCCGATCAAAGCCGGCAGTCGTCCGCGGTGAGAGGAAGCGACAACTCCGGTGAGACAGTGGTTTTTCGGTATCGTCTCGAACTGCGGGAGCGGCGGGTTCCGGGAGAGCGATACTATTAGGGCCCGGGCCATTGACTACCAGCCTAATGGAGGGCGTTCTCTGGTACGTGCTGACGGGCACACGCGGCGGGACCAATCGCGTGCGCCTGTTACGCGCGCTGGACGAGCGCCCCCGGAACGCGAACCAACTCGCCGACGATCTCGATCTGGATTACAAGACGGTCCGACACCATCTCGATGTTCTCGTCGAGAACGATGTCGTCAAAAGCAGCGGTGACGACTACGGGGCGGTCTATCTGCCGACCGAGCGGACGCGAAGCCACTGGGAGACGGTAACTACAATTATCGAACAGGTGGACGAGACATGACCGAAAACACACGATTACGGCCACATGCTGCGGTTTTGGGAGAGTTTTGGGACGAAATTGGGAAAGTGGTTAAAGGGATAGCCAGGGTAGGTGAACTATCATGAGTCTCTGGTTCGATGTCGCCCGCCTTTCGGCGGGAATCAATATCGTGTTGCTCGCGGCGCTGCTGAGCGTCTGGGGGCGGAACTATCTCGACCTCCGGTCGAAACACGCCCTCGGTCTCGCCATGTTCGCCGTCTTCCTGCTCGCGCGAAATGCGCTCTCGCTGTATATCTACATCGTCGATCCGACGCTGTCGGCGTGGTTCAACTCGTCGGTACCGAACATCGTCTGGCGAGCGCTGATGGCACTGCATCTGCTCGAAACGGTCGGACTGGCGGTGCTCGTCTGGATCACCTGGGACTGACTCGCGAACCGCGGCCCGGCTATTTTCGAGCTCGGTTACGAGTCGTGGACGGCCGCGATTTTAAATACCTCGCTGAGGCCGTAACCAATCCGAATACAATCAGCAAAAAAGTGGGTATATCGCGGTACGTGGGGCATTTTGGGGACGAAATTGGGTGAGAGTTCGGTCGGATTTCGGAAAATCTTCTTTTAAGTACCCGTCTTCGGATAGGGTATGCGTCAGAACGCATACGATGTGATGAGAGTTGCACTCCTCGTCGCGGCGGCATTCGCCGTCGGGGCCGGGGCGCTCGCAGCACCAGTATCGGCCGACGAACACCAGGCAGACGTGACATTCGAGAATACCACCTCCGGCGGCGAGACAGTCGTCGTCGACGAGGTGACCGTCCCCGACGGCGGGTTCGTGACGATCCACGATAGCACGCTCACCGACGGGAACACGCTCGGCAGTGTCGTTGGAACGAGCGCGTATCTCGAACCCGGCACCCACGAGGATGTCGTTGTCGAACTTGACGACGGTATCGAGGGCGGCACCTTCCACGCGATGGCTCACCAGGATACGGACGGTGACCGCGCGTACACGTTCGTCTCCTCGAACGGCGAGGCTGACGGACCCTACACCCTCGACGGTGAGATCGTGATGGACAACGCCGAGGTGACCGTCTCGGCCAACCTCTCCTTCAGCGGACAGAGTTCCGAAGGCGAGTACATCACCGTCGACCGAGTCGAACTCGCAGAGCCCGGATTCGTGACCGTTCACGACTCCAGCCTGCTCGACGGCGCTGTCTTCGAGAGCGTTCGCGGCACGAGCGCGTACCTCGACGCGGGCATCTACGAGGATCTTCGGATCCAACTGGACGAGCCACTCGAAGACGACGACACGCTCGTCCCGATGGCTCACCGAGACACGAACGACAACCAGGAGTACGACTTCCCAGCCAGCAACGGTGACGCAGACGGACCGTTCTCGAACAGCGCTGGTGACGCTGTCGTCGACAGCGCAGAGGTCGCGCTGAGCGAGAACGCATCGGTCGCGTTCGACGCACAGGCATCCGGTGGGACGACCGTCGTCGTCGAGGAAGTGTTCCTGCCAGATGGCGGGTTCGTGACGATGCACGACTCGACACTCCAGGATGGTGAGGTCATCGGGAGCATCCGAGGCACGAGCGAGTATCTCGCACCCGGAGTCCACCGCAACATCGAAGTCACCCTCGACGATCCGCTCGCGGAGGATGACACGCTACTGGCGATGGCTCATCAGGACACGAACGACAACGAGATGTACGACTTCGTCGACTCCGGTGGTGCCGCTGACGGGCCGTACACTACCGGCGGTGATATCGTCATGACACCAGGCAACGTGACCGTGTCGGCGAGCGTCGACTTCACCGCACAGAGTTCCGACGGGACGACCGTCGTGATCGACAGTGTCGACCTCTCTGAGGGCGGATTTGTGACGATTCACGACTCTTCGCTGGCCGCCGGTGACGTGATCGACAGCATCCGCGGCACCAGTGAGTACCTGGATGCCGGCACCCACGAAAATATCGTCGTCGAACTCGATGCCCCGCTGACCGAGACCAACCAGGTCTTCGCGATGGCTCATCAGGACACGAACGACAATGAGATGTACGACTTCGTCGACTCTGGTGGTGACGCTGACGGTCCTTACACCGCAGGTGGGGACATCGTCATGCAGTCAGACACGGTGAGCGTCACCGCGGCAGTCAGTGCAGATGTCGAGAACTCCGACGGCGAGACGGTCGTCATCGAGAGCGTGACGCTCCACGACGGCGGGTTCGTGACCGTTCACGACTCGACGCTCGCGGACGGCGCTGTCCTCGACAGCGTCCGCGGCACCAGCGAGTACCTCGCACCGGGCACCCACGAGAACGTGGAGATCAGCCTCGACGAACCGCTCGAAGAGGACGACACGCTGTTTGCGATGGCACACTTCGACACCAACGGTAACCAGATGTACGACTTCCTCACGAGTGAGGGCGCCTCGGACGGTCCGTACGTCGCCGCCGGCGCTCCCGTGATGGATAGCTTCGGCGCATCTGCCGTCGAGCAGATGGACGACACGGATGGAGACGACGAGATGGATGGCGAGGAAACGGACGGAGAAGACGACATGGACAGCAGTGATGAGGAAATGGACGACGAAGAAGCTGACGACAGTAGCTCCGACGGCAACGGCCCCGGCTTTGGGATCATCGCGGCCCTGGTCGCGATGCTCGTTGCGGGACTGTTCGCGGTCCGACGGCTGACCTAACTGCCACACAGCGGCCCTTTTTATTTCGTCGACTCCGCGAGACACCGACAGCGACTGCTCTCAGATCGCGCCGACGAACTCGCGGATCTCCTCGCTTACGATGTCCGGGCGCTCTCGGTGCATGAAGTGGCCGGCGTCGCGGATCTTCACGACCCGGCAGTCGGCGGTAAACGGTTCGTCAGCACGGTCGAACAGTTCCGCACCGATACAGCCGTCACGCTCCCCGGCGATAACCAGTCCGGGAACGTCGATCGGCGGCTGCGAGTCCAGCGTCAGTCGGCCATTGCGAGCGAGATCCCTGACTGCAGGATTGACGAACTGTCGGTAGTACTGCAGTGCTGCTTCGGGCGTTCCTTCGGAGCCGAACGTCTCGATGACGGAGTCGAGGTGGTCGTCGTCGTACTCCCAGTCGGGACTCCAGAGCCGCCAGAGGCGCTCGATCAGCGCAAAGTCGTCGGCTTCGAGAATCCGCTCTGCGACGCCGGGAAACTGGAACAGCCAGATGTACCAGCTTCTGAGTAGCTGGCGCGGCGAGTCCAGTACGAGCGCCGAAAACCCCGGCGGCACGGCCATCGTCACGAGGTGAGCGAACTGGTCGGGGTCCTGCCGCGCGGCCGCGTAGCCGGCGACAGCCCCCCAGTCGTGGCCGATCAGTACGGCCTCTTCGCAGTCTTCCCGTTCGAGCAGTTCGTCGGCGAGAGCGAGTGCGTCAGCACCGAGCGCGCGGGTCGAATAATCGTCGTCGGGCGCGAGCGACGTGGGTCCGTACCCGCGCATGTACGGCGAGACGGCGGTGAATCCCTCCGTTGCGAGTCGGTCAGCGATCGGGAGAAGTGAGTCCGCGTTGTCGGGAAAGCCGTGCAGACAGAGCGCCAGCCGATCCCCGTCGCCGCGGCGATGATACGCGAACTCGACTCCGTTTGCGGTCAGTGTCTCGGTCATAATTGTCCTCCGGACCGACGGCGCATAAAATCGCCTGCCTCGCTGCGAACAGGGCAACGAGCGGCTCCAACGGGCCGTATTTCAGAGTAAGGAATGATGTCAGTATGAACGTAACAACAAGTATTTAGGCTGACAACGCCTTCCCTCTAGCGACAAAATGAGACAGAGTGCCGGCAGTTTCTACGGAGGGCAACCGTGAGTGATCTTCCCCAGCGGTTCGCCGATTTCCTGACGACGTACAGCAAGACAGTCATCGTTGTGATGCTGCTTCTCACCGCCGGTATCGGGGCCGGTGCAGGGATGGTCGAACAGGACTCTGATACGGGACAGTTCGAGTCCGAATCGGACGCAACGGAAGCAAACGAGTACATTCAGAATAACTTCGTCGTCGAGGACAGAGAGAATCAGACGACAGTTCAGTTGATCCAACGTGGAGAGAACGTCCTCACGGAAGAGGCGTTGATCGAATCGCTCGAACTCCAACAGGAGTTCCGTGACAGCGAGACGATCAACGGGACGCTGGCCGACGAAAACGCCATATTCGGCGTCGAGAACCTGGTTGCGCAGGCACAACTCCAGCGGGAGGCACGAGCGCGCCAGCGGGCGGCTGCCGACCAGCCTGACGGCGGTTCCGCACAGCAAGACCGCGAACAGAACCAGTCGGCACCACAGCCGCCGACGCTCGACGAACAGATCGCGGCCATCGAACGGATCGAGGACAGCGAGTGGACACTCGAAGCGCTTCTGACCGAGGATCCGGGCCTTCTCCGGGATAACGGCAACTCCCAAGGGCTAGCGTTGATGCCCAGAGATTACGAGCCAGGGACGGCGACGGCATCGGCGCGGCTCACCTTTATCACGCAACGGACGGACGGCGGATCGCTCGAATCCCCGGACGGACTCGGCGAGAGAATCACCAACTCGCAGCTGGAAATGCGCGATATCACGCAGGAACAGGACTTCGAGTACACCGTGTTTGGAGCCGGGATCATCACAGAAGAAATCGATCAGTCTCTCGGTGACAGCGGAGCCATCGTCGGCCCGCTCGCGTTGCTGTTCGTCGTGCTGGCGCTGACGGTCGCGTACCGTGATCTGTTGGATATCATCCTCGGCGTGGTCGGAATCTTCGCGGTGCTGATCTGGACGTTCGGCTTCATGGGCTGGACCGGCGTCGCGTTCAATCAACTCCTGCTCTCGGTGCCGGTGTTACTGATCGGGCTCTCGATCGACTACGCGATCCACGTGTTCATGCGCCACCGGGAGCAACGGGCCGAAGGAGGGGAAGACGAAGACCTCCGCCGTTCGATGGGGCTCGCACTCGGCGGCGTCGGCGTCGCGCTCATCTGGGTGACGGCGACCGCGGCGATCGGTTTCCTCGCCAACCTGACCAGCCCGATCGGACCACTCCGGGACTTCGGCGTCGTCAGCGCCTTCGGCGTGACCGCGGCGTTGCTCATCTTCGGGGCACTCATTCCGGCACTCAAAATCGAGATCGACGGCTTCCTCGAAGCGCACGGACTGGACCGACAGAAACGGGCCTTCGGGACCGGAGACTCGCGGTTCTCGCGGGTCCTCGCAAGCGGTGCGATGGCGGCGCGACGGTTCCCGGTCGCAGTGGTTGCCGTGACCCTGCTTCTGACTCTTGGCGGGGCCGTCGGCGCGACACAGGTCGATACGAGCTTCCAGCAGGAAGACTTCCTCGCGGACAGTCCGCCGGAGTGGACCCAGGATCTCCCTGAACCGTTCAAACCCGGGGAGTACCAGGCCAAAGAGGACATCGAGTATCTCTCCGCGAACTTCCAGCAGGAGGGGAGCGAAGGGGAGATCCTGATACGCGGCAACGTGACCGACGAACGGACCTTACAGTGGGTCGACGATGCGAACGCAGATCTGAGCGAGCGCGAGACGATCTTCAAGCTGGCAAACGGCGAACCCGACATTCGCTCGCCGCTGTCGGTCATGCAGCGGACGGCGGCGGAAAACCCCCAGAGTGAGTTCGCGGCCAACTTCGCCGCCGCAGCGGGCGCTGAGAACCCCTCGCCGAGAGAGATGGCAACGTTAGTTCCCGAGGAGAACGTCTCTGCGCTGTACGACCAGGTGCTCGAACTGAATCCGAGAGCGTCGCAGGTCATCTACCAATCCAGCAACGGTGAGTACGAAGCACTGCGGATGACCGTCGCCGTCGAGGGAGACGCCTCGGGATCGGCTGTGGCGAGCGATCTACAGGGCGCAGCCGACGAAATCGAGAGCAACAGCGAGAACGAACTCACCGCGATCGCAACGGGCGATCAGGTGATCTTCAACGAAGTCGAGCAGGATCTACTCTCGACGGTTATTCAGGGGCTGATCATCACCCTCGTCGCGGTGTTCGTCTTCCTCGCCATCGCCTACCGGCTGACGGGGAATCCGGCGTCGCTCGGCGTCGTGACGCTGCTCCCCGTGGTCTTCTCGGTGAGTTGGATCCTCGGCTCGATGTGGCTGCTCGGCATCTCGTTCAACACGCTAACGGGGACGATCACCTCGCTAACGATCGGTCTCGGAATCGCGTACAGCATTCACATCAGCTCCCGATACGAACTCGAACTCAGACGGCAGGGTAACGTCTGGGATGCCATGGAAACGACAGTCACCGGCACTGGCGGTGCGTTGCTCGGGAGTGCAGCGACGACTGTCGGTGGCTTCGGGACGCTCGTGTTTGCCATCCTGCCGGTGTTGCGACAGTTCGGCATCATCACCGGACTGACGATCATCTACGCCTTCCTCGCGAGCGTACTGATCTTGCCCTCGCTTCTGGTCCTCTGGACGCGCTATCTCGGCCCATCGGGATATTTCCCGGACGAGGGGGCCGAAAGCAGTGACGGACCGCCAGCGGCCGAAGAGACGACGGCCGCTGACAGCGGCACCGACTAGCCCACCGCAGAAGCAGTTCGTTTATTCGGCGAATTCGGCCAGCGGTTCCTCGTTATCTAGAATCTCCGCGCTTCGCTCCCAGAGCCTGCGCTGGGACTCGCGGTCGCGGGCGGCCGGCGACGCTTTGATCTCTCGACGCCGAGCGAAGTACGCGCCGGTCGTGTCGGCAACCTCCGGTGATACGGTGAGATAGACGAGTGTCGACGCGCCCTCCTCGACGGACTCGGTAAACGGCGACTGGTCGAACAGTTGCCACAGTTCCGTGCTGAAACCGGGGAAGGCACGGCCGAACTCGCTGCCGGGAATCACGCCCGGATGGAAGGAGGTCGAGGTCACGTCCCGATCCGCAGCGGCCAGCCGTCGGCCGAGTTCGTTCGCGAACTGGATGTTCGCGAGCTTCGAGCGACAGTAGGCGGCGACCGTCGACAGCCCCGTCAGATCCAGCAGTTCGTCGAGATTCAGCGTCGTCCCGCGGTGAGCGATGGAGGAGGTGGTGACGACCCGGCTGCCCGAATCGAAGCTGTCGAGCAATTCTACCGTGAGCTGATACGGCGCGAGATGGTTGATATGGAAGGCAGGATCGACGCCCAGCGCCGTCGGTTCGGTCGTCTCGAAGAGCCCACCGGCGTTGTTACAGAGCACATCGAGCGTCTCGACCGAGTCGTGGACGTGTTCGGCCAGCGCCGACACCTCCTCGGGATCCGCGAAGTCGGCGCGAACGAACTCGGCTGTCCCGTCGCTGTCCTCGATTTGGTCGACAACTGCTCCGCCGGCCTCGGCGTTGCGGCCGTGAACGATCACGTGGGCGCCGAGTCGGCCCAGCGAACACGCCGTGACCCGGCCGATGCCGCTGGTCGAACCGGTCACCAGTACCGTCATCTCGGAACAGTCCTCGTCGGCCACCTTCGCTTGCTCCTCGGGTGGACGGTCGAATCCAAACATATCCGTGCTTGGTGTGCGTGCACATCTACCTATCGATAGAATGCCATGTCAGATCCGCACGACGAGACTCGGCCAGCGAGAATGAGGCGAACCTATAATCCGACCGCAGGCGAAGGGAACACTGATGGGTGAGCTATCCACGCTCTTTGCTCCACAGCGGGTTGCAGTCGTTGGCGCCTCCGACGAGCAAGGCACAGTTGGTCACGCGATAACCAGCAATCTGCTCGCGGAGTTCGAGGGAGAGACCGTCGCCGTCAATCCCAACCAAGAGACCGTGCTCGGATTGGACTGTTACGACAGCCTCACCGCCATCGAGGAGATCGATGTCGCAATCGTCGTCGTCCCCGCACACATCGCGGTCGACGTCGTCCGTGACGCCGCCGAGGCTGGAATCGAGAACGTCGTCGTCATTACCGCCGGATTCAGCGAGGCCGGCAGCGAGGGTTCGGCGCGGGAGGCGGAACTCGTCGAAGTCGCGACAGAGTACGACCTCAACGTCGTCGGCCCGAACTCGCTGGGCGTGATGTCCACCGGCGTCGGCATGAACGCGACGTTCGGTCCCCGAATGGCGACGCCGGGCAGCATCTCGTTTATGAGCCAGTCAGGAGCCTTTATCACCGCGGTGCTGGATTGGGCCGTCGATCAGGAAATCGGGTTCAGAGATATCGTCTCGCTGGGGAACAAGGCCGTCCTGGACGAGTCAGATTTCGTCCGCCAGTGGGGCAACGACCCCGAGACCGATGTCATCCTCGGCTATCTCGAAGACGTAGCCGACGGCCGGGAGTTCATCGACGCCGCTCGCGAGGTGACCCGCGAGACACCGATCGTGGCGGTGAAGTCGGGTCGAACGGAAGCCGGCGCGTCGGCCGCCGCCTCCCACACCGGTGCCATCGCCGGTAGCGAGGCGGCCTACGAGGCCGGACTCCGGCAGGCGGGGGTCCTCCGGGCCCACTCCGTCCAGGAGTTGTTCGATTTCGCGTCGATTCTCGACGGCCAGCCGCTCCCGGAAGGCGACGGCGTTGCGATTATCACCAATGCTGGCGGTCCCGGGGTGATGACGACCGATGCCGTCGGCGACGCCGACATTCAACTCGCGGACTTCGAAGACGAAACACTCGACGATCTCTCGGAAGCGTTGCCCGACGGAGCGAACATCTTCAATCCGATCGACGTGATCGGCGACGCTGATGTTGACCGATTCGCCGACGCGATCGAAATCGCGCTCGCGGATCCGGAAGTCGGCATGGCGGTCGTGCTCGCCTGCCCGACGGCGACGCTAACCTTCGACGATCTGGCTGCGGAGACGGTCCGGTTACAAGAGGAGTACGGCACCCCAATCGCCGCGACGCTGATGGGCGGTTCGGGAACCGAGACGGCCGCCGGGCGACTTCGGGAGGCGGGCATTCCGACCTACTTCGACCCCGCGCGAGCGGTCCGGAGTCTGGACGCGCTACAGGAGTACGCCACCATTCGCACCCAAGAGCGGGTCGAGCCGACGACCTTCGATGTCGACCACCAGCGAGCGCGAGCGGTTCTCGAATCCGCGGCCGACCGCGGACGGACACAACTCGGGGTCGAATCGATGGACTTGCTCGATGCCTACGGCATCTCGACGCCACAGGGAGAAGTCGTCGACAGCCCCGGCGACGCCGAGCGCGTTGCAAGCGAAATCGACGGCGATGTCGTTATGAAGATTGTCAGCCCCGACATCAGCCACAAATCCGATATCGGCGGCGTCGAAGTCGGCGTTTCTCAGGATGCAGTCCGGGACACCTACGAGGATATCATCGTCCGGGCGCGCAACTACCAGCCGGATGGCTCGATCGTCGGCGTCCAGATTCAGGAGATGGTCGATCTCGACGAGGGTACCGAGACGATCATCGGCGTCTCCAGAGATCCGCAGTTCGGCCCGCTGGTCATGTTCGGACTCGGGGGAATCTTCGTCGAGGTGATGGAAGACACGGCTTTCCGGGTCGCGCCGGTCGCCGAACCCGAGGCCAGCGAAATGCTCGACGAGATCAAATCAGCGCCGCTTCTGTCCGGTGCTCGGGGGCGAACGCCGGCAGACAAGGGGGCACTCGTCGAGACGATTCAGCGGGTTTCACAGCTCGTGACAGATTTCCCGGCGATTTCGGAACTGGACATCAACCCCGTCGTCGCACAGCCTGACGGAGCGATTGCGGTCGATCTGCGGCTCACACTCGATCAGGAGGAACTATGAAAACAGTACTCGTCACCTCGACCACGGGAGGTACAGGAAAGACAGCGATTACGGTCGCACTCGGGCGACTGGCACAAAAGCGCGGACTGACGGTCGGCTACATGAAGCCGAAGGGAACGAATCTCGAAAGCGTCGTCGGGAAGACACGCGACGAGGATCCGATGCTCGCCCGCGAACTACTCGACCTCGATGCGGGCATGCACCAACTCGAACCCGTCGTCTACTCGCCAACCTTCGTCCAGGAAGCGATCCGAGGCCGCGCCGACCCGGAGCAGTTGCGCGCAGACATCGAGGAGAACTTCGAGACAGTCGCGGAGGGCGTCGATCTCATGTTGCTCGAAGGCTCGAAGTTCCACTGGACGGGCGGCAGTATCGAACTGACCGACGCCGATATCGCGGAGTTGCTCGACGCCGAAGTGATCCTGGTCAGTGAGTACACCGAAGCCGGCGACGTCGACGAAGTGCTCGCGGTGAAAAAGGAGTTCGGCGACAGATTCGCCGGCGTGTTGTTCAACGACGTCTCGCCGGATCGATACGACGAACTCGTCGAGGACGCGATGGCGTTTCTGGATGGGAGAGGGATTCACAGCTACGGGGCGCTTCCGCACGACGAACAGCTCGGCGGCGTCACTGTCGCCGATCTGCTCGACGGGATCGGCGGAGAACTGTTGACGCCAGACGTCTCGACCGACGGCCGAATCGAGCGGTTTCTCGTCGGCGCGATGAGCGGATCGAGCGCGCTGTCACGGCTGCGTCGGACCCGGAACGCGGCGCTCATCACCGGTGGTGACCGCTCGGATATCCAGACCGCAGCCCTGCAGGCCAGCGGAATCGGCTGCATGATCCTGACCGGCGGCCACCGCCCGTCGCAGGCCGTGCTCGGAAAGGCGACGAGCGAGGGCGTGCCGATCGTCCTCGTCCAGTCAGATACGCGGACGACGATCGATCGAACGGAGTCAGTACTCGGCTCCGGACGGACCCGAACGCCGGAGGCAGTCGAGCGAATGGCCGAACTGCTCGCCGAGAGCGTCAGCGTCGATTCGATGCTGGAAGAGTGAGCGGCTCACTCCGCGACCTGCGGTTGTTCGTCCCACGTCCACCGGTAGGCGACGTAGCCCACCCAGCAGACCTGTATGAAAAAGATCGTCGCCCACGCTGCGACACGGGCGAGTTCGGTTGGATAGACGACGTACGCGAAAAAGATGAGGGCGAGCGAGACCAGAACGACTGCGAAGTCGTACCGATATCGTGAGAGGAGCCCGGACATACCCGGAGTACGGACCCGGTCGGTATATGGGTAGCGACTGCGTCAGGAGGGGTCACCTTCGACGCCGTACATCCACTTGGTGCCGTAGTAGACGAACCACGCCATCCAGATGGTGAAAATGACGAGCCACGCACTATACTGGACGATCGTATTCGGGTAGATCACGTAGGCGAACACGAGAAGGGCAACGGCAGAGAGCCCTGCCGCGTAGTCGAGAAGACTGGGTGTCGGTGGCTCTACCATTACCCTGTATTGGCGGTCCGAATAAATGAGCAGTTCGGTTCCCCGCGGTCATACTGGTGGCTGTAAATTCGTAGAGATATTCGACTCCACGTGGCGTCGAAATTCTTCAGTTTCGTACAGCCACCAGTATCAGCCCACGACCCTGACGGTCCGACGCCGCGGGCCGTCACACTCCACGAACAACACCGACTGCCACCGCCCGAGTTGGGGCGACCCGTCGACGACCGGAATCGTCACGTCGGGGCCGACGAGCAACGAGCGGATGTGTGAGTCGGCGTTATCATCGATCTGATCGTGTTTCCAGCCGGAATCGTCGACGAGATCCGACAGCGCCGATTCGAAGTCTTCGAGCAACCGCGATTCGGCCTCGTTGACGGTCACGCCGGCCGTCGTGTGCTCGACGAATACCGTCACCGTCCCGTCGGCGTCGTCCGGAATCGCCTCGCTGACGCGCTCTGTGATGTCGATCACGGAGAGTCGCTCCGCTGTGCTGACCTCGAACGATTCCATACTGGGTGCAACGAAGACGACAAAAAAGACAGTTCGGGTCGGGCTAGCCAGTCAGGCTAGCCACTCCTCGGGCTTGGTGTCGTAATCGATATCGGTAGCCGCGAGGTGTTCGACCTCGGTCCATTCGAGGTCCTCCTGCCGGAACTCCTTGCCGTTGTACCGAATCTCCAGGCCTTGCTCTTTGGGCTCGGGTTCGCGGTCCCGTCGCCGGGCGACTTCTAGATCGTGGTCGTCGTATTCTTTGACGATGCTCCGCAGAGCAACCGGCCGACCCCAGAGCTCGAAGATCCGTTCGAGGGTATCCTTGGCCTGCTCCAGATCCAGTGCCACGCCGTTGTATCGGTGTTCCAAGAGCAGTTCGTTGCGGTTGCGGTAGTTGCCGTCCGAAACCACGATTGTCGGCTTCCCGAAGTTGGTGAACTGCAGCATCAGCTTCTTTTTCACGTCCCGATAGTCCGTCGACGTAGCCCGGTAATCACCCGAGGACTGCATGTACTCGTAGGTGAAGTAGTTGTGTTCGTCGACGAACTCCTGGGTGAGGAACTCGTCGAGGAAGGTCACGTCGTTGTGACTCTCGCGGATCTCCCGCATCCGGTCCCAACCAACGGTATAGTCGACGTTCGACAGCGCCTCCTCGATGCTGTCGTATTTCGAGTCGTCGAACATGTATCGGGAGATCTGCTCTAACTCCTCCATCGAGATCCGAGAGACGAACCCGCGATTCTGCGGTTTGGTCAGCGAGTAGTGTCGCTCCGCCATACCCTCGTAGGTGAGAACCTTCCACGGATACTTGTCGAGGTCGGCCTCACCCGCCCGGGCCGCTTCGAGTGCCTCGGCGTCGATCCGCGGATCCTCGGGATCGATGCCATCCAGGTGGTCCGGATCGATACAGGCGACCATCGGGTCGGGTTCGAGCGCGGAAAGGACTGCCTCGAAGTCGACAGTGTCGTGGAAGTTCCGCCAGGAGATGCCCTCGATGCAGAGCAGTTCCTCGACGACGTGGCGGCGGTTGGCGGTGTTCTCGACGAACTTCCAGAGTTGCAGCCCCAGGCTGTAGGGGTTCAGTCCGCCCGATCCGAGCACTTTCGACATGTGATCGGCGTAGGTGATGAACTCGTTGCCGTCCGCGAAGTTTTCGTCGGCCATCATCAGCGACTCGTAGTAACTGGCCCAGCCCTCGTTCATCACCTTCGTCATCTTCTGGGGCGCGAAGTAGTACGCTTCCGTCCGCAGGATTTCGAGGATATCTTTCTGCCAGTCTTCCATCTCGACGGCTTTCTCGGCGTCGCGGTCGTACCGCCGCCCGTGTTTTCGCAGGAAGGCAAGAATGTCTCGCTGGGGTTCCTCCGGGAAGGTGCTCGCGTCGTCGTCCTCCCGTCGGGCTTCGAGCCACTCGTCGTCGAAGACTTCCTGGCGGACTTCCTCGGAGAGTTGCAGATCACCGAGTTCGTCGGAGAGTTCCTCGGTGTCGATATCCGGGGCGTCCTCGTCCAGATCGAGCGGAGCGTACGGCTGATGCTGGTCGATGTTGTCCTCCAGACAGAGGACGTGGTCGATCCACTTCTCAACCTCGGCGCGTTCGATGTCGGGATCCTGCATATACTCCCGGATCGTCTCGCCGTGACGGGCGAGGCGGGCGGCCGCGTCGGGATTGTCGGTGAACATCCCGAACCACTCGTTGTTCGCGAAGAAATCGGAGTGAGCCTCGACGTGGGTGATGACCGCCTTCTGGTCGGCCAGGGCGTTCGAGATCTGGAGGAAGGCGTGGGCGGGGTTGTCATTGTTGACGATCTCGAAGGCCTTGCCGCCGAGGAACTGGCCCTGCTTCTGCTGGCGGTCGTAGGTCATCCCCCACCGCCAGTGGGGATACCGCTGCTGGAACCCTCCATAGGCGATCAGTTCGTTCATCTCGTCGTAGTCGACGATCCAGTAGTTGACCGGGTAGGGGTCGAGACCGACCTTCTTTGCCAGTTCGGCCGCTTCCCGGACCGGCTCTTCGAGGCGGTCAGCCTCGCGTTGCATCTCGATGTCTTCCGGTGCGGTGATCGGACTGTCGTTGGTGTCACTCATTGCTCTCCTCCATCGTTGTCCTCAGTGCTGAGAATCTCGTAGATCGCGTCGGTCACGTCGTCCGGACTGGAGACGTACGCGACCGCCACGTCGTCGCTGCCTGTGAAGTGCTGTTGGACCTCCTCGGCGTGGGTCGCGTTGATCGCGTTGCCCGAGGGCTGGGTTTCGACGTAGGCGTGCAGGTTGGCGTCGATTTCCTCCATCAGCGGGATCACCTTGTCCTCGGTGTCGTTCGAGGAGTTCTCGGAGTCACCCGCCGCGAAGACGTAGCGGTTCCAGTCGCTGAAGGGGTACTCCTCGTCCAGTCGCTCCTTCGCGAGTTCGTACGCACTCGAAATGCGGGTGCCACCGCCGGATCGGATGCCGAAGAAGTCGTCGCGTTCGACCTCCCACGCGTCGGCGTCGTGGGCGATGTAGACGAACTCCGCGTTGTCGTATTTCCCTTGGAGGTACCAATCGAGCGGGGTGAACGTTCTCTCGACGAGTTCGCGTTTCTTCTGGCGCATGCTGCCGGAGACGTCCCGGATGTTCACCACGACGACGTTCTTCTCGCGTTCTTCGATGATCTCGGGGTAGCGGTAGCGTTCGTCCTCCCGGCGGAATGGTACCTCGTCGATACCCTCCCGGCGGATTCGCTGGGCGGTGCTCGTCCGCTCGACATCCGTTTCCATCTCCTCCAGGTCGTCGTAAGTCCCGCGTTCCTCGCGGGACAACTCCTCGTAGGCGTTGTCGATCCACGCCCGCGAGACGGGGAAATTCTCCTGATTTCGGGCCCACTCGAAGACCCTGGCGGGCCCCCAGCCGTCGATTTTGAGGGCTGCACGGACGTAATCACGGTCGAAGTCCATCGCGAGTTTGCGCTTCAGGCCTTTCTTGAACAGTCGCTCGAAATCCAGCGTTCCGGTCGGGCCGGTTCGCGTGAGGTCGGTGTAATCGCCCTCTTTCTCCTCGATGACTTTCTTCCCTTTCGGGTCGAGATCCAGCCCCAACTGCTCGTCGAGTTCCTCGGCGAACTCCTCGGGATCCATCTCGTAGTACTCGTGTTCGCCACCTTCCTCGCCGGGGTCGCCGTCTTCGCCGTCCTCGTCGCCGGGTTCGGGGTCGCCGACCGGGTCGCCGGGTTGCGGCGTGCCGTCTTCGCCCTGGCCGACACCGCCCATATCGCGTTGGTCGTACTCGAACTCCGGGAGGTCGATGATCTTGATCGGGATGCGGACCTCGTCGCGTCTGCTCTGCCCGAGGTCACCGTACTGGATGAACTCCGAGAGATCCTGCCGGCGGTCCTCGCCGACTTCTTTGTACCGTTCGAGGTCGTCTCTCAGTCCCATCTGTAACTCACCTGGCTCATGACGTATCGGCTGGTTAGCTCGGCCGAGGCCTCGCTGTACTCGAAGAGTTCTTGCATGTTCTGGATGGTCTCACGTTTGATGTCGGCCGTCTCCGTGCCACTCGGTGGGTTGTCCCACTGCCGGGGATCGAAGTCCTCGAAGGTCCGCTTGATATCGTCCCAGTCGTGGGTGCCGAGCACCGACTTGATGACGGGAATCTCTTTGGGATTGACATCGGAGACGCGGAACTCCTCGTCGCGGTGACGCCACGCGTGGCGGTTCAGCGCCGTGATGATCTTCTCCTTGCGGAAGAGACGGACCTCCTCGTGGGGCTTGTCGCCGGTGTAGTTGTCCTCGTTGAACCGCCCGAGATGTTCGATCTCGAAGACTTTCATCTTCAGCAGATCTGGTTCGACCAGTTCGCCGCGGTCGTTCTCGATGCGTTCGCCCTCGGCCCACGCGTAGACGTGTTCGACGTACTCCTCGACGGTTTGCTCGTCGACGCGTTTGTCCCGCATCATCGCATCCAGTACGTCCTCCTCCTGCTGGCTGAAGATGTAGTTTTTCACCGGTGCGACCCGGTCCTCGAACTCCGTGGCCTCGGTGTTCGAGAATACCGGCGCATCGGAGAGTCGTTCGGCCATCGCATTGATCAGATCCCGCGGCATGATCACTTCCTCGACCGGCAGATGTTCGTCGAAGCGATCTGACTCTTCGTGCAGCAGGTCCGCGATGATATCCCGGGTGTAGGTGACCGGGATGCCGTGTTTGCCGTCGCTGGCCTCGTCGCTGAACTCGAACTCTTCGATCTCGATGCGCTCGTCGCCGTCCCGGAGATAACCGCGGTCGAACAACAGCGCTTTGTCGGTCAGATCGAGGTCCTCGGGGAGATCCGACGCGTCCAGCCGCGAGACGACGGCGTACAGCGCCGCCCCCTCGATGGCGTGGGGTGCGAGTTCGCGCTCGGTCACTGCCCCGCTGCTGTCCCGGACACTGATCGTAATCGGTTCGCGGATCCACTCCTCCAGTTGATCCCAACTGTTTGCGTCCCAGACGGTCGTCTCCTCTGTGAGTTCCCGGCGCAGTAGTTCGGCCTCCAAAGAGAGGTTTGTCAGGTAGGTGAACTGGTGTTTGTCCAGCCGCCGTTTCAGCGCCTTCAGCGGGTCGGTTCCGTTGCGGTCGGCGTGCTGATTCAGTTGGTCCTCCAGGTCGGGATTCGAGATGACGATCAACTGCGTGTCGACATCCATCCCGATCCCCTTGTCGAGTTTGACGCGGCTCTCGTCGGGAACGTTGAGCAGCTTCTGGAGCAGGTCGGCGTGCTGGGCGGCGTCCTCGACGATGGTCACGAGGCCGTTGCCCTGCGAGAGGACGCCGTCGAAGGAGAACGCCTGCGGGTTCTTTCGGCCCCGCGAGTCCAATTCTCGTAGCATTCCGTGCATCCACGAGCCGACCAGTCGCTCTTTCGGCGAGCCGTCGTCTTCGCTGTGGAGGACGCCGATGCCGTGGCCCACGTCGACGACGAAGTTCTTGATCCGGAGGTGGTTCGGGCTCGTCACTGCGGAGAACAGGTCGCCGACGCCGTCGCGGCGATACTGCTCTTCGAGGTAGTCGTAGGCCTCCCGGCAGAACGGATCCATCTCCGCCTCCATCCGGACCGGGATGTGGTCGTCCAGTCGCTCGTTGAGTTCGGCGAGCAGTTCCGCTCGAACGTCCTCGGGGAACACGGAGAGGGGGTGTGACTGGACCGGGCTCTCGTACCAGTCGTCCTCGTCGGCGGAGACTTCGTCACCGTAGGTCAGGCCGGGTTGGTCGCTGACGCCGGCGATGTTCCATTCCATCGTGTACCGCCGGCCGGCCTCGGTTTTCGAGTACTCCCGGAGGCCGTTGATCAGACAGCGCTTGAGTTCGGATTTGCCCGTCGCCGTCGGGCCGTCGAGCCAGAGGATCTTCTCGTCTTTCCCCCGGCCCGCGGCAATCGATCGCAGGTCGTCGACGAAGCGGTTGAGCACCTCGGTGTTGCCGAGAATCGCGTGCTCGCCGTCGTTCCACGGGTCGTCGAAGAAGCGATACCGCTCCTTTTCTTCGCCTTCCTCGATGACCGTTCGGGTACCTGCGTGCTCGATGGCGTTGAGCAGATACTTCGATGCGTGGGCGGCTTGCTGGGGATGGTTGAGCAGATGCTCGACGTACTCGTCGAGGCTCATCGGGCGCTGGTAGGCCTCGTCGAGTTCCCGGTTGGCCGCCTCGATGTAATCCTCGGAACTCACGGCTTACTCCTCCATTTCACTCTTTGCGACCTCGGCGCCGGCGAATTCGAGCACTTCCTTGGCTCCTTCCTCGGAGTAGCCCTGCTCCATGAGCGCGTCGATCCACTGGTTGCGCTCGTCGTCGTCCATCTCACCGCTGGAGACCAGCGCCGAGAAGTTGATGTTGTGTTTCTTGTCCTCCCAGAGTTTTCGCTCTAGCGCGCGGCGCAGGCGGTCGTTGTCCTGCGGATCGAAGGTCTCCCCTTCGCGAGCACGGCGTGAGACCCAGTTGGCGACCTCCTGACGGAAGTCGTCCTTGCGGTCCTCGGGGAGATTCAGTTTCTCCTCGACCGAGCGGAGGAACTGCTCGTCCGGTTCCTGCTCGCGGCCCGTGATCTCATCTTCGACGGTGTCGTCGTCGATGTAGGCCATGACGTGGTCCATGTACTTCTCGCCCTGGCGCTGGATCTCGTCTAAGTCGTACGCCAGCGCGTGCCGGACATCCTCGATGGCCCGCTCCTTGTACTCCTCGCGGACGAGTTCGAGATAGCGGTAGTAGGTCTCGAACATCTCGTCGGAGATCGAGCCGTGGTTTTCGAGGTTGTCTTCGAGATGGTTGAACGTCGTCAACGGCGAGAGGAAGTTCCGACTGCGGTGCATCGAGTCCATGATCGCCTCGGCGATCTCGTCGCCGACAAAGCGCGGGGAGACGCCGGTCATCCCCTCTCCGATCTCGACCTTCTCGGCGGCCTCTTCTTGCAGTTTCTTCACGTCGATGTCGTCGGTCTCGTCGATTTCGCCGTTGTAGGCTTTGGCCTTCTGGACGAGGTCGATACTACTGGTGTCGGGTTCTTCGATCCGGGTGAGCACGCCGAACAGCCCCGCCATTTCGAGGGTGTGTGGCTCGACCTGAATATCCGGCAAGTCGGCGTTTCGGAGCATCTTCCGGTAGATTTCGGCCTCGTTATCGTAGGAGAGGACGTACGGGAAGTCGATCCGCTTGGTCCGGTCGTTGAACGCCTCCATCTTCTCGTCGCCTTTCTTGTCGCGGTATTCGGGCATGTTCGTCCGGCCGACGATCACCTGATCGATGTCGATCCGGGGGTTGTTCTTCGGCTTGATCGTCTGCTCCTGGGTGGCGTGCAAGAAGTCGTAGAGAAACTCCCGTTGCAGTTTTAGTAACTCCTCACCAGAGAACACGCCCCGGTTGGCATTACAGAACGCACCCGAGTAGTCGAAGGCACGCGGATCGGACTCCCCGTAGACCGCGATTTTCGAGTAGTTGACATCGCCGGTAAGTTCGGTCTCGTCCTGGTTTTTCTTGTCTTTGGGCTCGAAGGTCTCGATGCCCTGTCGCTTGTTCTCGTCGGCGAGCAGGCGAACGATCTCAATGTGGTTTTCGAGCACAGACTGCAGGTCGTCGTCGTAGTGGGCGAGCAGTCTGTCCATGTAGAACTCACTGGCCGGGTCCAGCGCCTGCTCGTTGCGGATGGTATACGGCGCGTCAAGGTTCTCGTTCATCTCCGTGATGACCGACTGGCGCTGCTTTTCGGGGAGGAGAACGATGGGATCCTGATTCATCGGCGAACGGACCACGTCGTCGCCGGGGTCCTGGTCGTCGATGATATCACAGAGATTCGTCCAGCGGAAGGTGTACATCCGACCGTCGTCGCGGGTCGTGTAGTCCTCGAAGTACTTCCGGACCTGCGAGTCGAAGTCGGACTTCCCGGAACCGACCGGACCGAGCAACAACAGAATACGGCGCTCGGGGCCGAGTCCGCGAGCGCCTGATTTGACCTTGTTGACGAACTCGTGGATCGCTTCGTGAATCACGCGACCGTAGAAGGTGTTCTCCCCGTCGTCGAGCGGATCCTCGGAGGCGAGTTTGTACTCGACGACGCCTTTGTCCTCGTCGTACTCGGTCCCGTAGAAATCGAACATATCCGCGATCCGCTGGTGGGCACTACGGGCGATTTTCGGATCTTCCTGCAGTTCGTCGAGATACCAGTCGAACGGGTGGGTCCGACGCAGGTCACTTGGGATGGTATCGCGGTACTCCTGGCTCAGTGATTCGAGCGTGTTGTGTTTACTCATGGTGGGTCCTGAAGGTAGTTTGCTGGCGATCAGCCGGCACGGCGAAGCGGGTGGTCCGCTCGCTACCAACGACCGCCGATCTGAACGGTGGATGCTGGGGCGCGCAGCCGACAGGTGGCAGTGATTCACGTGGTTTCGACATGTGTTTCCATACCATGCGGTTGTCAGCTAACAATCAGTATTGGGGTATGATTGTGTGTGGATGACTACCGATACTATTTATTATACGAGTGCTCTGCGCATATAAATCTGTATGCCGTCCCGGAGTTATCGGGGAACAGCACCGGGGCCGAGACACACAGAAACCCCGTGACGAGAGCCGGTCGGCGGAGACTGGCCGCCCCAAATGTCGATTTGGGTTTTTATATCGACTCGGGTGAAAAAGCCACATGCCGGTAGGGCTCGAACGGGACATATGGGATTCGAGGAGTTACCCGAGGGATGGACGGTCTGGAACGAAGAGCCTCGGAAGATCATTCTCACGTACAGACCAGACGTGTTCAATACGGACGCCTATCCGGCCCCTTGCCTGCCGACGATTCACATCCGACAGGGCCGGCCGAGTCGCAAACCGGGCCGGAACACCCCAGCCCCCGACGCGCCGTGGTACGTCCAGTTGTTTCTCGAACCGGACGTGTCGACGGACGACGACTCCTACGACGGACGCGAGGCCGCCGAAGCGGGCGCGAGACGACTCGCCGAGCAGTTTGCAAGCGGAGCACTCGATTACAGAGCACTCTATCAGGTGCCCCGCGAGGAGTATCTCGACAAACTTGACGACCTCCTCGGCTCCTAAAGGGACTCCTATACACACGGCAGGCGTTATGTTCGTCTCTGTTGACTAGACAGTAATCGAGCCGATCATGTCCCGGACTGTCCCGTTCACTGTTCTCGAAGAGGCCGTGTACAACATCGAGCAGACGTTCACACCGTGGAACATCCAACTCGAACTCGAAACGAGCGAACCGATCAGCATCGACCGGCTCGAGTCCGCCGTGCGCACGGCCTGTGCGATCCACCCCCTCGCGCGAGCACAAAAGTGTCCCGCGAGCACGCTCGACACCGATTACGTCTGGGAGATTCCGGACGTTCCCGACGCAGGATCGATAACCGAACGAACCGACAGCTCATCGGTATCGGCGGCACGGAGCGAGTTCTACGCCGAGTCGTTCGATCTCGAAGAAGAGCCACCGTTTCGCGTTCTCGTCCTCCGAGGTAAGGGGATCGACGACGGCGACCGCCTCTGTCTGTCGGTCAGTCACACGCCGGCGGACGGAGTCGCGACGCTTCGACTGCTCCGAACGATCTGTCGGGCCTACCGTGGCGAGAAGCCCGCAGCCGAAGGCATTCCGCTGGCAGAGTCCCGCCAGTTAGTCGAGGAGATTCGCCCCTCGGGACTGTCCGATCGCGTCCAGTTGCTCGGTGCCGCGACGAGCCATCTCGGAAAGCTACTCGACCGGCCGTCTCGGCTGGCGAGTGACTCTACCACAGGGCAGTCGGGCTGGGGATTCGTCCACCGGCAACTCGACGAGACGCTCTTCGAGAGCGTGGTCGAGAATCGGCCTGCCGACACCTCAATCAACGACATGCTCCTGACAGCGGTCCATCTGGCGGTCGATATCTGGAACAGCGACCACGGTGACCCCGCGGGCAAGATCAGTCTCCTGATGCCGGTCAACCTTCGCCCCGAGGAGTGGTTTTACGACGTGTTCGGTATGTACGCGCTCTTCGAGAGCATCGTCACACGACCGACACACCGCGACGATCCGCAATCGGCCGTCGAGGCGGTGCGCTCACAGACGACCACGATCAAACAGGAACAGCGGGCGGCAGCGCTTCTCGAATCGCTCAACCTCGTTCCGAACGTGACGCCAGTCGGCATCAAACGTCGCTCGCCCGAACTGTTGCGTGGCCCGGGCGAGAGTCTGGTTGATACGGTGATGCTCTCGAATCTCGGCCGAGTGCCGGAGCTTTCCGGAATCGGCGAAGCGGAGCCGACGCTTTGGTTCTCGCCACCTTCGTGGCAACCGACACCAGTGAGTATCGGTGTCGTGACTGCCGGCGGGACAATGCAGATCGTCTTCCGGCACATGTACACCGCGCTTGACGACGCTGCCGCGATCGAATTCGCCGACTGCTTCGAGAGACAGCTCCGACGGCTCGTCTAAAAAAGAAGTGTGGTCCGGCTGGAGGACTTACTGGTCGCTAAACTCGAACTCGAAGGGGAGTTCGAGCCAAGCGAGGCCAGGATCTTCGAGCGGGAGTCCGAGCTGGTCGTCCAGCAGCGGGTTGCCGCTTTTCTCCGGCACTGTGTACTCGTTGTCGACGAGCGTGGCCTGGTTGTTCTCGAAGTCCGCACTACCCTGGAGGCCGTCTTCGCTCGCCGCACCGTCGCTGAGTTCGGTGACAAGTTTGACATCGAACTGGAAGGAGTCACCGGTTAGCGCCAGGGTGACGTTGAGCGTCCCCTCTGCGGTCATCACGTTGTTCTCACGGTCGATCTCGCCCTGCAGCCCGTTCGGGGCAGTCGCCTCGGCGTCGAAGCCGCTGGAGGTCGTCAGCGTCGGGAAGTCGACTTTCGTCGATTCCCACTGACCGCCCTCGGCCTCACCTTCGATGACGATCGGACTCTTGTCGCCGGAGCCGTCGGGGAAGCTGATCCCGTTCGCACGAGCATCGTCGATAGTCGTCTCGTCGAAGGAGATGAATCCGCCGGTGCTCGTCGCCGTGAAGCTGTACGATTCGACCAGATCGAGGGACAGCGACAGTTCGGTGGTCGAATCAGCCTCGATAGTCGCCGATCCCGTCGTCGTCTTGCCCTCGGCGTCGACACTCACGTCGTACGTGCCGGTTTCGAGGCCGCTGAAGGTTGCGACGCCGCTTGCGTCGGTCTGTGCAGTCTGCCCATCGACCGTGACGGTCGCACCTTCGATGGCGTTGCCGTCTTGGTCAGTGGCACTCACTTCGAGTGCGCCCGTCTCCGGCGGCAGTTCGAGTGACACGGAGGCGCTGACAGTCGAATCGGCCTCGACGGTCGCCTGCGTGGTCGCACTCTCGTCCTCTGCTTCGACGGTCACGTCGTACGTGCCGGTTTCGAGGCCGCTGAAGGTTGCGACGCCGCTTGCGTCGGTCTGTGCAGTCTGCCCATCGACCGTGACGGTCGCACCTTCGATGGCGTTGCCGTCTTGGTCAGTGGCACTCACTTCGAGTGCACCTGTCTCCGGCGGCAGTTCGACCGTCACGTCTGCCGTCGTGGTCGAACCTGCTTCGACGGTTGCGGAGGTGGTTGCGCTCTCACCGTCGGCTTCGACAGTCACGTCGTAGTCGCCGGCGGCAAGTTCCTCGAAGGTCGCAACGCCGTTTGCATCAGTCTGTGCAGACTGGCCGTCGACGGTGACCGTTGCACCGTCGATCGCGTTTCCGTCCTGGTCGGTCGCACTCACTTCGAGCGTGCCAGTCTGTGGCTGCTGGTTCGAGTCGAAGTCGACATCGAGTGGCAGTTCGAGCCACGCGAGACCCGGCTCTTCGATCGGCAGGCCGAGTTGCTGGTTCAGAAGCGGACTGTCAGTCGTGGTCGGCACCGTGTACTCGTTGTCGACGAAGGTCAGCGTGCCGCCGTCCTCGCTGACATCAAACTCGCCCTCGAGTCCGTCGTCAGTCGCTTCACCGTTACTGGCGCCGGTCGTCATGGCGACATCGAAGCTGAACGTTTCGCCGTTGAGCAGGAGTTCGATCTGCAGCGTCCCTTCGGCCGTGGCGACGCCGCTGGCCGGATCGAACTCACCGCTGAGTCCGTTCGGCGCGGTCGCCTGCGCGTCGAAGCCGCTGCCGTCTTCGGCGGTGTTCAGAACCGGGAAGTCGACTTTCGTCGATTCCCACGTCCCGTCGTCATTGACCTCTGCTTCGATGACGATCGGATCGCTGTCTCCGGAGCCATCCGGGAAGGCGAGTCCTTCGGCGATTGCGTCGTCGAGGCTGGCCTCGTCGAAGGAGATGAACCCGCCAGTGCTGGTGGCCGTAAAGCTATCGACGTCGATGCTCTGGACCTCGATCGTGATGCTCTCAGTCGTCGTCGCATCGGCTTCGATCGTGACCGTTCGCGTGATGGTCTCACCAGCAGCCTCGATAGTCGCCTCGTACTCGCCGGGAGCGAGTTCGAGGGTCGCGAGGCCGTTGTCCGTCTCCGCGGACTGGTCGCCGACCGTAACGGTCCCGTCGAGCGCGTTATCGTTCTGATCGGAGATGTTCACTTCGAGCGTGCCTGTCTCCGGCGGCAGTTCGAGCGTTAGGTCGGCTGTCGTCGTCGAGTCGGCCTCGACGGTCGCCTGCGTGGTCGTGCTCTCGCCGTCGGCTTCGACAGTCACGTCGTACTCGCCGACTTCGAGGTCGCTGAAGGTTGCGACGCCGCTTGCGTCGGTCTGTGCAGTCTGCCCATCGACCGTGACGGTCGCACCCTCGAGTGCGTTGCCGTTCTGGTCGGAAACGCTCACGTCGAGCGTGCCCGTCTCCGGCGGCAGTTCGATCTGGACGCTTTCGCTGGTCGTCTCGCCAGCCTGGACCTCCGCAGTCAGGGAAGCGCTCTCGCCCTCGGCTTCGACCGTCAGGTCGTACGTGCCGGGTTCGACATCGGTGCTGATCTGGCCGTTCGCGTCAGTCGTCGCGTCGATGCCGTCACCGCTCACGCTCGCGCCTTCGATGGCATCGCCGTTCTGGTCGGTCACGCTCACTTCGAGCGTGCCCGTTTCGGGCTCGTCGCCACCGTCGTCGGCCTGTTCGATACTAATATCGAGCGGCAGTTCGAGCCAGTTCTGCCCTGGCTCTTCGATCGGCAGGCCGAGTTGGCTGTCGACGAGCAGGTTGCCCGTCGAGTCGTCGACGATGTACTCGTTGTCGACCAGCGTGGCCGTACCGCCGTCAGCGCTGAGGTCTGCCGAACCGCTCAGCGCACCACTGTCTTCGGTCGTCGTCGCGATATCGAACTGGAAGGTGTCACCGAGAACGTTGACTTCGAGCGTCCCCTCGGCGGTCATGAAGTTACCGTCCTGGTCGATTTCACCTTCGAGTCCGTCGACGGCGGTAACCTCGGCTTCGATTCCGGAGGTCGTGACCGTCGGGAACTCGACGTTCGTGGATTCCCAGGTGCCGTCGTCGTTGATCTTGGCGTCGATCTGGATTCCCTCTGCGGGGAACTCGATACCGTCCGAGCGTGCGGCGTCCTCGGAGTCGGTACCGAAGGAGATGAACCCGCCAGTGTTCGTGGCCGACAGCGTCGACTGCTGCTGTCCACCATCGCCATCGTCGCCATCGTCGCCGTCATCGCCGTCACCGCTACCGATGACGTCGATGGTGCCGGATTCGTAATCAACGTCGTGCTGGAACGCCGAAATATCTTTCAGGAAAGACGGACCCCAACCAACGTTCGAGTCCTCGCTCGGAGTGACTGCCACTTCGGCATCGGAGCCACTACTGGCGGAGAACTCGAGTTCGGCCAGCGTCGCCGGTGCTTCGTCGGGGTCGAGGAAGAAGTCACCGAAGTCGTACCCGTTCTCGATGGTGAGCCGTCCGGGCTTGTCTTCGGTTACCTCGACATCGCCGACCTGGGAGCCAGCAACGCCCTCGAAGTCGAGCGCCTCGTCGTCGTATTCGACGGTGAGAACGAACCAGTTGATCTTCTCGTTACGGGGAACAAAATAGCCGAACCCGGAACGATCAGTCGGCTCGATTTCGACATCGACGGTCGTTTCTGACTCACTCTCTACTGTTGCATCTTCAGCCTCGACGACGAAATCCGCGTCGTCGTCGAAGAAAAACGTCGAGGAAGCGGTCGTTTCTGTACTGAACTCGTCTGTAGACGTATCGTCGGCCGCTGCAGCCGGTGCCATTCCGACACCGACGACTGCAACAGCGATCAGAAACAGCGCAACCGCGAGTATTCTCGCCGCGTTTGTGAAATTATACGTGCGTCTGGAAGTCGTTCGCTTGTGAGCACCCATGTGTCTACCCCACACTCTCCACAACAATCTAATGGTATTTAAAACTACATCATTTGAAACTAATTTACTGTTTCTTTTACCAGACTTGTTAGTAACCGACATACTCTACAATAATTAAATATTCGTTAGCTTGTTCTACGTATACTACAACATATATATAGTTTATACGTAGTATAGCCATACGTATGGCCATATTCCAATTATTGCGATATCATTATTGATATCGAATAGAGATAGTAAACTCAAAGACTGTTTGATAGAGTTTCTACATTTCAGCGATATTGAGACGATGTGCTGACGAGTTGGTCAACACTGGCAGCCAGAAAGAGCAGGGGTGAAGCGTCAGTTCGGCGGACGGCCGTGGTGATACTCCCGGCGTTGGTACAGCGAGCGGTACGAGCGAATCTTCCGGTAGAGGATGGTGAACCAGAATCCGTGGTAGACAACGAGGAAGCCGATGAACGTAATCAGCGAGAGCGGAAGCGTCGTGACGAGGGTGTTGTACAATGCGTGGATAAACGCCGCGATCATAAGCCCCTTGACGACGATAGGCCCGCGCTTCCCGTGATTGAATTTTGCCAGCCCGAGATAGAAGCCAGCCCACGCCGAGAAGATCACGTGACCCGGGCCGACGAACGCGCGCTGGGTGGCAATTTCGATCGCTTGCCCCTGCTGGACAGCGAGGCCTGCCGTGGTCATCTCGACAGAGAACATCAGGATGTAGAGGAGGTTTTCGATCGCAGCGAAGCCAACGCCGGCCATCGCGCCGTAGACGACACCGTCGACGACGGTGCGAAAGGCGTCAGTCCGGAACGCGTAGACGCGGACAGCCAGCCACTTCACCGTCTCTTCGATCGGGCCGACGATCAGAAAATAAAACAGTGTGATGCCGACGACGCCGAACAGCTGAAAGAACGGCTGAACGACGGTATTGACGATTCCTGCGACGCTCGCGAAGCCAACCGCGAGCAGAAACGTCACTGCGAGTCCGATCAACGGCTCCCGTGTTGTCGGGTCGCCGTACCAGAAGTAACCGGCAAGCCCCAGCGCAGGCAGTGTCGAGGCGACGGCCAGTGCGCCGAGGATCGGCTGTTCGAAAACCAGAGCGCCGGCGATGACGAATTGGAAGACAAACAGCGTGATTGCGATACTGAGCAACAACAACCGTTTGCTCGTTTCGAGAGCGTTCGTGATCCGAACAGCGAACCGATCCAGCGGCGAGCGTACCTCCCAACTGGCGATCTCGTAAAGATCGACCCGTCCAGTGAACGAGGCCTGAACCGGATCGCTCGGCTCTGAACCGCGAGTTCGCCGAAACGCTTCCGGGTGGGTCGGCGAACCCGGCGAGGAAGTACCCGGCTGCTGATCACCTGTCGGCCGATCCGTTCTAGTGGTTCGCTGCCGGCCCTGTCGCGGCGGTTTCTCGTTCAACCCCGTCGAACGCGGTTCGCCCTCGGGAGCCAGCCGGACTCCTTCATTGAGGCCGGCTGCCGGATCCGAATGGCGGTCTGACTCTCCGGATGTCGACCGATCAGCGCCGAGCCGTCGCTGTTCGGAGTCGCTGTGGTCTGTATGCCAACTGTCGTCACGCTCGTCGTTCCCCGGCGGTGCCATCGATTGTCGATACGGCCCCGTGGATGTAGAAAGTTCGTATCGACGAGGTGAACAGATTTTCGGGATGGACGGCGCTCGGAGTGGTCGGCCCGTGCCGATCACTCCTTGGGAGGTCACACGATGAGTTCGCTACAGAGGAGTGCAACGGCGAGAAAGATGTGCTCGCTGTCGATGACGAAGCCGTAGAACAGCGGTGTTCGGTTCACCTCGGCAGTGAGGCTATACCCGATCATGTACGCTGTAAACGGAACGAGCAGGAGATACTGCCAGTCGACGACGCCGAGTTGTACGGCGACGGCGACGAGCAGTCCCAAAATTGCACTGGCGGCGGCGGCGCCCTGTCGCGTGCGTCTAACCCCGACGACCAGCGGGACGGTACGGATCCCTTCCGCCCGATCACCCTCGATATCTTTGATGTCGAAGACGACAGCCGCGATCGTCAGCGCCGCGGTGATGAACGCGAACACGAACAGAATATCGACGGTAAATAGCCGCTCGTAGTAGACACCGACACCCAGTGGAATCATCCCCCACGAGAGGCCGACAAGGAGATTTTTGACGATCAAAATCCGTTTCACGCCGACGACCGAGTACAGCACTGCGACAGTGAGCGGGACGATCATCGCCGGTGCTCCCGGAATTCCCGTGAGAATCGCAATCGCCGTCGCGATCAGATAGAGCGTCACCCCCACTGCGAACAGCATCGTCCCGTATCGCTCGACGAAGGATGCTCGCCTCGGAACGTTCTGTTCGTCTTCCGCAAGATCAGTCAGCCGATTGAACGAGTACACGAACAGCGTGACAGCGAAGACGATAAACAGCGGCACTGGATCGAGTGGGAGATCAGCGAGAACGATCGTACTCACAGCCACGCTCGTCGCCGACAGCGAGATGAGCAGATTCGAGTGGACAACCAACAACAGCGCTGATCGAAGGGCTGTAGCCGGGGATCGTCCCAGGTCGTCACTCATCGGTCGATCAGCCCGCTCGTCGGTCTCCCAGCGAAGACGGTTGTGGATGACAAGCCGTCTCGACGTTTGGTCGGGGCGGGAATCAAAATTACGGCAGATCGAGACAGTATCCTTTTGAGGCTGATCCGGTGAGTGACTACGTATGCCTGAGCAAGCCAGCGACCCCGTCGGGAGAGTGCGCGAATACGTTCGGGATGCACCCGTCATCGGGGCGATTCTCGTCGGCGGCGGAAGCTATCTGCTCGGATTCGTTCTCACGTATCTGTTCGTGCTCATCGACGGTGGTCTCGATGCGCAGTCGAGTACTGACGCTGCGGTGGCCGAAACGGGAGTCTTCCAGCAAACGGGACTCGTCGGATTTCCACAACCGGAACCGACGACGATGGAGTTCGTCGGCTGGATCTTCTACAACGCACACTTCGCCGACACGGTCATCACACCGCGGGTCGCCAGCCGCGGCGGGCAGGCAGGCGCCCAGACACAGACTGCGCCCGAGTCGATCAACATCCTCTCGACTGCCTCGACACAGATCCCGAGCGTGGTGTATCAGCTCATTCCGGTGCTCTTGTTGACCGCAGGCGGATACGCGCTCGCGCGAGCGGCACACCTCGCGGTCAGTCGCGATATCCTTCGCGTCGGCCTCGGCGTCCCGATCGGCTACGTTCCCCTCGCTCTGCTCGGGACCTTCCTCTTTCGCACCTCGACGACGGCAGAACCGGAGGGAATCGAGGTGACCGTCAGCGCGAGTCCGAGTCTCGTCGGGCCAGTTGCGATGGCGGTTATCTCGACGCTTTTCGGCATCGTCGGGCTCTATCTCGGCGCACAGAGTCGCGGGGCTGACAGCGATTGACGAAAAATTCTGTTCGAGGAAACGGTTAAGGGATTGGAGCCGACGCAGTTCGGGCCAGCATACGGCGACCGAAGGGAGCCGTTTCACCGGGCGCGATTATGAACTACGTCCGAGAACCTGCGCTTCGCGCAGAACCTCGACCTACTTCAAATCCCGCCGTGGCGTTTTCACTGCTCACAGTTATTCGCAGGAAAACGGGCCGGGCGCGATTTGAACACGCGACCGACGGATTAAGAGTCCGTCGCTCTGCCAAACTGAGCTACCGGCCCAAGCAACCGGACATAACTGCACCGCGCTAAAAGGCGTTTCCTTTCGTCGCTATTTGGGAGACTGATTCAGCATCGTCCACGCCCCGCCCGCCGAGACGCCGCCAGCGAACAGAGCACCGAGGATAGTGTTGATCAACAGTCCGCCGAATTCGAGCGAGGGTCCTTCGAGTGTCGTCGAGACGAGAAACGCCGAGAGAAGTCCGACAATGGCCGTCCCAGCAGCGAACGACGCTGCGGAAATCTTGAATATTTCCTGCTGTGGCTCCTGCAGGCGACTCGCCAGACCGGCTCCGACAAGCGGCCCGATGATGATCATCACGAAGAACGGAATCAGGAAGAAAAACGAGAAGAAAAACGACGTAAGTCCCGCACCGAGACCGCCACTAGCGTCCACAATTGGCGAATCGAGCGCATCCGAGATGACGAAAAAGAGCCCGACGCCTGCACCGGCGATGGCGAACAGAATCGACATGAACTTCGTCCAGTCGATGAGAACCTGATTCTGATCGGCAAAGGACTGGCCACCGCGTGCACGGCCCTGCGGTTGGCCGCCCTGTGGTGGCTGCCCGCCCTGCGGTGGCTGGCCGTTCTGTGGCGGTTGCCCACCCTGTGGTTGCCCACCTTGTGGTGGCTGCCCGCCCTGGGGCTGGCCACCCTGTGGTTGTCCGCCTTGTCCGCCCTGATTATCGCCTGGATTCCCTGACATCACGTCATACGTGCTGTACCAGATACTAAAAGATTTGTTATTTCACAAAAGACTGTAGCAAATTTCGGCCAAAGTTGCGAGAACGAGGACCGAGACTCCCGTCTGAGAGCGAAACTCTCGGCAATCAGATCTAATGCGTTCGTTTCATGTTCCGGCGCGTGTCTCGTAAGCGAACAAATAGCCGACTCCCGAGATTCGTCACACCAATCAGATCGCTTGGACTGGTCGGTCTGAAACGCGGACTGGCCGAGGGGGACCGATCTGCCGAACCCGGACATTATATAGCTTGCCGCTCGAAAGCCCCACATACTGATGGGTACCGGTATCACGATGACGTCGATGTCGACGTATGCGATTTTGGGCTGTGGAAGCGTCGGGCACGCTGTCGCCGAGGAACTCGTCGACGAGGGCAAAGACGTGCTCATTATCGACGCAGACGAGGGTCGTGTCGAGGCGCTTCGAGATCAGGATCTCGATGCCCGCCAATCAGATATTCGAGACGTCGAAGTCGCCGATGTCGTCGCCGACCGCGATGTAATTCTGATTCTCTCCTCCGATGTCGAAGCGAATACGGCAGCAATCGAGAACATTCGGGCACGCGAGGACGACCACTTCATCGTAGCGCGAGCATCTGACCCAGTATCGAGCGACGCACTCACCGAGGCCGGCGCGGATGTCGTCATCAACCCCTCCGCGGTGATCGCCGACTCCGCACTCCGGGCACTCGAAACGGGCGAGTTGGAGTACAAAACCCGGAAACTCGCCGAGGTGATCGACGAGACCGATGGCAAACTCGCGATCCGGATCCACCGAAGTCCCGACCCCGACTCAATCGCCAGCGCGGCCGCACTCCAGGCAATCGCCGAGAGTCGGGATGTCAAGGCCGATATCATCTACGAGGGCGAGATTGGCCACCAGGAGAACCGAGCGTTCGTCAACCTCCTCGGGATCGAACTCGTCTCGGGAGGGACAGTCGACGAGACGGAGTACGACACCGTCGCAATCGTCGATCACGCGAAAGGTGGCGAACCCGACGAGGACCAGCAGATCGACATTATCGTCGACCACTACGAGCAGGAGCACGAACACGACGCCTCGTTCAGTGACGTTCGCCCGAACGTCTCCTCGACCTCGACGATCATGACGAAATATATCCAGGAACTCGATCTGACCCTGGAGCAGGAGGTCGCGACAGCGCTTCTGTACGGTATCCGCGCGGAGACACTCGATTTCAAGCGGGATACGACGCCGGCCGATCTGACCGCCGCGGCCTATCTCTATCCCTTCGCCGACCACGACACGCTCGAACAGGTCGAATCGCCGTCGATGTCCGCCGAGACGCTAGACGTGCTGGCCGAAGCGATCCGCAACCGCGAGGTCGAAGGATCTCACCTCGTCTCGAACGCGGGCTTTGTCCGGGACCGTGACGCCCTCTCACAGGCCGCCCAGCATCTCCTCAATCTCGAAGGAATCACGACGACAGCGGTGTTCGCCATCGCCGACGACAGCATCTATCTCGCCGCCCGGTCGAAGGATATCCGGATGGATATCGGGCGGATTCTGGAGGAAGCCTTCGAGGAAATCGGCGAGAGCAAGGGTCACTCGACGGAGGCTAGCGTCGAGATACCGCTGGGGATTTTCACCGGTATCGAGGTCAGCGACGACAACCGCGAGACACTGCTGGAACTGACCGAAGAAGCAGTTACGAAGAAACTGTTCGAGTCGATGGGCGTCGAGTCCAGCGACGGGAGTAACGGGAGTTAATCTAAGCGGATTTTTTACCGGTCGAGCATCCGGCAGCCCTCGGCTGCCGTTTCACTGCTGGCGAACGAAGTGAGCCAGCAGGGAGTTTTGAACTAAATTGTGCGACTGAGCGGTTCGCCGGAGGCGAACCCGAAGGAGTAAAATTTAGGCGGTGACCTCTTCTTCCTCGTCGTCGCCTTTCGAGCGCTGGATGCGTTCGGCGATGTCGTTGACGATGATCACGTCGCCGACGGCCTGTACCCAGCGGTAGGGGATGATGACGCCACGCGCGCTGGCCGACTCCTCCCGGAACAGTTCGCGGTTGAGTTCGTGCAGCGCGAGTCCGGTGACGCTCTGGGCGTCGAGATCGAGACGCAGATCCTCTACTTCACCGAGGTAGACGCCGTTGTTCGTGTAAACTTCCCGGCCCACGAGAGTGGTGATCTCTTGGGGCATGCTGTTGCGGTCCATATATTCGAGTGGCGCGGTGGTCCCTTAAATTTGTGGCGTCATCCTACCGACAGGTCGGTTCGAACGACCCGAGAAATTACGGTCGTCGGTCACCCAGATACGACGGGATGCCATCGACGATCGTTCACGTCGCGGTCGCCGGCCTCATCGGTGCCGCGTTGCTCGGTGAGGCATTCGACAGACGAGCGCTCCTCGTTCTCGCCGTCGTCGTGGCGATACCGGACCTCGATTCGTTCATCGCGCTGCTCTCCTCGGCCGGTCACCGAACGTCGCTACACAACCTCTCGATTCCAGTGCTGGCGGGCATTCTCTGGTGGGTCGATGTCCGCGTCCGCGAGGAGTCGCTGCTCAGATCACGCTGGGGTGCGTGGGGCGTCCGGGTCGCGTGGGTCGCGATTTGCTGTTACGGCCTCGGTCACGTCTTGCTCGATCTCACCGACGGCGTGGCGAATCTCTTCTGGCCACTGCACGATCAGTTCTACACCCTCCGAGGCGAGATGGAACTGTCGAACCAGCACGGCCTCGTCCAGACCTTCCGAGACGGAGAGGGCGGTTTTCTGCTGCTCGATACGGTCGGGACGAGTACCGAGACCGAGATAACGACCGGCGTCGATCCCGGGACGACACCCGACGGAGAAACTGCAGAGCGAACGTTCCCGCTGTTTGGCTCGGGACTGGAACTGCTCGTTGCGCTCACCGGTGCAGTCATCACGGCGGCCCGGTTCCGGCTCTCACAAGAACTGCCCGACGAGTGAGCAAACTTAGGAGTCGACCGCATCGAGCGCCGTCGCCGTATCCTTGAGTCCGTCCCCAGTCAGAACGGCGACGACGCGGTCGCCGTGGTCGACAATGCCGCGGTCCACGGCCGTCTCGACGCCGGCGACGGCGGCGGCCCCCGCGGGTTCGACGAAGATACCCTCGTTTCCACCCAATCGACGGAGCGTCGCCCGGATCAGATCGTCTTCGATCGTGATCGTCGCGCCGCCACTCTCCTCGATGGCCCGCGCCGCACCCGCCGCTCGATGGGGTTCGTGAACGTCGATACTGTCCGCACACGTTCCGCCCGCAGTGGTTGCGGTCGGAGCCTCGTCGCTCAGTTGGTCGTGAATGATCGGACAGTCCGCGGCCTGCACGCCGAGCAATCGGGGTGGGTCGGTGAGATAGCCGGCCCGGGTGAACAAATCCAGTCCCCGCCAGAGGTCTGCGAGCGTGCCGCCGTTGCCCATCGAGACGGCGATCCAGTCCGCTGCGGGTGCCTGTTCGGCGAGTTCGAATCCCAGTGTCTGTGCGCCGGCCGGCGTGTACGGACTCGCGCCGGCACTCCTGTCGATAACGTCTCCCTCCGTTGCGCGTGTGCGACACCGCTGGTAGGCGTCGGCATAGCCACCGGGGACAGTGACGAGGTCGGCGTCGTAAACGAGCGGCTGCACTGCTTTTGCCTCGGGGAGGCGTTCGGGGACGAACAGCGAGCAATCCAGATTTCCCCGAGCGGCGTAGGCAGCAATCGACGCCGCGGCGTTGCCCGTAGAGGCACAGACGATCCGCTCAGCGTCCATCTCGCGGGCGTGTGTCGCGACGACTGTGCTCCCACGGTCCTTGGCGGCCCCCGTCGGGTTCGCGCCTTCGAGCTTCAGGCCGAGATCGACGCCGAGCGTATCGCCAATCGTCGGCGCGTCGACGAGATCGGTCCACCCCTCACCGAGCGAGACTGGCTCACTCTCGACGGGAAGGAGAGGGTCGTACCGCCAGAGATCGGGTCGGGTCCGCGTCGTGGGATCGAATCGCTCACGGACAGTCTCGATGTCGTAGGAGAATTCGAGGCCTGTGTCAGCGTGAGTCGGGCATCGGCGTCCGCCGTTGGAGGTCTCCCAGTCACACTGAGAACAGCGGAAGGCGATCCCATCGGTCATTCAGCCCTTGCTATCATCGGGGCGAATATCTGTCTTCCGGCCTCAGAGAAGCGACCGCGAGGAGTTCGTGACGACGAGCAGACTCGAAAAGGCCATCGCAATCGCCGCGAACAGCGGATTGATCAGTCCCGTGATCGCCAGCGGAATCGCGACACCGTTGTAACAGAACGCCCAGCCGATGTTCTGTTTGACCCGAGAGTTCGCTGCCGCGGCGAGGTCGAACACCGTCTCCAGCGAGGACAGCGAGTCGTCGACGATGGCCACGTCGGCGGCGTCTGCGGCCAGCGCCGTCCCGCTCCCGAGTGCGATACCGAGATCGGCCGTCGCCAACGCCGGAGCGTCGTTGGTTCCGTCGCCGACCATGACAGTCTGCTTGCCCGCGCCGTACCGCCGGACCGTCTCGGCTTTAGCCTCCGGCGGCACGCCCGCAAAGACGTCGTCGACACCGGGGTGAGCGGCGAACGTCGCACTGGCCTCCTCGCTGTCGCCGGTCAACACCGCGACTTCGACCCCGCGCTCGTCGAGCATCTCGATCACTTCTTCCCAGTCCTCTCGTGGCTGGTCGCCGACGACTGCAATTCCTTCTGCCGTGCCGTCGCGGCCGACGACGACCGGCGCGTTTCCGGCGGTCGTGGCCTCTTCGGCGCGCCGTTCGATCTCCTCCGAGACGGTCCAGCCTCGCTCGGCAAAGAGACCGACCGTCCCGACGAGCAGTTCAGTGCCGTCGACGGTGCCGCCGACGCCCGTCGCGTAGCTCTCGAAGTCGGTGACGCGGCTGTCCATCGGATCTGCCGTGTCGGGCCCGCCTTCGCTGTCCTCGCGACCGGGAGATTCGGCGACGCCGCCGTCCGTGGCGGCTTCGGTCGGGCCGAACCGACTGGCGATGGCTGCCGCGACCGGGTGCGAGGAGTGAGTTTCCAGCAGTGCCGCCTGCTCGAAGAGATCGGTCGGGCCCTCGGTATCGAGCACTTCCATGTCGCCGGTCGTCAGTGTTCCCGTCTTGTCGAAGATGACGACATCCACGTCTTGCAGTCGCTCGAAAATCGTCTCGTCGAAGACAACGATGCTCCGTTCGAGTGCTTCTCGGACACTGGAGGCGATAGCGAGCGGCGTCGCCAGCCCGAGCGCGCAGGGACAGGAGACGATCATCACCGTCAGCGCAGTGAGGATTGTCGTCGAGAGGCTGGCACCGAGCAGGAAGTAGACGACCCCCACGGTGGCGGCCAGCGTCAGGACGAGCGGGACGAAAATCGTCGCCAGCCGGTCGGCGAGTTGCTGGATGCCGTGGTTCGCGCTCTGCAGATCCCAGACCATGTCGGTCAGCCGGTCGATACTGCTGCCCGCGCTCTCGCCGACTTCGACGACCAATGAGCCGTCCTGCAACAGTGCGCCGCCAACGACTTCGTCACTCGGCGTCTTTCCGACCGGCAACGACTCACCCGTGACGACTGCCTCGTCGACCGTTCCTGTTCCCTCGACAACCTCGCCATCGACGGGGACTCGTTCGCCCTCCTTGACGAGGATTTCCCCGCCGGGAGCGAGTTCGTCGACAGCGACCGTCGTTGTCGAGCCGTCGGATTCGTAGCGGTGCGCGTCTTCGACCTGTGCTTCGGTGAGTCCGGCGAGGCGTTCGTTGGCCTTCTGTTTGATCTGGTTCTCGTAGTAGCCGCCGGCGGTCACGACCAGAATGACCGTCAGCGTCACGTCGTAGTAGAGACTCGGGATTCCGCTCTCGACGAAGATGGCAATGGTGCTGTACAGCCACGCGCTCGTGGCCGCGACAGCGATGAGCAGATCCATGTTCGGCTGGCGCGTGACGAGACTGACGTAGGCCCCTTTCAGTATCGGCCCGCCCGTGTAGACGAGGACGATTCCAGTCAGCAGCCCCATGACGAGGAAGGGATAGCTGGCGGAGGTCCCCGAGAGCATCTCCGCGAGAAAGTCGGCCTGACGGTCGGGATACCACAGCCCGCCGAAGTACAGCGGATAGATCAGCGCGACGTAGGTCATCATGATCGCCATTCCGAAGGTGACGCCGACGACCAGTCGCATGAGATTATTCTCCTCGGCGCGACGCTCGGCGAGGGGGTCGTCGCGGCTATAGGCCTGATAGCCGAGGCCGCTCAGCAACTCCCGCAGGCCCGATTCGCCGACCTCGTCCGGATCGTGATCGACCCGGACAGCGTCGGTGATGTAACTCGCATCGGCGTCGGCGACGTTGTCGTGTGCGGCCGCCTGTGATTCGATGAACGTCTCGCAGGTCGCACAGTGCATGCCGTCGACGCTGAGAAAGGTCGTCTCGTAGTCGTCGGGAACGTCGCGCTCGTCGTCGTCGAGGGCGGCATCGATTTCGGAAAGATCGGCGTCGGCAGAGAGATCCTCGCGCTCGTCGAGGGTCGATTTGATCTTCCGACAGCCCTGACAACAGAAGCGCTCGCCAGCGTCGTTTTCGACCGCCGTCGCAGACAGAGGGAGATCACAGAGCGTACACGTCGCTCCGTCCGTCACGGGCGGTCACCTCGGAACCGGCTCAGTTCCTCGAACATGGACGATTCTGGGAAATCCTAGCGGAGCGAGGACAAATATACTGTCGGTCCACCCAGGTTGCGGGTCACAGCAGTAACAGCGCGGAAGCCCACGGCTTCAGCCGTGCGGAGGAAGCGCGTAAGCTCCGTAAAACAAACCACCGATACCAGCATGGCCGACTCCCCCAAGTAGTCAAAAACATTAATAAATATTAGCAGTTGCTGTGAAATATGGCGTGGAAAGTAGCTCGCACGGTTCGGGTGCGTCTCGACATTCCCGACGACCGCAAGAGTGACCTCCACGCCACCAACTCCAAATTCCAATACTGTGCCAACCGCACCGCAGACTGGGCGTGGCGCTACCCCGATGAAGACTGTGTAACAAGCAAGAGGGAGGCCGAAGCCGCCATCTACGACGCCCTCCGCGAAGAAACCGACCACCTACATGCCAACCTCGTACAGAAAGCAATCAAACGCGCCACCGACGACATTAGCAACTGCGTTAACCGGCTTGCAGACAGCGAGAATACCAGCAAACCCGAGTACAATACGTTCAGCATCGTCTACGACAAGCGAGCCGCCACGTACTACCGCGACAAGGTAAGCCTCGCTACGGTCAACGGTAGAGTCGAATGCGAGTACGACCTCCCAGACGACCCCGAAGACACACCACACGGCGAGTACCTGTTGAACGAGGACTACTCGTTTTCCACGAGTACCGTCCACTACGACTCTGAAACTGACGAGTTCTACCTACACGCGGCGATGGAACGGGAGATAGACGCGAGCACTCCTGAGAAAGCCGAGGATTCGAGAGTCCTTGGCGTGGACTGCAACGTTGACGACCACATTGCCGTAACTTCGACAGGTAGGTTCGTCGGCAATGCCGACTACTTCAACCACCAGCGCCGCGAGTTCGAGAAACGGCGCGCCAGTCTGCAACAGACCGGGACGCGAAGCGCCCACCTGACCTACCACCGCATCGGTGACAGGTTCGGGCGCTGGAGCAAGGACTACCTGCATCGGTGTTCGAAAGAACTCGTCGCGGAAGCCGAACGCCACGGCTGTACGTACATTGCGTTCGAGGACTTGGAGCAGATCCGAGAGCGCATCAGCAACAGCAAGAAGTTCCAGCAATGGGCGTTCCGCGAACTGCAAGAGCAGGTGGCCTACAAAGCTGACGAATACGGGATCATTGTGAGAACGGTAGAGCCACAGTACACAAGTCAGCAATGCTCGACGTGTGGCACGACGCTGGAAGAAAATCGTGACGGGCAGCACTTCGAGTGCTTGGACTGTTCCTACACGGTAAATGCCGACTACAACGCCGCGAAGAATGTTGCTCGAAAACTCGCACTCAAACTCCAGCGAGGGCAGAAGTCCCCCGCTGGAGGGGCGTTCTGTCAGTACGCCCTGAAGTCGGGGGTGATGACCGTGAACGCTACTGAAGTGGCGTCCGACAGTTACGTGTCGGTAGAACGGGAGTCCACCGACAAACCCACCGCTTCAGCGGTGGGTAGCTGACTGGTTCCAGTCGTCGCTCCGATCGAGTTTTGCTGTCGCCGCTTGCACTTCCTCGGGCAGGTGGTGGGCGATATCGCTCATCGTCACGATGCCGACTGGCTCGAAGCCATCGACGACAGGGAGTTTCTTGATGTTGTGTTTCTCCATCGTCCGGAGCACACTCCGAAGTGTGCGCGTTCGCTTCGTCGTGAGTAGATCTTCGGACATCGCCCGGGAAACCGGAATCTCCCGCAGGTCGCAGCCAGCGTGGTACGCGGCCCGCAGGGCATCGGAACGGGTCATAATCCCCACCGCGTTGCCGTCAGCGACGACCACGACACTCCCGACGCGATTGCGGAGCATCTCTTCGATCGCATCGTGGACCATCATCTCACGTGGGACCGTCACCGCCGGTTCCGACATGATATCTTCGACACGCATGTATACACATACCACCATCATACCCGTTACTGTTTGGGTTATCAACAGACACGCCGGGACGGTCGGGACAAACCTCACGTTTTAGTACAGACGGTAGAAACAGAGTTGACATGAACGCCGTACTCCCAGCGGAGTCACCCGGCCGGGCGGAACTCGTCTTCGCGCTCGGCGTGGGACTGCTCCTCGTCAGCGGGTTACTTCCGTGGATCGCCGCGTCGGAGGCGATCCCGGTCGCCGATCCAAGCGAGGAGGCCGAGGGACTGGCCTCCTTCGACGAGGAGCACACGAGTGAGGAAATTCTTGGGATCGACCGCGTCGACTGGGTCGTTCTCGCTGGCGTCGGCCTCGTTGCCACTATTCTCGTCGTGACTGAGCCGTGGAGTCAGATCGTCCTCGCGTTCGCGGCCGCCAGCGGCGTGGCCGCAGTTGGGCTGGGTGCGGTGTATCTCGTCGATCCGGTATGGATGTACAGCGACTGGATCAAACCCGACGTTGCGGCCGTCGCCAGCACAGGTCCCGGCGTCTATCTCGCCATCTGCGGCGGCGTCCTCCAGCTAGGTGGGTGTTATCTGGCGTACAGCGAGTCGGAGTCGACGAGCGGTGCCCAGCAACTCGACGCGCCGTCGCCGGCACAACCGGGTGCGAACCAGCCAGGGCAGCCCCAGGGACCACGAGGCGGACAGCCGCCACAACAGGAGCCACGCCGACAGCAGCGCCCGCCTGGCCAGCAACCACCACAGGGAGCCGGACCGAATCAGGGCCAGCCCTCGCAGGGACAGCCACGACAGCGTGGCGGCCAACAACAGCCCTCAGGGCAGCCGCCAGCGAATGAACAGCCGCCCAACGAGCAACGGTCCCCGGGACGGCAGCCGCCACAGAATCAACACGAGGGCGGACAGCAACCGCAGGGAACACCCCCGAATCGCCAGCAGTCGACGGAGACGCCCCACGATCCGAGCGGACAGCCCGGGAACAATACCCCGGAGCCGGAACGCTCACCGACGGAGGGCGACCCGGAACAGCCACCGACAGAGCGTGGTCCGGAACAGCCACCCTCGGGACAACAACGAGATGCGAGACAGCAGCCCTCGAACCGAGAGCCGACTGAGGCCGATCCGGTGGAAGAGCCAGAGCGCTCAGATCAGCCCGCAGGGGAGTCACGACAGGGTACTGGGACTGGCCAGCCGAAAAAGTCACCCGAAGAACAGACAGAGCGTCGAAGCAACTCGGACGAGACGGACCGACAGGAAAAGTAGCTCGTAGTTACGTCGACTGCGCTGGATTTACTCGCGAGCCCACTCGACGGCTTCGTCGAGCGAACCGAAGGTTTTGATTTCCTGTGGCACGTCCAGATTTGCACTGACTGCGCGTGCCTTGAGCCCCTCGGAGACGAACGCGAGTTTTTCGATATCTGCCTCGTGGCCGTTCTCGCTCCACTCCTTGGCGAGGTGGTTCTGCGTCTCCCGGCCGAGGGTCATATCTGCGCTGAATTCGGTGACTGCAGCCGTAATCTGTGACTTGCTCGCCCGAGAGAGCCAGTCGGCTTCAGACTGGTTCATTCCCTCTGTCTCGCCAGACCAGTCTGTGAGGTCCATTATCAAGACGTTCTCGCGTTCTTCGAAGCTGTACTCGAATGGAGGTTGCTGTGTTCGTGCCATACGAGAGAAGACGCAGCCAATCCATATCGTCCGACTAGCTAACAGAGTTGGAACCGAGCCGAGAATCGGGAGCTAACAGGTGAGGTGTATCAGGCGAGCGCACTGCCGGCACGGACGAGTCGCTTCTCGCCGAAGGCGGGGCCGACCAACTGCAGTCCGACCGGCAGACCGTCGTCATCGCCGACCGGGACGGAAATCGCGGGGAGGTTCGCGAGGTTGACCGGCGTCGTGTTCGCGTCTGCGAGATACATCTTCATCGGATCGTCCAGACTCTCGCCGAGTTCGAAGGGTGTGATCGGCATCGTCGGCGACGCGAGTACATCGGCCTCCGAGAGGGCCTCGTCGAAGTCCTGCTGAATCCAGGCACGAGCGTCTTGGGCCTTCTTGTAGTACTTGTCGTGATAGCCCGCCGACAGCGCGTAGGTGCCGAGTAGGATACGACGTTTGACCTCCTCGCCGAAGCCCTCCTCGCGGGCCGTGGCGAACGTCTCGTTCCAGTTGCCGTCGTAGCCGCCGGAGGTGCCGTAGCGGACGCCGTCGAAGCGAGCGAGATTCGACGAGGCCTCGCTCATGGCGATGACGTAGTAGGCCTCGACGGCGTGTTCGAGACTCGGGAGACTAACCTCGTGATAGCTCGCACCTTGGGCTTCGAGGTCCTCGATGGCGCTCCAGAACTGGTCGACGACGCGTTCGTCGGCCCCGTCGAGCAGTTCCGTCGGCACGCCGATTTCGAGACCCTCGACGTCGCCGTCGGCGGCCGCGGCGTACTCGTAGTCGCTGCCGTGCTCGCGGGCATCCCGAGTCGTCCCATCCCGTTCGTCGGGGCCGGCGATCACTTCGAGCAGTTCCGCCGCCTCCTCGACACTCGGCGCGAGCGGACCGATCTGTTCGAGGCTGTTGGCGTAGGCGATCAACCCATAGCGGGAGACCAGTCCGTAGGTCGGCTTGATGCCGACGACATCACAGAACGCGGCCGGACAGCGGACCGATCCGCCAGTGTCGGTGCCGAGCGCCAGGTCGGCCTCACCGGCGGCGACGGCGGCCGCGGAGCCACCGGAGGAGCCACCGGGGACGTAGCCCGGCGCAGCGGGGTTGTCAGTCGACCCGAACGCAGAGGTTTCCGTCGTCGTTCCCATCCCGAACTCGTCCATGTTCGTCTTGCCGGGGATGGTCGCACCGGCGGCTTTCAGGCGCTCGACGACGGTGCCGTCGTAGGGTGGGACGTAGTCGTCGAGCATCGCGGAGCCACACGTGGTTCTGACGCCTTCCGTGGAGATATTATCCTTGACAGCGACAGTCTTGCCGGCGAGTGGGCCCTCCTCGTCGCCCTCGATTTCCGTCTCGGTGATGTAGATGTTCTCGGCCATGCTCAGGAGACCCGTGGACCTTTGAATCGGCCGTCTTCAGTTTCCTCGGCGTTGCGAAGGGCCTCGGCCTGGTCGAGACTCTCCCGGACCTCGTCGGCCCGCATCACGTTGGTCAGTTCGGGCTCGCTTTCGGTCTCGGGGACTTCATCGAGCGCCTCGAAGGCGGCAAGAATCTCGCCGAACTGCTCGGCGAAGCGCTCGCGTTCCTCGTCTCCGAGTTCGACACGAGCGAGGTCGGCGATATGTTCGACCTCGTCGGGATCGACGGCAGAATCGCTCATAGATACCGGCAGTGCTCTCCGGCCACTAAGCGTTTCGAATGCCCGCGTCGGCGGACGGTAACGGCCGTGTACAGGGCCGGCATTTGGGGGAAGGGTTTAAGTTGCTTGGCCACCAACATAAATGTACCGCTGGATACCGCTGGACGTTTTCCGTGAAATCCCCTTCACCAGCAGAGACCAACATGACTGACACGACAACAAGGCGCTACGCGCGCGAAAGCGAGAGCGAAGAAACTGAAGAACAGGAGACAGACGAGGAAACGCTCGTCTGTCCGGAGTGTGGTGGCAACCTCGCATCGGATGCAGAACACGGCGAGACGGTCTGCGAGGACTGTGGACTGGTCGTCGAAGAAGACGAGATCGACCCCGGGCCAGAGTGGCGAGCGTTCGACTCCAAGGAGAAAGACGAAAAATCCCGCGTCGGTGCCCCGACGACGAATATGATGCACGACAAGGGGCTGTCGACGAACATCGGCTGGCAGGACAAAGACGCATACGGCAACGCCCTCTCGAGCCGTCAGCGTGAGAAGATGCAACGGCTGCGAACCTGGAACGAACGGTTCCGAACGCGTGACTCCAAAGAGCGCAATCTCAAGCAAGCGCTCGGCGAAATCGACCGAATGGCATCTGCACTCGGACTCCCAGAGAACGTCCGGGAGACTGCCAGTGTGATCTACCGGCGAGCACTCGAAGAGGATCTCCTACCAGGACGCTCTATCGAGGGTGTCGCGACGGCTTCGCTGTACGCTGCCGCCCGGAAGGCAGGCACCCCGCGGTCGCTCGACGAACTCACGACAGTATCACGAGTCGACAAAGACGAAATCGCCCGGACGTACCGCTACGTCGTACGGGAACTGAGCCTGGAGATCAAGCCAGCCGATCCCGAGAGCTACGTCCCCCGGTTCGTCTCTGATCTCGAACTCTCCGAGGAAGTCGAGCGCCGCGCTCGACAGCTCCTCCAGAACGCGAAAGAACAGGGCGTCCACTCCGGCAAGTCCCCGGTCGGACTGGCCGCCGCCGCAGTGTACGCCTCCTCGCTTTTGACCAACGAGAAGGTCACACAGAGCGAGGTCAGCGAAGTCGCGAATATCTCAGAAGTGACAATCCGGAACCGGTACCACGAACTACTCGAAGCCGAAGAGAACGTCCCCGGCCTCTAATCGGCTGGTCCCGCCTGCGCGAGCAGGCCATCCGCGAGTGGTCCCGGCTCGATTTCTGTCGTCACCGTGCGCTGTTCGTCTCGATCGAACGATTCGACGAACGAAACAGACTCCGTAATCGCCTCTTCTGGTTCGTCCGGGTCCGCATCGAGATTCACTGCCTCGACAGTGATTTCGATGTCGGCCGAGATGCCGACGTTGTGGACCATCACAGTCGCCTCGATCGTCCCTTCGACCGGGGCGTCGAGATCGGCTGGTTCCACGTAGACTGCGCTGGCCCGTGGCTCGCCCTCTGTCACGTCCCCAGTACAGCCCGCAAGCCCGACAAGCGTCCCCGCGCCGGCACACCGAAGCAGTCGCCGTCGGGTCAGATCGATGGCCATGTCTACCGATCGTACGGCGTCGACGAGTAAGAGTTTCGCGTTTGTCGCCGACAGTAGTCCCCTCAGTACACGTCGCCGAGGAACTCTCGAATCGCGTCGTTGACGGCTTCGGGCTGTTCGATATTCGAGGAGTGACCGGCCTCGGGGATCAGCGCCTGCTCGGCGTCGAGGGCCTCGACGGTCGGTTCAGCGCGCTCGAAGGGGATCGACTCGTCTTCCTCGCCGTGGACGAGAAGCGTCGGTACGTCGAGATCATCGAGTTGGTCGGTCACGTCGGGCCGTTCGAGCCACGAACTGACCTCCTGGTAGACCGCTTCGCCGGGGTAGGTCTGCCAGCGATTCATCCACGACTCGACGAGGTCCGTGTTCTCTTCGCGGGTCGTCTCTCCGAACAGGAAGTGTGTGACTGTTTCGGCCATCGTCTCGGGCATGACATCGTCGTCCCGAACTCGGTCGATCATTCCCTGGTACAGTTCGATGTCGTCGTCGGGATGCGGCCGCGAGGTGGAGTCGATCAGCACGATCCCCGAGATTTCGTCGGGATACTCCATCGCGAGTCGAATGGCCATGAACCCCCCCATCGACATCCCCGCGACGACCGGTTTGTCCATCCCCAGCGAGTCGATAGTCGCTCGGCAGTCCTCGACGAGATCGTGGAGATCGTAGGGTTCGTAGGCCCGCTCGGTTCGTGCCCGGAGGTTGTAGGCGGCGACGCGGTATTGGTCGGAAAGCCCCTCGATCTGCGGATCGAACATGGTGCGATCCATCAGCGTGCCGTGGGCACAGAGCAGCCCCGGCCCGCTGCCCGCTTCACGGCTGAGTGCATCCGCTCGCTGTCGGTACATCGCGGTCGCAGGTGTGTCGTCGGATGACATACCTCACCTGCGGCGGATACTAACAAAAAAGTAGGTGTCAGATGTTCCCGTGAGTCTGGCCACGCGATACGTGGGTAGTTCACCAAAGCCTCCTTGATCAGTAGGGCCGTATGTTGACTGCTGCGGAAACTCACACATCTCGAATATCTTCTGAGGCCCGTGCTGAATACAAGGCGCGAACTTGCCAGACGCTAATTCATACGAATGTTGTGAATATAGGAATACTTATTATAAATTATAACCTATTTTATATGATCATGAATTCACAAAGACAAGAGAGTCGCGCAGATGATATGCGACGTGCCACCACGACTCGACGAGCGCTCCTCGCAGCGAGCGGCGCCGTTGCAATCGGCGCGCTAAGTGGCTGTATGGGTCGAGATTCGTCGTCAGTCACGAACACGGAGTCGTCGCCTGCAGCGGTGTTCGCAGGTGTGGATTGGAATGACGATGAAACGGAAGTCACGGTTACGCTCGAAGGCGAACTCTTTGCCGAACCGCACGTCGCTCGGTTGACACCGACGCTTGCTGGGCGAGTGGAGTTGGAAGGGTGGGTCACCTCAACCGGGCTCACCGCGGCGAACTACAACAACTCTCGGAGTAACAAATCAACAATCCGGGCTCATGACGGGGATGGAGATGCCGATTCCGATGGTGTTGACGACGACGTTCGCGGTGAGGACTACAACTCGCCCCGAAGTAATCGGAGTATCGCGGGACCCAGTGATATCATCGACGACGATATCGACGAAGACGATGAGACGTTCCGGCGTGTCTCGCGGCTTGACGCGCAGCTCGAAGGGGCGACGACTGCGGCTGCGGCAGCAATTTCGAAGCGGAGTGCGCGGACAGGGCGGAATCCGGAGACGGAGAAAGAGATTACTGAGGCGTTAGGTGATATGGAAGCAGTGCTGGCCGAGATGCGGGCAGTGCTGGAGCGGTGTTCAGACGAGTCCTGTGTCGCGGCACTGGCGAACGTCGTAGATAGGGAGGCAGACGTTGTCCGAGCACAAGAGCACGCTCAGGACGGCGAGTGGGAGGCATTCGGTCTTGATAGTGGTGGTGACGGGAACGATATCCTCGTCGGAGATTACTTGCTTCCACCAGTCGAGTTTGACTCATCGGGGTTGTTCAGTCCGGGAGAGCAGGCGGAGCTTTTCAGATATCTTGAACAGAAGCCTGTTGTTGCGGAACGGTTCTCGGTGTGTTTGCCTGATGCTGAGGTTCCGGGTGGGAACGGCAGTATCGAGGACGCGGTGACGCCGGAGCGGCTCTTCGCCTACCTGACGGGTCGGTCCGATGGTGAGGGTAAGGTGTACTCGTGGGGGCATTCGGAGTATGCTGGCCCGGATGAGAGCGGTGATTGTGACGATGTCGATTCCACTGTGTCCCCGGGTGCGGTGTGCGGGGCAACGCCCCACTTCGTTGCGGAGATGACGGGGCCTGTGGCGACGGGCGGTGGGCTCGTGGCTGAGCGCACTGCTGACGGTCACGTTGTTATAACGAACTCTCCACCATCTGCTGAAGCTGGTGCATCTGTTGTGGTGTGTCCGGTCAAGGGTGAGCCGTTCGAGCCGGAGGGGTTGGATGCGTGGGCAAAGAAAATGGATGACGTACCTGTGGAAATTACTCAGCAGGGTCGGTTGCTCAACCTGACAGTAGCGCAGGTGATGGTTCAGCCACCGGGTTGTCCGGAGCCGGTTCCAGCCCTCATGTACGTGGGTCGAGGGCGAAGCGACGGACAGCTCATGTACTCGGGTGGGTGGATTATCGATGATGCTGCGTTGTACGAAAATTCGACGACAGTGTTGTCGATGGCTCGGGCTGCGCAGGTGGTTGGTATTGAGTGCTGTTTCGATTACTCTGCTGACGCTGATGGAGATGGGCTCAGTGACTTAGTGGCACGAGCAGGGCTGAGTGAGCGTGCTCGTCGGGGGGCGCAAATGGACTCGGGAACGGTCGATGAGTTGGTCAAGGCGGGAGTGTTTTCGGCGGACTCGTTTGATCCTGAGAGCCCTGTGGTGAATGACTTTATTCGGTCCCGGTCTGGAGGAGGCAGTGGTAGTCGGGTGGCCCTGACGCACGTGGCGGCAGATGCGCCAGTGTTACACTTGGTAAACGCTGCGAGTGCGTCGGATGAGGTGAAATTCAAGACGGGGGCTGAGCTGTCGAAGAGCGTGAACTGATTGTCCGTGTGGCACCGTGGTACTCCTGGTGTCAACTCGGGTTCCTGAAGGGTACCTCTGTGCTGAATACAAGCTCTCTATTTTGCATGCCATTCCAACCAACATCCAGACAGATCGTGATTTGTTGCGTTACATCGTCCACTTCTGCTGAGCGAGTGCAAGAGAGACAGAGTTGATCAGAGAAACGATCAGAACCACATCGTTCCGACTCACGGTTCGGCGGTTCGGTCTCCAGTAGCCACCCCGAAAGCGCATCCGTGAAGTGCGTCGGGACGTACTATATATTGATGTCTGATACAGGGGGTCCACTGTCGCCCGACCGACCCGAGGCCGAAAGTCGATTCCGCGTCGACGCACCGTTTGAGCCGGCCGGCGATCAGCCCGAAGCCATCGAACAACTCGTCTCCGGCTTCGAGCAGGGCATGGACAAACAGACGCTGTTGGGAGTCACCGGATCGGGAAAGACCAACACCGTCTCGTGGGTGCTCGAAGAGGTCCAGAAGCCGACGCTGGTCATCGCCCACAACAAGACCCTCGCAGCGCAACTGTACGAAGAGTTCCGCGAGCTGTTTCCCGACAACGCTGTCGAGTATTTCGTCTCCTACTACGACTACTACCAGCCCGAGGCCTACGTCGAACAGACCGACAAATACATCGAGAAAGACGCCTCAATCAACGACGAAATCGACCGCCTGCGCCACTCCGCGACCCGCTCGCTCCTTACGCGGGACGACGTGATCGTCGTCGCCTCCGTCTCCGCGATTTACGGACTTGGTGACCCGCAAAACTACGTCGACATGGCGCTGCGACTCGAACAGGACCAACGGATCGACCGCGAGGAACTACTGGGCCGACTCGTCGATCTGAACTACGAGCGCAACGACGTGGATTTCACGCAAGGCACCTTCCGCGTCCGAGGAGACACCGTCGAGATCTACCCGATGTATGGCCGCCACGCCGTGCGAGTCGAACTCTGGGGCGACGAGATCGACCGCCTGCGGAAGGTCGATCCCCTGGAAGGAGAGATCGTGAGCGAGGAACCCGCGACGCTGATCCACCCCGCAGAGCACTACTCGATTCCCGAACAGCGACTCGAACGCGCGATCAAAGAAATCGAAGACCTGCTCGAAGAGCGTGTCAGCTACTTCGAGCGCACGGGTGACCTGGTCGCCGCCCAGCGCATCGAAGAGCGGACGACCTTCGATCTAGAGATGCTCAAAGAGACCGGCTACTGCTCGGGTATCGAGAACTACTCGGTGCATCTCTCGGATCGGGAAACCGGCGAGGCACCCTTCACGCTGCTCGATTACTTCCCCGACGATTTCCTGACTGTAGTCGACGAGTCCCACCAGACAATCCCGCAGATCCGCGGGCAGTTCGAGGGTGACAAATCGCGCAAGGAGTCGCTCGTCGAGAACGGCTTCCGACTGCCGACCGCCTTCGATAACCGCCCGCTCACCTTCGACGAGTTCGAGGAGAAGACCGACAAGACGCTGTACGTCTCCGCGACACCGGGCGATTACGAGCGCGAGGAATCCGACCAGATCGTCGAACAGATCGTCCGTCCGACCTACCTCGTCGATCCACAGATCGAGGTCGCCGACGTGGAGGGCCAAGTCTCGGATGTCATCGAACGACTGGAGAACCTGCCCGACGACGAGCGCGCGCTCGTGACGACGCTCACCAAGCGCATGGCCGAGGACCTCACCGAGTATCTCACCGAGGCCGGCATCGACGTGGAGTACATGCACGACGAGACCGATACCTTGGAGCGACACGAACTGATCCGCAGCCTCCGACTCGGAGAAATCGACGCCATCGTCGGTATCAATCTCCTCCGTGAAGGATTGGACATCCCGGAAGTGTCTCTCGTCGGCATTCTCGACGCCGATCAGGAAGGATTCCTGCGTTCGGAGACGATGCTCGTCCAGACGATGGGCCGGGCCGCCCGAAACGTCAACGGGAAAGTCGTCCTCTACGCCGACGAGCCGAGTTCCGCGATGGAGTCGGCAATCGAGGAGACCAAGCGCCGCCGTCGAATCCAGCGGGAGTTCAACGAGGAACACGGCCACGAACCGACGACCATCGACAAGGAAATCGGCGAGACGAACCTCCCCGGTAGCAAGACCGAAACCGAGGGTGCAGCATCGATGGAACCGGCCGATGCCGACGAAGCCGCTCGCGCAATCGAAGAACTCGAACAGCGGATGCAGGAGGCCGCCGACAATCTCGAATTCGAACTCGCGGCGGACATCCGCGACCGGATTCGGAAACTCCGCGAGGAGTACGACCTCGACGGCGGTGACGACGAGGGCGTTCCCGCGCCAGATATCGAGTGAACCTACCAGCGAGCGTAGAATAGTTTGAATATCGGGGGGTAATCTTATACTACCAATGGAGCGTCGTGACGCCTACGGGTGGGGTATCGCAGCCGCTGGCCTCCTTCTCGGGGCGATTCAGCTCGTGCAGGGCGGTCAACAGCTGTCAGAGTTGACTGGCCTGTCAGAGTCGGATCTGGTGATCGTGTTCGCTTTCGAGACGGTGCCGTTCGTGCTGATCGGCCTGAGTCTGGTCTACGTCGGCTACTGGCTGACCGAGCAGGCAGGATTCGAGCCGGATCTGAACCGAATTCTCGCCTGGGGCGTCGGAAGTACGGTAATGTTCGCCTCGATTGCGGCGCTGATTCTGTTCAGCCAGCAGGTTACCCTCGATACGCTCGCACAGGGACAGTACGTCACAATGAATCTCGTGACAGTCGGTGCCGTCGTCGGTGTGCTGGTCGGCATCTACGACGCGCAGAGCCGGCTTCGCCAGCGCGAACTCGAAGCCGAACGCGATCGGATCGAGGCGTTCGCCGGCAAAGCCGCCGATATCAACAACTACGGCCGCGAACTGAACCGCGCCCGCTCGGTCGACGAAGTGAGCGCGCTCTGTATCGAGGCGATTCAGACGCTGTTGGGTCTGACCGAGACGGCACTCGTTGCAGTCGAATCCGACGACGGAACCGTCATCGACAGTACGATCGTCGGCGTAGAGAACGCGGCGTTGGTCGACGTTGCACAGGAAGCGATGAATCAAGAGCAGACGAACGCGGTCGTCCGCGAGGATGCCGCGATCGACTCCGACAGATTGCTCTCGATGCTCGTCACTGCTCACGAAGACAATGGCATCGTCCTGCTCGCGCCAGCGGCCGGATCCAATGGCTTCGGCGACGAGGACCTCCAACTACTCGAACTGCTGGTCTCCCACGCCGGGACGGCACTGGACCGCATTCACGACTCCCGCGAACGAGAGGCGTCGGCCTGAGTGAGCCGGAAAATTAACTACTGACTGCCCTGCAGCAACAGCGCCCCACAGAGCGCGTCAGCCCCTTTTTCCTCGCGGAGTCGGCGCTGTCGACTCGCGCCACTTTCGGCCTCGTAAATCTCTCGGAGGCCCGTCACACCGAGGCGGTCAGATTCGGTCTCGACGAACTCCCCGAGGGAGATGGTCCCCTCGCCGTCCTGCTCGATGAAGGAGGCTCCGTGGCCGTGGCGGATCGCACGCCACTTGTTCTCGTCGAGGATCTCTCGGCGATGTCGATACCCCGTCTCGCCGTCCTCGTAGCGCTCGCAGAGATCGACCACGAGCGCGCGGATGTACTCGACGAAGGCGAGCACTTTCTGTGGGTCGTGCTGGCCGTCCGGCGTCCGCACCTCGACGGTGCCGTGTTCGGAGTGTGGTCGCACGTCGTACCAGAGTTCGCCCCGGTCGTCGATCGATCCGCTTTCGAGCATGCGCCGCTCGAAGCGGTCGAACTCCTCGTAGGAATCGAACGTCGTCGGCATGCCGGTGTTGGGCAACCCCTCGAAAATCTTCGCCCGGGCAGAGTGCAATCCCGTGTCGAAGCCGTTCCAGTACGGCGAGTTCGCCGACAGTGCAAGCAGCGGCGGGAGATACCAGCGGATCTCGTTCGCCACCCAGACCGCCTTGTCGGCGTCGTCGACGCCAACGTGAACGTGTAAGCCGGCGGTTGTGTTCCGGTGCTGTGGGTACTGGATTCGGTCGAGCTGGGATTTGTAGCGTGGCTTCTCGGCGTGTTCGAGTTCGCGCCAGCGTGCCAGTGGGTGCAGTCCTGCGGCGGCGATCTGAAAGCCCTCGTTGTGGGCGTGGTCGATCAACGCGTCCCGGACGGCGAGCAAGTTCTCCTCGGCGTCGCCGGGTTCCTCGATCAGCGGCGTCTGTGTCTCGATGACGAACTTGAACAGTTCGTGGTCGAGTCGGCCGTCGAGAATCTCCGGCGGCGTCGATTCGTAGACGAGTTCGTCGGTCCCGGCGGTCGGCCGACCCGCCTCGTCGACGACGAAAAACTCCTCCTCGATTCCGAGTGTTCCCATCCGGCTAAAGTTCTCGGCGTCACCGCGATCCATCTGTTCTGTCACTCGGTTGTGCGCGCCCGGGCTAAAGTATTCTGCTCCGATGTGCCCGGTGCGCGCGGCCGCGATAACGAAAATTATTCGCCGTCGTCGACTCGCCGAACGCCCGGCTCGACGTACGACTCGGATTGGCGGTCGCGGTTTCGCTCGGCGAGTCGAGCCCACTCGGCGAGGCCGTCGTCGATCGCCTCGGCATCGAAGCCGACGGCTTCGCCGACCGCACGCAGTTCCCGCGGCGCGCGAAGCTGAAGATGTGAGTGTGGATCGGCGCTGACGACGTACGGCGCGTCGTACTCGGTGACGATCTCGCGGAGTTTCCGTAACTCGCGGAGCCGTCTGACTCGGGTGCCGCCTGACTTCCGGAGCACGCCGCCGAGGTTGAACTCGATCCGCACGGCGTTTCGAGCCGCGGCTTTGGCGAGGACGTGATTGAAATCACCCTCCCCGACCATCGGATGTGCGAGCACGTCGACCTGCGGTTGTTCGACCGCGAAGCGGTTGATCGCCGGCGTGCCGCCGTGGACGGCGACGATCCGCTGGTGATCGCGGTGTGACCCGACGAACCCGCTGGCCTGTGAGGGATCGGCCGCACGGATCTCTACCCCCGGGACGATATCGATATCGTAGGTGTCGGCGATATCGTCGGGGCTGTAGGAGGCCGGTTCGTCGCCGTGGTTACGGACGACCAGTCCGTCGAAGCCGTACTCGCTGGCGGTCAGGGCGAGCCGGGCGACGGTGCTCCGTCCGTCCGAGTGTGCGTGGACGGCCTCGTACATCACAACTCGGAAAGCAGTTCTTCGACGTTCTCGATAGCAGACTCCTTCTTCGCGGGGTAGGCCTCGACCTTGCCCCGGAGGGTGATCCCGTCGCCGAGTTCGACCGCACCGTTGAACGCCGCCTGTTTATCGAGGGTGAGGAAGAAGGCACAGTTCTCGTTGACTCGGTCGTCGAGTTGGTCGACGACCCGTGAGAAGTCCTCATCGGCCAGATCACCGAGTGCGTCGAGTACGCTACGCATCCCGCTCGCGCTCTCGACCCGTGCCGAGAGGACGAGAATCCGGTCGCCGTAGTGTCCTTCCGATTCGGCGCGCTGCAGTTCGAACTCCTCGGGCAAAAACAGTCGCAGGGCGTCTTCGACCCGCTTGTCGTCTTCCGTCACGTAACAGAAGGCCCTGAGATCGATGTAGTGGAGCGGGATCGAAGACATCGCTACTTACTCGGCCGCTTCGAGGTTGTCTTCGGGGATACCGGCTTCCTGGCCCTCTTCGAAGCTGATCGTGTAGTTCTCGTCGCCGAACATCGTCTCCGAGACGCGGGTTATCTCGCCGGTCTCGCCGTCGTACTCGCTGTGCTCGTCGTGGAGAATGACCTCGTCTCCTTTCTCGAAGCTCATAGCTCACCGTTGACGACCGGCGGGTAAAAATCGACTGCATTCCCCTCGCCGTCCGGAGCGAATCCAGCGGGTCACTCCGGGCCGCCCACGAGCAGGAGTCGCAGGTCGTTGACGTTCGTTCCGGTCTGACCCGTCTCGACGAGCGCGCCGAGTTCGTCCAGATACGGATAGACATCGTTCGCGTCGAGGGCGGCCAGCGCGTCTCGTTCGTTCTCGATCACTTCGGGATCGAGAATCGCACCCGCCACGTCGGTCGATCCGTCGATCCCGTCCGTGTCGACGGCGGCGACCACTCCCCCTTCCAGATCGAGTGCGGCAGCGAGCGCGAACTCCTGGTTCGGGCCGCCCGCACCGTCGCCCTCGACGGTCACTGTCAGTTCACCACCGGAGAGCAGCGCGACCGGTGGCTCGAACGGTTCGCCCTCCGACCCGCATCGATTCGCAATCGCGGCATTGACTCCGCCAACGTCCTGTGCTTCGCCCTCGATGTCGGCCGCGAGGATCACGGCCTGATAGCCGTCCTCGCGCAGCGACGCGGCGGCGGCGTCGAGGGCGGTCTGGTTGTCCGCGAGGATGTGCGTCTCGACGCGTTCGAAGACGGAATCGTCGGGACCCGGCGTCTCCGCTCGCTCGCCGCGTTCGCCTTCTTCGAGGACGTTCTCGATCGCCTCAGAGGGATCGAGATCATAGCGGTCGATCACCCCGTGGGCATCGGTGTATGTCGTCTCGTCGGGGGTGATCGGCCCGCTGGCGATCACGTCCTCGCGGTTGCCGACCACGTCGCTAAAGAGGAGTCCGACCGTCGTCGCCGGCGCGAGTTCGGCCGCGAGTCGGCCGCCCTTGATTCCCGAGAGATGTTTGCGGACCGCGTTGATCTCGTCAATCGTCGCTCCGGAGGTGATGAGCGCGTCCGTGAGTTCGCGGTACGCGCCCAGATCGACGCCCTCGGTCGGGTGGGCCAGCAGCGCGCTCCCGCCGCCGGTGACGACGACCAGCGCGAGCGTTTCCGCCCCCACACCGCGTGCGCGGTCCCGCAGTCGTTCGGTTCCTTCGACGTTGGTCTCCGAGGGGAGCGGATGAGTCCCCTCGACGACCTCGATCCGGTCGGTCTCGGCCGGGTCGTCAGTGACGACGAGTCCGCCGTCGAGTCGGTCACCCAGCACCGCTTCGAGCGCTTCCGCGGCGGTTCCCGCCGCGTTGCCACCGCCGAGGACGAGAATCTGCTCGTAGTCGCGGAGATCGTACGTACGGTCTCCGATACGGAGCGTGTCGTCTTCGAGAGTGACGGCTTCCTCGATCACACGGCCGGGGTGAGCCGCCCCGATCCCGGCAGCGAGTGCGCGGCAGGCGTCGTCGTGGGCGGGCGAGCGGACGAGCGCGTCCCGATTCGTGATCATAGTGGATCGTCGAGCGGCGAGCATATTATCTCGGGGGGTCGGGCGGTGGAATCGCGTCCTTCTTGTACACCCTGACCGACGGTGTGGGTATGTCCCTTCGGGTGGCCGACCGACTCGGGTTGGCTGACGTGATGACACTCGCGAACGCAGCGGTCGGCGTGGTTGCCATGACGGTCGCTGTCCTTGGGGAAGTCCAACTGATCGCACAGCTGATTTTGCTGGCGGCGGTCGCCGACGGACTCGACGGCATCATCGCCCGGACCCGCGGCGGGACTGCTGTCGGCCCCTACCTCGATTCGATGGCCGACATCGTCTCCTTCGGCACTGCCCCTGCGCTCTTCGTCTTCGTCGCTGCCAACGACGTGTGGGGCCCACTCGGCGACGAGCCACTGTATTTCGCTGCCGCGGCCGGCGTCGCAGCGCTGTTTGTCGTCTTCTCGCTGGTCCGGACCGTCCTCTATACGGTCTACGTAGACGAAGACGAAAATAGGCCCGGCATCCAGAACACGCTGGCGTCCTCGATCCTCGCGGCGGCCTATCTCGCCGGCCTGACAATGGTGCCAGCGCTTCTGGCCGCGACGGTCGTCCTCTCGGTGCTGATGGTCGCGCCGGTTCCGTACCCGAAACTTGCCGCTCGCGACGCGCTCGCGATGGGGGTCGTCCAGATGGGCGCGATCGTCGCACCGACGTCACTCCAGCGGGTCTTTCCGCGAGCCTTGCTGATCGCTGCGCTCGCCTACCTCACGCTCGCCCCACGGTTCTACTGGGAAGAATAACCGACTACGACGCCTCGTCGCTGTCGTCGGTCTGATCCGCATCACCTTCGGCCGGCGGATCCACCGACGTTCCCGAGACTGCGAGGGGATCGTCACCTGGCGGATTCGGTGGTTCGTATCGATAACGGGTCTCTTCGAGCACGACCACGAACTGATTCCGAGATTCGTCGAAGACGACCCGGCGGTTGCTGTCGATAGCGACATCGACCAGCCCCTCCAGCGAGTCGATTTCGATGGGTCCCGCAGTTCCGCCGTCATCCGGAACCGTTCCCCGGCTAACCCACTCCTCGAAGGTGTCGAGATCGGACTGAAAGGCCAGCCAGTCGCGTTCGGGCTCAGACAGCGCCAGCGAGTCGGTCGCCCACAGCACGGCGAGACCGCCGAGGGCAACCAGCGAGAACACGGCGAGGATCGGGCCGCCAACGGAGCGGAGCGGCCCGTAACTCGCGGTCACTCGCTCGCGCTCTGTCTGTTCGCCGCCGTCCGCGTCGGCCGTGTCATCCGTGACGCTGTAGGTCTGGCCATCACTGTCGATCGAAAACGTATGGTTTCTCGTCTGTTCGACCGGTTCGCCGTTTCGCTGGCCGGTGAGGGTGAGCGTCGTCCGGACAGTGAACGCTGCCGTGCCCGGTGTGCCGCCTAATTGGGATTCGATCGTCTCAACCCGGCGCTGCTGGTCGGTGATATTGATCGAAAACGGCACGGTCAACTGCTCGTTCGGCCCGAGTGACTGCTCGGCGGCCGTCGCCAGTTCGCGTTCCTCACGCCAGAATTCCGTCTCCTCACTGACCGAGCGCGTCACGAGCGAGACTGTCGCGTTCGCCGAGAGTGAGCCACCCGCAGAGGCCCGATAGCTGTACCGAAACGAGCCGTTCAGTTCGGGGGCGATCGATTGCAGATAGACCGATCGGTCGGTAAGCGTTTCGCCCTCGGCGAAGACGGGCGACTCCTCCTGAACCGTTGCCTGGTGGGTATAGCTCGCGGTCGAACTCCAGGTGGCCGTCTCTCGCTGTTCGATCTCGGTTCCGGGACTGACGTGAGTCGTATACGTCACGAACCCACCCGCGAGAACGAGTACCGCGAGGACGATAGCGAACGCTGCCGCGTTATCGTCGACGAACAGCCGTAGCTGTCCCAACCACTTACTCATGCGTTATCTCATCTCGGTTATGGTGTAAAGTACTGTTGGCATTCATGATCACGACCACCACGATCTCCGTGACCGGGATCGGTCTTTGAGCCGTCTCCCGCCGAGCAGCCAGAGCCCGACGAGATAGAATGGCACTGCAACGACGGCGTTGATGACGACGATCGGAAGCCACGGATGCAGGCGATAGAGCTGTTCGATCACTGGCGTCGGGAGAATCCTGAGATAGCGGTACTGCTGGACGAACGCGCGATACGCGCCGGTTTCCTCCGGTGCGGAGATAGTGACTGTCGCGTTCTCGGCAGACCTGCTGTCGAGTTGGAGTTGACGTGGTTCGGTATCGATCCGTTCACCGGTCGGTTCGAGGAAGACGACCGTCGAAATGATACCGGTGTTCCGGACCGAGTAGTTGAACGACTCGGTCGTCCCCTGCTCGATGACGGTCGGCGAATCGCTCTCGAACTCCGCGCTGACGATTCCGAACTCCTGTGATCCCGCGGGAACGATCATCGCAGCCGTCACACCCGCGACGACGACCAGCGTCAGCACCGCCATCAACTTGTGCGAACTCGTCCCGGTCTCGCGGCCCCGATCCCGGTCCCGCCGCCGGTCGTCCTCGAACCGTCCCGCGATGACGTACAGGACGACCGAGCCCCCCAACATGAGATGGGCCAATCCTTGCGTCCCGAGAAGCGCTCGCGTCCCGAATAGCTGTGCGAGTTGCACCTGTACCGAACTCATCGTCGACTGCAGCCACATCACAGCGCTCCCGACGAACGGAATCGTCAGCACAGCTCCCCCGGGTTGCCACGCGACTGCGCGGACTTGGGCCTCATCGACCGGCGGCTCGCCGCCGTCCTGATCGGTAAACGGGTTGTTGTCACCCTGCGTGATGTACCCTTCCTCGGTCACGTCGACGACGCGGTGGGTCGTCAGCCCGCCGCCCTGAATCTCTTCGGCCTCGAAGACGACGACATCACCCTCCTCTACGTCTCCCGCCAGTTCCGGCGGGACCGCGACGAATCCGTCGCCGACATCGATCGTCGGCTCCATGCTGTCGGTCGTGACGAAACTCAACAGGATCGGCTGGCCGAGAAACTGGCCGACGAGCAGTGCAAGGACGATCAACACCAGCCCGATCTGGCTGGCGGACCAGACGAGTTGTTTCGGTTCCATGTGAGATCGATCTTCGTGTCTGTGTGAGGCCAGTCTTCTCGGCCGGAGACGGGGTTTCGGTTCTTGGGGCGGGAGATTACTCGGGATCGAACGTATCGAGTGCCGGGCTGTTCAGTGCTGTTTGGATGTCGATATCGCCGTTGCCGCGCTGGGCCGCCCTTCGATTCGGATGGGTGAAGGAAACACCCTGCCCTTGCAGTTCGACCCCCACGAGTTCGTACCCGTTTCCGAGATCGGTTTCGAGTCCTCCTCGCGGGACCGTCCAACTCCCGGAGACGCGTTCGACGGTTCCGTTCTCGTTCATAATCGCAAGCTCCGCCCGGACCCGCTGCCCGGCCGTCACGCGTTCACCGAGGCGCATGCCGGGGGCAGATTGTGCCGTCGTGGCAGTCGACATGCCCCCGCGCTGGGAGTGTTTGAGTTCGAGATTATCGAAGGGATTGCTGACACAGAGGACGGTGAACTCGCGTGATGTGGTCTCGCCGTCGATTTCTGCCTCGACGCTCGTCGCTTCCACCTCGACTGTGATGCCGACCCGTTCTTTGGCGATGAACGCGTCGTTGCAGGTGAGTCGGCCGGTGATATCCGCGTTCGATCCGGCCCCGACGTTCGTGGGCCTGCCCGTGAGATCAACCCCGATGGTGTCGCTCTCGGATTCGACGCCCGTGACTTCCAGCGGGCTGTCGAGCCGGTTTTCGATCTCGACCAGTGAATGTTCCGGGTGCCCCTCAACGCTTATAACGAAATCGAAGGGGGCGTGCGGAACTTCGTCGTAGCCGACGTACGCGTTCTCGTCGTCGGCAACACCCACAGAGACGCCACGGTCGGCAGTCGTCGAGGTGAACCCGAGGCTCCCAGAGACGAGGAGCAGGGCAGCGGTGATCGCCAACCCCAGACTCAGGAGACGTAACGTGTTCATGGATCCAGACCCGACACAGTTTCTTGATTGTGATACCCAGTTTCTTCAGCTGTCATGTCCCGACCAGTGCTGGAGAGTGATTTCCGTTGGAGTGTCGTACTGCACAGCACATAAACCCGAACGATATTTTACCGCAAAAATAATCAGATATCGGATAGTAGAATTAGTATTCTGCTCTGGTGAGAAAGAGAGGACAGCGAAAAGGCCCCTCCAAGGATTGTGTGGCGACAATCGGCAGACCGTATTATTGAACAGAACTTACCAACTACATATATTTTATACACTCGTTCTGTCGCTGCCGGTCGATCAGGCGGAGTCAGATGCGTTTTGACACTGTTTCAGTCACCCACTGATGGCAAATCGGAGCAGATCAGTTCGAGGATGAGAGTGATCTCTCGTTCAGAAATCGGTTCAGGCCTGTCTTGACACAGGTGGAAAGTCAACTTGGTCGCCTCATGGAGGGCCTGTCAGTGCTCAGCCCGAGGCTGTCGTGATTCAGGAAGGGTTGGATTTCCGCGCCGATTCTTTCAGGTGGATTGATACAACAGGGGTAGCGGATAGAGGTAGAGACGAGTTCGTCGGTGGCAGTCCACGCGGGCTGGCACGCGGCGAGCAATAACGGTGATCACAACTATGGAACGACGCAAGTTCTTGATCGGCGCAGGATCGCTCGCTGCCGGCGGGGCAGCTGCACTAGGAAGCGGCGCGTTTACGACGGTCGAAGCAGACCGAGAGCTTTCAATCGAAACCGCTGGCGATGCTAACGCGTTCCTGAGTATCAAAAGGGCGACTGACGGGAGTAATGTGTACCCCAACGCAGAGGAATACGTAGAGGGCAACCAGAATTCGGGAACACTCCGTCTCGACTTCACCAACGCTGATGACACCGCGGATGCATCGGCGTCCGGTATCAATCAGAACGCGAAGACGGTTTTCGACAATCTGCTCGACATCACCAACAACGGAACCCAGGAGGTGGAAATTTCCGTCGATTCCGATCTGATCGCCTCACAGGGAGGTTCGTTAGGAGTGTACGCGGAGAATACACTCGGCGATGGCGGTAGCGATAACACCGGCCTCAGCAGCAGCGATACAGGCCAGACAGCGACGCTGGGGGTCGGTGATAGTCTGACGAACATCGGTGTCTACGTCCCGAAGGGTAAAGCCGTGGAAGACCTGAGCGGTGGCACTCTCACCATCGTTGCTGAGCGCACAGGCGGAAATCAAGACTAACCGATAAATTACCATGAAACGGCGTAGTTTCCTCGCAGGCGTTGGGGCGTTTGCCAGTGCCGGTGGCTTTGCGCTCGGCACTGGCGCGTTCACCAGCGTCAGCGCCGAGCGAAAAGTTTCTATCGCTGTTGCGAGAGACTCCCAGGCCTTCCTGCAAATGCTGCCAATTGATGATGAAGGCCTCAGCGGAGAGAATACTGGCCGTTCATTCGCCAACGGGCACGAAGTCGAATTCGAGATCCCAGGCGACGAGAACGGCGAGAACTCGAACGCCGCCGGCCTTGGACTGGACTCGATCTACGAGTTCCACGATCTACTCGAAGTAGCCAACCAAGGCACACAGCCAGTCACGCTGTCGAGCACCTACGATGGTGACGCTCTGGCGGATCTCGCGCTCGTCACCGACAACGGCGTTCTCCGGGACGATCCGCCCACGCTCGATGTGGGAGATAGCATCGATGTTGGCCTGTACATCGACACACATGGATCAGATCTCGGTGCGTTTGACGAGACGCTGACGATCGTCGCCGAACGCGTCGCCGGAAATCAGAACTGAGCCGACGTACCATCCCGCGGCCACATCTTAGGACGGACTCGGCGTGTATTTTTCCGGAAAGGTTGGCTCTCGTCGAGGGTCGAATTCAGGATAGTTCTTGGACAGACAGAATTTCTGCTCGAAAAGAGACAGCTTGCTACAAAGATATAAGCCGTTTTGTGACATTTACAAGCACAGTTAAGATAGCTTGTGTTATTCTCATTTGTGAATTTGATACTGTCATTATGGTTTATACTACAGACGGACTACGCTAAATATGTGCCAACGGCAACATGAGTGCCACGAAAGATCCTGCCCAACAGTCCCCTGCCGACGAAGCCGAGACGATGACCCACGACGACTGCTTCGAGTTACTGAGCAACCACCGTCGTCGGTTCACGCTGCATTATCTCCAGCAGTCAGAGAACGGGACCGAACTGGGCGAGCTAGCCGAGCAGGTCGCCGCGTGGGAAAACGATATTCCCCGAGAGGAGATTTCCTACGACCAGCGCAAACGGGTCTACACATCCCTCCAGCAGGTTCACCTACCGCGGATGGACGACGCTGGGGTGGTGGAGTTCGACGACCGGGAGGGAATGATCACGATGGGCCCCGCGTCCGACGAGGTCGAGATTTACATGGAAATTGTCAGCGGGCGAGAGATTCCCTGGAGTCTCTTCTATACCGGCCTCGGACTCGTCAATTTCGGGGTAATCGCTCTCGTTGCGCTCGGACTCCCCCTCTTCGGCCTGCTGTCGGGGATCGAGGCTGCAGTCTTCGTCGCGACGACGTTTCTGGTCACGTCGCTGGCTCATCTCTACATCACCAGAACGGAAATGCGGCTGGGTGCGAGCGACGGCCCGCCCGAAGCGGGAGAGTGATCCGCTACGGTTCGACGACCGCGACGTAGGCGTACACAATTATGAACGCCAGCGAGTAGCCGAGGAGATGGATGTACACGTCGAGAATGCCCGTCCCCACGGTAACGAACCGGCGGAAACCGACGAACGGATACGAGACGATCAGTCCGAAGCCAGCGCCAGCGAGTTCGGCGTAGCCGAATCGGTCGAATCCCTCACGGATCGTGTCGAGCGTCGGGTACTCTCCTCGACGCAGCCAGAGGAGAACGTACCCCACCCCGAGACCGAGCGATACGATGGCGATTTCCAGCCGCCACGCCCGAGAGGGAAGAGTGATCAGCGCGATGGCCCCCATCATCACGAACAAAAGCGCCGGGGCGTACCGTGTACTGGTTCCGCCGGCAAAATGTCGTCCGGCATAGATGATCCACGCGACACAGAGCAGCCCGAAAAAGCCCGCATTGATCCCCGAAAAGCCGAGAATCTCCCGCTGGCGGGGAAAAAGCAGTTGCATCACGGAAAGCGCGAACGGAAAAACGGTAAACAGCATCACGAACGCCACCGCAAAGAGCTGTCGACGACGGCTGAGTATGCAGAGGAGATAGGTAACGGGCACGACGACGAGATAGACCAGCAGATTCCCGAGGAGATGAAACTGCTGTCGGTGGACGAAATGAGCCGCATACGCGGTCCGGACGGTTGGTTCGGCAGTCTCGAACACGAACCGTTCCCGTATCGAAAGTGGGAGAAAGAACAGTCCAGCGAGAATCAGCGGAACGGAGACGAGTACCGCGATATCGACCGGACGGGCCTCCGAGGCAACCGCTCGCCGAAATCCCAATCCCGTATCCAGTGAATCCGATCCGGTCATCGTTGTGTTCGTGCAGGTGTGAGTGGACACACAATGGTGTTACGACATCTCTCCGGAGACGAGACGCCGCAGGGCGACTCCACCCAGCGCACCACAGATCACCCCCGAGACTAGAAGCAGGATCCATCTGACGCTGGCAAGACTGGTCTGTGTCGTGTCAGGAGCGGTTCCCGGTTCAGTCACCGAACCCGCTGTTGTTCCGCCCCCACCGGGACGTTGATCGGGGCCAGCACCACCGGGCCCGACTCCATCTCCGAATATCGATCCCGGATCAATGTTTGGGAGCGGGATGTCTGGAATGTCGGGCGGCGGATCAGCCGTCGGCGGGTCTTCCGACCCGTCCTGCTGGTCGCCACCAGGGTCGGTCGGAGTATCGTCGGGATCACTCGGACCGCCCTCGGCCGGAGTGCCCTCAGCGCCGCCTCCGTCGGTCGAACCTGCTGGATCGACAGGAATCTGTTTCGTGTCGTCTGCGCTGTCAGTTCCCACCCCGCGAATCCCAACCCGGAATACGTCGAACTCCGCGAGTGGGGAGTCAGTTTGTGTCGTATCGAGGAGAATCCCAACTCTGACCGCGTCACCGCTCGTCATCGTCATGGTTTCTTTATCGTCGATCTGCTTCCCTGGATTCGGCCCGCGGTAGAACTGGACACCGGAGACAGGCGCTTCGAGCCAGACCGTGGCGGATCCGGGCCCAGTATACGTAATCTCGAAGACTGAATCAATGGTCGTAATAGCCTCGTCGTTGAGCCCACGCTCCCCGTGACCGACCCGGATCTGGAGTTGTTCTCCGTCGGTGGCGCTGGTGTAAGCCCCATCGTGAGCCGAGGTTGCGGACAGTTGGAGATCGTCCGTCGTGGGTGATTGTGCGCTCGGCGCTCCCGTCGTAGGAAATAAGAGGAGACAGAGCCCAGCGAAGACACAGACGACGAGTAGAAATCGTTTCATATTCGCACCGCCTCTCCGCGAGCGTACGGCTCTGACTGCCGTAGTATTGTGCTGCCTGACTCGTCTCTGGCGGTGCCAGAGGCGGTTACGTCCGTTCTGGCAGGAGTGCGTCGATGTTCTCGACGGTCGCTTCGAGATACGGATCCTCGTTGACGTCACCCAGCGTTGTCTCCTCTCGAAGCTGATCGAACTCCTCGCGGAGTTCGGCGTAGCGGTCGCTTCGTTCGAGTTGTTCGTACCCCAGTTTGGCTTCGAGTGTCGCTAGTTTCGAACCAACTTCGACGATCCGCTGGATCTGTGCGTCCAGTTGCTCCCGCCGGAGCAATCGATCGATCGTCTCGCGCAGTTGGTCGCCGGAAACCGGTTTGACCAGATACTCGTCGAACGCCATCGTGACGATATCGAGATCCGGATCGACGGCCGTCACCATGACGACCCGACAGTCGACGCCGCGCTCGTGTATCCGTTCGAGCACCTCGTCACCGTGCATTCCCGGCATCCGCCGATCGAGTAACACGACATCGACCCATTCGCCCAGGGCATCGAGTGCCGCTTCCCCCGACTGGACAGTCCGGACTGAGTAGCTGTCGGCCAAGTGCTTTCGGTACGTTTCGACAACCTCTGGCTCGTCATCGACGATCAAAACTCCTGAATCCCCCGTCATCTATCAACAAGTTTGGCCGATCAGTAATTAATCATACCATTGGAATACGTCAGGTCGGCGTCCAAAACCGTCGACAGACTCGTACCGACGTGTGACTATTCGGATTGCACAAGGGAAAAGTGGGGGAACAACCCCCAGCGTGTGACACTACGGAGCCAACTGGCTCCAAATAACGATATGGCGTCGAGAGGAATAAGATTGCTGGAAGGCTATCAGATCTGATTTTGGCCGGTCCAGTGAGACGGGGTACCGTGCTGCCGCCGGAAAACAGCAGAACAGCGTGCCTGGTCAGCGGAGACTGGTTCGAGTTTCGCGGCGTTTCAGAGCGGTAACATCTCCCGGAGTTATATACGCGGCGGACATGAACAGAAGATAGATGGCAATCCGCGATCTGCTCAGGGGGGCCGTACCCGACGAGGAACTCGAATCCGTCGGCGAAGAGACGGCAATCCGTCACGGCGAGTCCTTCGAGTGCGTTCGGCTGCTGGACGCGGACAACTGGCTCTCGACGCCCGCGGTCGTCAACGAGCAGTTTTTCGTCAAGATCATCAGCGGTCAGAACACGCTCGTCCACGGTCTGCTGACGACCGGCCGGAACATCGGTGTCTTCGCCAGCGGCTCCGAAGGCTTCTTTCAGCGGTTCGGGACGCCCTATGCGATGGCCGAACACGAACTCGAATCGACCCGAAAGATGCGAGAACTGGGCGTCAACGTCCCCGAACCGCTCGAAGCCTTCGAGCACGAGGGGTACGGCGTCGTCGTCCTCGAATACCTCCCTGATTTCGAGACGCTCGACGAACTCGATTTCTCGGCCGTCGAGTCGTACGCCCCCGATCTGTTTTACGCCCTGTCACGGATGCACGATGCCGAACTCGTCCACGGCGACCTCCGGGCCGAGAACGTTCTGATCGCCGGCGGAGAACTGTACTTCATCGACGCGACGAAAGTCAACGCCGACGGGATCAATGACGCCCGCGCGTACGATATCGCCTGCGCGCTGGCCGCACTCGAACCGATCATCGGTGCTGGGACCACGGTCGGTGTTGCGACCGAGTACTACGACAGTGACGTACTCGCCTCCGCAGAGGGGTTTCTGGACTTCGTCAACATCCGACCGGACCACGATTTCGACACGCTCGCGATCAAAGGCGAGATCCACAAACAAGCCGACTGAGTCCAAATCGCCAATCGTTTCACTCCGCTGAAACTCGCGGCCGCGGTAACCTACTACTATATACTGCGCCTCGTAAAGAGAGAGTATGACAGACCGAGACGTGTTCCTCTCAGTCGGGGCACAGCCGTCACTCGACGCGATGGTCGACCAGATCGAACTGGCCGAACAACTGGGCTACGACATGGCCTGGGCACCCGAAACGTGGGGCCGCGATGCCGTCACACTGCTCGCGACGGCCGCTCACCGCACCGAAGAGATTGGTCTCGGGACGAGCATTCTCAACACCTATTCGCGCTCACCCTCGCTGCTCGGCCAGACCGCTGTGACGCTGCAGGAAGCCAGCGACGGTCGGTTCCGACTCGGTGTCGGCCCCAGCGGTCCCATCGTGATCGAAAACTGGCACGGCGAGGACTTCGGTAACCCCCTCCGCCGGACCCGCGAAACCGTCGAGATCATTAAACAGGTCCTCTCGGGCGAAGAAGTGTCCTACGAGGGCAAATACTTCGATCTCGATGGCTTCCGACTGCGCTGTGATCTGCCCGAGACGATCCCGAAAGTCGACGCCGCAGGGCTAGGGCCGAAGGCCGTCGAGATGTGCGGTCGCTTCGCCGACGGCTGGCACGCGACGACCTTTACCCACGACGGACTGGCCGACCGGATGGACGATCTCGAACGCGGCCTCGAACTCGGCGACCGCGATCCGGAGGAGTTCCGGACGACCGTCTCTGTGACCTGCCTCGCTCTGGACGACAGCGAGTACGCCCGCGAACAGGTCACCCAACATCTCGCCTTCTACCTCGGCGGGATGGGTACGTACTACCGCGACAGCCTCGCCAGACAGGGTCACGAGGATCTGGCGCACACGATCTACGACGCCTGGCAGGACGGCGACCGCGAGCACGCCCAGCAACTCGTCAGGGAGGAACTCCTCTCGGAGATGGGCGTTGCAGGCACGCCGGAGGAGGCCCGCGAACAACTCGACCAGTACGAGTCGATCGAGGGCGTCGATGCGGTCTACACCTCCTATCCTCGCGGCGCGGACGTCGACGAGATCAAACAGACGATGGAAGCGCTCGCGCCTGATCGGTCCTAACACTCAGTCACTGGCGACGCTCGATTGCGTACCGCCTTCCTCGCGCTGTCGGCGGACGAACCGTGTGAAATTCTCGAACAGCGTCTTCGTTCGGCAGGCAGCAGCGTAGTTCTCTTCATCGATCCCGTCGAGGATCGACTCGCGGCGCTCGGCCGAGAGTTGATCCTTGCCACGGGTGATCTTTCTGGCGGTCTGCATGTCGTACTCGGGGTGGAACTGAACGGCAAAGACCGATCCGTTCCGGAAGCCGTGGATTCCGTAGTCGTTTTTCGCCAGCAACTCCGCGCCCGGCGGCAAATCCGCGACGTGATCGGAGTGAGTGGTGAAGGCGGTGAACCGGTCGTCGATGCCCTCGAACAGCACCGAGTCACCGTCGTGTTCGATCTCTCTGTACCCAATCTCGTACTCACCCATGTCGGCGACGCTGCCGCCGAGCACGTCGGCGAGCAACTGGTGGCCGTAACAGACGCCAAGAAACGGCATTCCAGTCTCGATGGCCTCGCCGACCCACCGCTTGAGGTCGCCGATCCACGGCTCGTCCCAGTAGACAGAGGCCCGCGACCCCGTCACGAGAGCGGCGTCGAACGCGAAGCTATCGGGCAGGTCGCCGTCGGTGACGTTGTACTCGACGAGGTCGGCGTCGATTTCCCGCCGGAAGTTCCGCCGGGTATGGTCACCGTCGTGGGCCGCATTCAGCAGCGCAATTCGCAATCGACTCATTGCCAGTCCGTAGTCGATGACCGTATATAAACTTCCCAGCGCTGGCGAGTTCTGCCGCGCTCACGGTCACGCCTCTCGCTGCCGCTCACTCGGATCGGTGTTCGTCGACGAACTCGTCGAGTCGGTCAGTGACAGCGCGAGCGTGTTCGACGTGGGCGAGTCGTCGTCCTTCGACCGCCTCGAACTCGCCGCGAGGGAGGTCCTCGGCGAGTTCCCTCCCGACTTCGGGGTCAACCACCGGATCCTCGACACCGTGAAAGACCAGCGTCGGCACCGTGAGTTCGTACAGCGGTCCGGCCTCGAACGATTCGACGGCGGCGGTCTGTGCGTCCAGTCCAGCACCGAGTGAATCCTCCTCGCTCCGCCACTCGACGATCTGCTCGCAGGCCTCAGATTGGCGAAATGCCTGTGAGAACGCACCATCGAGTGTGTCTCGGAACGCCGCCGGAGCGCTGTCCCCACTCGTGTCGTCCGGGTCGGGGAACAACCGCCGGAGCGCAGCAGTCTCGACCTGCTCGCCAGATGGCGCGGTTCCAAATAGCGACAGCGACGCCGCGCGACCGTACTCCCGGGCGTACCGAAGCGCGATCATCCCCCCCAGTCCGGCCCCGACGACGTGGACCCGGCGGACCGAATTATCGGCAAGAACCTCCTCGAGGTCGGCGGCGAGGCGGTCGACGTCGTACGGACCTGCCGGCGTGTCGGACTGGCCCGTTCCCCGGAGATCCCAGACCAACGTCTCGTAGGGACCGGCCAGCGCGTCGTACTGCCAGGCCCACTGCCAAGCGCCGAAGCCACAATCACCTACGAAGGCAATGCACTCGCCGTCGCCGGCAGTTTCGGAGAAGAGGTCGACACCGTCGTCGGTGGTCGTGTACACAGTCGAGAGTTCGGCAACTGCGGTCAAATGTGTGTTGGAACGAGCGAGACGGCCGGATGAAACAGCAGTCACAACTGACATGTACCGGTGTGCCAATTTGTGCGGATATGGCAGAAAACACCGATACTGCAACGCTGACATCGTCGTACACCGAGATGACGGAGATGCTCTTGCCGAACGACACGAACGCGCTCGGTCGCGCACTCGGTGGCGCAGTCCTCCACTGGATGGACATCTGCGGTGCCATCGCCGCACTACGTTTTAGCAATCAGGCCGTCGTGACCGCCTCGATGGATCACGTCGACTTCAAAGGCCCCATCGATCTCGGCGAAATTGCCGTTATCGAAGCCTACGTCTACAACACCGGCGAGACGAGCATCAACGTCAAAGTCGACGTGCGCGCGGAAGATCCTCGGGAAAACGAGATTCGCGAGACGACCTCGTCGTTTTTGACTTTCGTCGCTATCGACGACGACGGGAGCCCCACAGCAGTCCCCGACCTCGTCTGCGAGACTGAAAACGAGGAGATACTCAGAGAGGAGGCCAAGAGCCAACGTAAAGAAGAACTCGAATCGCTCGTCGAGCGACTGGAGTGAGTCCCAAGACTCCGTTCCCGTACCAATCAAAAGCGCAGGTGTGATGTCGAACTCGGGTCATCGTCGTCGTCGACTCCCCCTTCGTGAACGAATTCGTACTCGTCGTCGGTGAGGAACACGTCGCCGCGATTGACCGAAACCTGCACGGCCCACAGTTCCGATCCGGCGGCGGGGCCGTTCTCACAGCCACCGCCGCAGGCGTCGAACACCGATCCGTGCTTCGGACAGACGATGCCGCCGTCACGCAGGACCGCGCCGATGTCGCCGCCGCGGTCGAGTCGCTGCTCCTCGTGGGTACATCGGTTCACCCACGCTTCGACGCCATCCTCGCAGGGAACGAGTGTCACTTCGGTCTGCTCACCGCTGCCGTCGGTCGCGGTGAACAGCCACGAGCCCTCTTCGTGGACGGTCTCGACTGCTGTCAAACGCGTTGGCACGTCCTCAGGAACGGGTGTCTCGATCAAAAATCCACCGTCGTCGCAGTCACCTCGATCCCAACAGCCCACCAACGTGCATCGCTCGGGAGTCCCCTGACGGATCCTCGACGAAGCCCGTGATATCGTCGATCACGCGCTCGGCGACTGGACTGTTCGGTTCGACGTACTCCGCACGCGTCCGGCGGCCCTCGCTGACCTGCAGGAGATGGTTCAGATCCGGGTATTCGATGATCCGCGCGTTGGCTTTGTCGGCGAGGGCCTCGCGCCAGATGGGGAGGTCGTCTTCGATGGTGACCTGCCAGTCCTGCCCACCCTGTAAGAGCAACACCGGAGTGTCGAGTTCGGCAACCGTCTCGGTGTGATCGTACGACTGGAGGCTCTCGTAGAACTCACGGCCGCCGAAACGAACGATTTCGTCGTCACCGAGGTCGAGCGAGCGGATCTGCTCGGCTTCAGCCTCCACCTGTGCGAGTTGTTGTTCGCGCTGGACGCCGGAGACCCCCTGCAAATCGAGCAGGTGTTTGGCCTGATCGACGATGGTCGTCGCGAACGACCGTGCGGGACCAGGTGCGAGCATCACCGTCCCGGCGAGGTTGCCGTCGCGGGCGGTGATCCGCGGCGCGAACAACCCGCCGAAACTCTGTCCAGCCACGAATATCCGCTCGGGGTCGGTTGCTTCGTGAGATCTGAGTCGATCGATCGCAGTGAGCGCATCCGCAGTCACGATATCGTCGACCGTCGCGTCGGCGTGGTCGACCGGACAGGCGAACGTGCGTTTGTCGTAGCGCAACACGGCAACGCCTCGCGTCGCCAGCCCCCACGCCAGTTCTTTGAACGGCCGATTCGGCCCCGTCGTCACGTCTCGATCCTGCGGGCCGTTGCCGTGGACGAGGACGACTCCGGGAACCGGTTCGTCGGCATCTGCAGGGCGTGTGATCGTCCCGCCGAGCGAACAGTCGAGCGGCGTCTCCAGTTCAATCTCCGTCTCGGTGATAGCCGTCTCATCGACGTAGTCGGGTGGGGACCACTCGGGAATCGGCGTCGCGATGAGCCGACGGATTCCCTCGTCACCGTACGTGAGCGCCACCTCGACCTCTCTGTCACCGTCGACGATCCAGAGAGTGATGTTGTCGTTTCCGGCGTTGTTGCTGGTGTAGGCGACGGATCGGTATCGCTCCGGGGGGCCATCGAGCGCCAGTGCGTTTTGCCACTCCTCGACGATGTCGGTCGGTGTCTGCGGACTGCGCTCCAGCGCATCCACAACGGCGGGACTGAGCCACTGCGTCGCCGTCTCGGTTTCTCCGGCCGCAAGTAGGTCGACGAACTCTCGGGAGTACTCTCTGAGTGCGGTGTGATCGCCGAACGCTTCGGGGACAGATTGGTCGGGGCTATTCGCGTCGTTTTCGTCACGCTGGTCTGTTTCGTTTCCGTCGGCCGTCTCGTTTTGCTCATCCGGATCGTCACCGGAATCGTCCCCGCCAAGACAGCCGGCGAGTGCGGCCGCCGAGCCAGTTGCGAGGGCTGCGAGAAGCCGACGCCGAGACAGCGTCGACGGAGCACGAACGACAGCGCGAGGAATCCGTGTCATACTCCCGGGTACGAAGACGGGCATACTGTACGTACCGCCGCGTTTCGCGGTCAGAAGCTCGTCACCGTTTCCGAAGGTATTTTGCCCTCGGTTGTCTACACCGTACAAATTAGCGTCCAGTTATGAGCATCTTCAAAGAGAAAGTCGACGAGGAGTATCTCACCGTCGCAGAGACCAAAGAGATTCTCGAAGGGATCGAGATGGACCGAGCCGAAGACGAAGACCGCGAGATGCGCTACGAACTCTCCCGAGCGATCGAACACGTCAACCGCTTTGCGGTACTCGACCCAGAAGAGGCACGCGAGTTCGTCGACGAACTGCTCGAACTCGAAAAGGTCGACGACAAGACGGCACACAAGATCGTCGATACCAAACCGCTCGACCGTGACGAACTCCGCGCGCTGTACGCCCAGGAGCGGTACTCGCTGTCCGGCGACGAACTCGACGACATTCTCGATGTCGTCAAAAAGTACGCCTAAACTGCGCGATCAGTTGCGACCTCGTTTTTTGCCTAGAGTCCAATTTCGAGTGTGAGATCTGCCGGCGCGATAAGCGTGTAGAAAGCGTTTAGTGTGCCGATTCGGAATCTCGCCCATGGGCGTTTCCGACTTATCGATCGGTGAGAAGTTCGTCCTCCTCGGCGGAGTGCTCGCAGTCGTCGGTGCCGTCCTCCCGTGGACCGGTCCCGGGCTGGTTGACGGCGTCGGCCTCGGCGGCCGCGAGATTATCGCATTGCTGATGGGCATCGTCGCCGTTGGACTCCTGTACGTCGCGGACTGGACGGAATCGGCACAACTTATCGCTGCGCTGCTCGGGGTGATCATCGTCGGCGTCGCTGGCTATACGCTGGCCGAAGCCCTCGGCGTCGTCGGCTCGGCCGATCTCGCCCCCAGTCTCGGCCTGTACGTGAGCCTGCTCGCAGGCGTGCTCCTCCTCGGGGTCGGGCTCCGCGCTTACACCGACTCCGAACCCGAAGCCGGAATGTACAGTCACCGATAATCGAGCGGAAAACAGTATTTTTTCTTCCTGATCGACGAGCGCAGGACTACCGATTCGATCCCGGGACCAGGGCGTCGAGATCCGTCGAATCGAACCCCTCGGGAGTCTCTCCATCAGTCGCATAGACGTACAGCAGCGTCTTGAGAATTCCTCGAATCGTCGTCGAGAGCAACTGTGCGAGGATCAGCCCGCCGACCAGAATGGGGGCTAACACGAGCGCGCTGCTGGTGAGATCGCTCAGGACGATAACGAAGCCGACCGTGACAATGCCGACGACGCCACCGATCACACGCGGTGCAGCCAGCCCGATCACCGTCTCACCGATGTTCTCCCGAAAGGTTCGACCGCTCCGGCTGAACATCTCCCGGATCGTGCTCTCCGAATCCAGGATCGCGACCGGAACGACGAAAAACGTGATGATCGTCCAGGCGACGCCGAACACCGCCGCGAACACCTGCGAAACCGGCGAGTCCGAACCCTCGATAGCGTCGATGATGATCCCGACGGTCGCGGCGATCAACGCCCAGGCGAACAACTTGTATTTCGCGGCCCAGGCCCGAGCCATCCCACGTTTCAGATTGATCGATTCGCCGGCGAAGGCGCGGCGGGACTCGGCGACGAGCGCGCCGGTGAAAAACACCGAGGCGAACGTCGTCCCGAGATAGCCGAAAAACAGCGCTGCGACGGTGATTCCGGGGTTGTTGTTGATCGTCGTTTCGAGCGCCGAAGGCGTCTCGATCGCTTCGATTCCGCCGATACCCACGAAGGCGCCAAACGTCGAGCCGAGCAACAGCGCGAGGAAGGCCAGCGAACTGATCCCCGCGAACAGGGGGAAGACCAGCAGTTTCGGGTTCCGCTTCAGGACGGCGAGGCTCCGGATTGCCATGCCGAAGCCGCGTTTGAGTTGTGTGAATCTCATCGCGTACGAGAGACTACTCGCGGACGGGTCATAACGGGTCCCGCGCTCTGTCAGCACTCGAAACGGCGTTTCTCGATCAGAGACGTGGGTCGCAGATCAGGCCGGGCTCAGCACGTCGATCGTTTGCTCTTTGATATCCTGTGGCGTTCCGTTCGGGATGACTACGAGCGGATCGTCGATGCTATCCATCGACGCGACACGGTCGAACTGGTCGCGCGCCTCGTCGGGTGAGCCCCAGACGCCAAGGGCGTCGACCATCTCGTCAGTGACTTCTTCGCGTGCGCGCTCGCGCTCGCCCGCTGCCCACGCCTCGGCGACCGCCTCCGCACCGTCGGGGAACTGCTGGGCGACCGCCCGCCGGTAGCCCTCCCCGCTGCCGACGTAGTAGGCGACGTGGCCGCGGATCGCTTCTCGGGCACGGTCGGGGTCGTCGCTCACTGCGGAGGGGATATAAGGTGCGACTGTGATCTCCTCGGGATCGCGGTCACGTTCGCGGGCCGTCTCCGCGATGGTCTCGAAGGCCTCCGAAAGTCTCCCAAAGGGGATGTTGTGTGGAAGCCAACCGTCGGCGACTCGGCCGGTCGCCCGGCGTGTCGCCGGCCCCAGCGCCGCGGTGTAGACCGGTACGTCCGCGCCGAGGGCCGGAAAGTCGGCGACCTCGAACAGCTCGCCGTCGTAGGAGACTCGGCCGGAACCGTTGAGAAACTCGCCGGCGAGTTCGGCCGTCTCGTGGAGTCGCCGGGCCGGATTCTCGAAGGACATCCCGTGCAAGTCCTCGACGGCCTTCCGCGTCGACGTACCGAGACCGAGGCGAGCGCGACCGTCGGAGACGCGATTCAGCGTCGCCGCCGCCTGCGCGAGCGTCGCCGGCGTGCGGCCGTAGACGTTCGCGATGGCCGTCCCGAGACCGATGTCGGTCGTCACGTCGGCGGCCTGAGTCAATGCGATGAACGCGTCGCGAGTCCAGAGTTCGCCGGTCCACAACGAGTGATAGCCCAGTGACTCGACGCGCTCGGCGAACGATGCGAGGTCGGGTTCGTCGTTCGGAACAAGAATCCCCCGTGGCATACGCCACCGGAGACACCGCGGGGGTAAAAACCTGGAGGTGGGCTACAGCCCTTCGTGCTCCTCGATGCGCTCGCGGATCTCTTCGGGCATGGCCCGGGAGTTACCCTCGTCGTCGATGGCGACGAGGATCGTACTCCCCGTCGCGGCCACCTCGTCGTCCGTTCGAACCGTGTACTCCATCGTGACGCTCGATTCGCCGATTTCCGTGACACCCACGCCAACCGTGACCGTCTCGCCGAAGCGGACCTGCCGCTTGAAGTCGATATTGAGGTTGACGAGTGCGACGTTGATCTCCTCCGGGCGGCCGCCGAAGACCTCGTCGATGTACAGCGTCCGGGCATGCTCGAAGAAAGTCGCGTAGACAGCGTTGTTCACGTGGCCCATCGAATCCAGATCGCGGAATCGAACGTCGATCTCTGTCTCGTAGTTGAATTCGGTCATACCGAATAACCGCCGAGGGGATAATTTGGTCTGTCGATTCTCGACAGCTGTGCAAACTGCTCACGGGGAGACACGCCTTTGACAGTGCCGGCCATACGGCGAGTATGACCGATCTGGCCGACCGGAAGTGGCGACTCGTTACCGAAGAGCGTCACCCGGGCCCGATGCAGATGGCACTCGACGAGGTCGCCGCCGAAACTGCCGCGGCGGGCGGCCCGCGAACGCTGCGGCTCTATCGATGGGACCCGAGCACGCTCAGCGCCGGCTACCGCCAATCAGCGGAGAGCATCGACTGGGAGTACTGCGAGCGCGAGGGGATCACCGTCACCCGCCGGCAGACTGGCGGCGGCGGAATCTATCACGATGTCGACGCCGATATCTCCTACTCGATCATCGCCCCGGCGGAGGAGCTGCCTGGCGACCTGATGGATTCCTACGAACTGCTCTGTGAACCGATCCTCGATGCTTTCGATCGCATGGGCGTCGACGCGGCCTTCGCCGAGGCCGAACAGGATGCGATCTACCAGCCAGCCTGCTATCTGCGGGCGATCCATCCGGCTCACGATATCCTCGCCGGCGGCCGAAAGATCAGCGGCAACGCCCAGTACCGCCAGCGCGACGCTGTTATCCAGCACGGCTCGCTCTCCTATTCACGCAACGTGGACCGTCATCTCGGCGTCTTCGCGACCGAGGAGATCGCCGCCGAGCAGTTCGCCGAGCGAGTCACCTCGATCCGCGAACAGTCCGGCATCGACCGACCGACGGCTGTGAATCGACTCGAAACGGCACTGGCGGAGTGGGCCGATGCCGAGGTGGGGACGTGGACCGACGAGGAACTGAATCGAGCTCGTGAGATCGCAGCAGAAAAATACGACTCGGAGAAGTGGAATCGCGAGCGGACGGATCCGCTGGCGGAGTGAGCGCCGCGGCGGAAGCCGAAGCCACTATGATCGCAGGTTCCGTTCGATTGAGTATGCACGTAGGCGCACACGTTTCGGTGGCAGGCGGAGTCGACAACGCGGTCCAGCGACAGTTGGATGTCGGGGGTAACTGCGGACAGATCTTCACGACATCGCCGCAGGTCTGGCAGGAACCCGAAATCGAGGACGACGAAGTGGATCGGTTCGTCGACGGCTCCGTCGAATCGAGCGTCGGCCCGTGGGTCATCCACTCGGCGTATCTCGTCAACCTCGCTACGCCGAAAGCGGATCTTCAGGAGAAGTCCCGATCCAGCATGCAGGCCGAACTCGACGCCGCCGACAGACTGGGGATCGACTTTGTCAACGTCCACCTGGGAGCGCACACCGGCGCGGGCGTCGAGGGTGGTCTCGACAACGCTGCCGAAATCATCGACTCGCTCGACATCCCTGACGACGTGACCCTGTTGATCGAATCCGACGCGGGCAGCGGCACCAAACTCGGCGGTGAGTTCGAGCACCTCGCCGGTGTGATCGACCGCACCAACGCCGACATCGAAGTCTGTCTAGATACCGCCCACGCCTTCGCCGCGGGCTACGATCTCTCGACGAGCGATGCCGTCGAGCAGTCACTCGGCGAATTCGACGACGTGGTCGGCTTCGACAAACTCTCTTATGTCCACCTGAACGACTCGAAACACGACTGCGGGACGAACAAGGACGAACACGCCCACATCGGCGAGGGCGAGATAGGCGAGGCGGGAATGCGTGCGTTCATCAACCACGATGCAATCCGCGACGTGCCACTCGTCCTCGAAACCCCAACCGAGAACGGCAAGAGCTACGAGTGGAACATCGACCGCGTACAAGAACTACGAGACTAGATCGTCGAGCGAGGCTGATTTTCCCGGATCGTTGACCTGACGGTCACCCCACAGGTTATGCGTGTGAAGCCCAATCAAGGGATAGATGACAAAACAACTACGCCCGACGGAGAGAACCGGCTGGAGCGATGGCGAGTGACGAACAATCTGCTGACGACCCGGGGATGGCCGAGCCAAGTTTCATGCACGAGATCTCGGAGCGATACACACTGGCGGTAAACGGATTCGTCCGTGGCGTCGAGCTAGCTGCAGCGACCGTCTTCGCCGCACTGTTCGCCATCGGCGTTATCGATCTGACACTCCAGATTTTCGGTGCCGTCGAGAGCGGAGATATCACCGATCCGCTGGTCGTGATCGGGTTTATCGACACTGGTCTGTTGCTTTTGATCATCGTCGAAGTCTACCAGACGGTGCTTGCCTACGTCGAGGAGAGTGACACTCGCAGGATCGTTCGACTGGTCATCTACACAGGAGTAATCGCGATGGTTCGGAAAGCAATCATCTTCCGGACCGGCGAGTACGACACGCTACAGGACGCCATGTTCGCCGCCAGTTCCTACGCGGTCATCATATTCGCGCTGGTCGCACTCCTGTTCGCCGAGCGAGTGTATGGCGGCGACGTTTCGATTTCGTCGTAAGTCACCGAGTTGACGGAGATCCGCCGCGGACGGAATGGGGCGGTCAGAAGGTCTGTTCGGTGCCGATCCGTCGGTCGAGGAAATCGGCCAGCGACTCGAACATCCGCAGTTTCTGCTGTTGGTCCGAGGATGCGTGGCCCTCCTCGCCAAGTTCGCGGTACTCGTAGTCGCCGTCGGTTCCGGTTCCGTCGCCTTCCTCGTAGCCGGACTCTTCGAGGGCATCCTGGAAGATCCGGGCCTGTGAGACCGGCACGCGGCGGTCGTTGACCCCGTGGACGATGAACAGCGGGGCGTCGAGATTATCGACGTGTGTCACCGGCGAGCGCTGCTCGTACAGATCTGGATTCTCCTCTGGTGTGCCGAGGTACTTCTCCATCAACTCCGTCCGGAAGTGCGGCATCGTGTTCTCGAACATGTCGTCCAGATCCGTCACGCCGATCCACGCCACGCCAGCGTCGTACAGATCTGGATACTGGACGAGTTGCCAGTACGCGGAGTAGCCGCCATAGGAACCGCCGAAGACGACGACCCGATCCTCGTCGAGGTAGTCGTACTCGGCGAGGACGTGCTCGGCGGCGATTGCCACGTCACCCTGCTCCGCGCCGCCCCAGTCGTCGATCAGTTCCTCGACGAACTCACGGCCGCGACCGGTCGACCCGCGGTAGTTCACCTGCAGGACCGAAAAGCCGAGCGAGACCAGCACCTGCGTGTAGAGATCGAACGATTTCGTGTCACGTGCGCGCGGACCACCGTGCGGGTTGACGATCAATCCCGACGGACGAGCCCCCGAGTCGTACAGCAACGCCTCGATTTCAAGTTCCTCATAGGGGTCGTGGTCGATGGCCGCCTGTCGAGTCTCTGGTACCCCATCGGAGTCGACGCGGAAGTACTCCGCGTCGGCGAACTCGTCCGGCGAGAACGGTCCGTACTCTGGTTCGACCAACGTCTCCGTCTCGTGAGTATCGACGTTGTAGGCGAGCAGTTCTGGCCGGGTCGTCGGCGTCGTATGTGTCAGCACGACCCGGTCGTCGCCGAGCACCGGATCGCCGGCCATGCCGAAGGAGGCGACGCCTTCGGGAAGGTCGAACTCCGTTGCCTCGCCTGTCTCCAGATCGTAGACGATCGGGATCGTCTCGGCCGTGCGCTGGCGCGTGCCGAGCACGCGCTCGCCGTCCGACAGGAACGCTTCGGCGGCCTCCTCGTACTCGCCGTCGCCGAGCCATCGTACGTCGTCGTTTTCGAGAGTGTAGACGCCGATTCGGCCGAGATCGTCCGTGTTGTCTCCGACGAGCAATCGTTCACCGTCGGGCCCCCAGTCGACTGGTGCGCTCTCGGCACCGTCCTCGCCGAGATGGAGGTTCCGAGGGTTCGAGCCATCGACATCGGCGACGTAGACATCGCGGTTGTCGAAGTCGTCGCTCTCGTTGGTCGAGTACGCGACCTGAGAACAGTCCGGCGAGAGTTGTGCGCCACCGGCAGCCCGTTCGTAGTCGGTGATCTTCGTCGTCTCACCGGAGGGAATGTCGTGGCGGTAGAGGTTCATCTGCCCGTCGCGACTGGAGCCGACGATCAGCGTCTCACCGTCCTCACCGACCGACTGGAGGGCAACCTGCCCGTCCATCTCGACGACCGGTTCGACCGTGCCGTCCCGTGAGAGTGCGTGGATATCGTTCTGCTCGTTGCCCCCCTCGTCGAGATGAAAATAGACCTGCTCTCCGTCGGCCCCCCATTCGACGTACCAGCGGGCGTTCCGCGGAACTTCGCCCTCACTCCACTGGTCGAGTTCCCCGGTCTCCGTATCGACGACGTGGAGTTCATTGCGCCCGGTGATATCGTAGTAGACCGCAATCTCGTCACCATCCGGCGAGGCTGTCGGATGCGCGAGTGTCGGCAGGCTCGCAAGCTCTTCGAGTACGTCGGCGTGTTCCTGTTCGGACATCCTCCGAGACTAACGGGCGAGAGCAGTGTAAAACCCATGTGTGTGTTTCTCCGTCTGGTACGAATCGGACGTGAGACTGCGCGAGATGGCGAGCAAATTAACTTGGTTTAATCAAGTCGGTTGTACCAAGCTATAAGACATTCGCCGAGAAACAGAAGGTATGAGCGAGATACCGCCAGGAGAGCACCTCTCGCCGTTCGAGACACAGCGGGAATTACACGCCGTCTTCGCGCAGGAAACCCGCCACCGGATCATCCAGACGATTCTCGGCCATCCAGCACACCTGCCGTCGCTTGCCGAACTGGCCTACTACAGTCAGAAGAGCGAGTCAGCCGTCCTCGACCAGTTGGCCGAACTCGGAGAGTTCGGTCTCACCACGACCTACGATCTCGAAGCCAGCCAGCGGAAACGGAACCTTCCGGGGACGTTCTACGGGTTCACCGAACGTGGGGTCTTGCTGCTCGACCGGTTCGAGTATCTCCGCGGGGCCCCGATGTTGCAGGCGGTGCACGAGCAGACGGCCAAGACCGAGCGCATCCGCCGCCACGAGAACGCCCCTCGACCGGAGCTACCGGACACCGTCGCGACGATGCTCGAAAGCGGCGGCTCGGAAGGAGACGGTTCCGAGCTGGCGGCGGCGCTCAGTGAATCGATCACCGGCGAGGCGGACTCGCTTCGGGATCTGTTCTGAACCCCGCTCTTTTTATCGGTCTGCCGGCAAGGACGGCCGTGCGCCGGTTCACAGCCGAGTATCTGGAGACGACCCGCGAGGGGATGTGGGAGGACTCCCGGAGCGCACTCGCCGACCTCGCGCTCGACTCGCGAGAGCGCGTGCTCGACGTCGGGGCGGGAACCGGCGAGCTGACGCGCATTCTCAGAGCCGAGACGCCCGGTGAGGTGGTTGCCCTCGACGCCGACCGAGAACTGCTGGAGCACGTCGCTGCGCCCCGCGCGCTCGGTGATGCGACCAGACTGCCCTTCCAGACGGACAGTTTCGATCTCGTCGTCTGCCAAGCATTGCTCGTGAATCTGCCCGATCCAGTCGAGGCCCTCGGAGAGTTCGCCCGCGTCTCGCGTGACCGCGTCGCGGTCATCGAGCCAGATAACAGTGCCGTCGCAATCGAATCGACGGTCGACGGCGAATCCACACTCGCCGAGCGAGCGCGAGCGCTGTACTTCGACGGTGTCGATACTGACGTGACGATGGGGGAAGCGAGCGAACTGTTCGCTGCCGCGGGCCTGGATGTGATCGCTATCGAGCAGTACAACCACGAGCGGATCACCGAGCCACCGTACTCCGAGCAGGCCCTGGAATCGATCCGCCGGAAGGCAAGCGGGACAGGGATCGACACCGACCGGGAGACGATTCTCGCCGGCGAGACCACTCCAGAGGAGTTCGACGACCTGCGCGAGCAGTGGCGGGCGATCGGTCGTGAAGCAATCGAACAACTACAGGACGAGCAGTACCGACGGACCGAGACGATTCCGTTCTACGTGACTGTCGGGACAGTGCGGTAACAGTCAGAAGCGATCAGATCACGTCACCACGAACAGAACTGCCCTCCTGTCGCTCGCGTGATCCAGCGAGAGTGTCGGCGGCCGCCTCGGCAGTCTCCGCATCCGCGCCGAGCATCTCCAACGCGTCGGGTAGTGTCGGGAAGACGAACTCGCCGGCCCGGAGTTTCTCGACGGCCTCCGTCGAGCGGGTGCCCTCCATCCAGAGACAGACACCGCGAGGATCGAGGATTTCTTCGTAGCTCTCGCGTGCGAGTGCCCCCTTGAGCCGCTGTTTCACGTTGTCCTCGAAACTCGCGTTACAGACTTCGAGATGAATCGGCTCGTCGTCGCCGAGGAGATGTGCAGCCAGACACTTCTCGGGGGCAGCGTGGCCACCCGATGTCGCCCGGAGATACTCGGGGTTGGCGTCGGCCCACTCCGCCCGAACGGTCTTGCCGACGCTCTCGATGCCGTACTCCTCGACGAACTCCGCCTCCCGGTCGGCGTCGTCGTGCAGCAGGATATCCTTGGTCAGGTAGATATCGAGTCGTTCGACCGGATCGAGGCCGAGCGCGATATCGCCGTAGACCCAGATTTCCCGGACTGGGACTGGCATCTGCTCGCGCTCGACAGTTTCGACGACGTGCTCAACGCGGTCGACCGCCCGCTCCCGGTCCCATTCTGCCATTGGAATCAGTAACGGCCGCGAGTGCAAAACGATGATGGACCGTAGGAAGATCCTACTGGCTGAAGTGGAGTCGAAAGGGTCAACCGGCCCAGTCGACTATCCCGCGGTAATGGAGTGCGATAAGTGTCCGAACGAGGCAGTCATGCACGCCGCCTACTCCGGCCTGCACATGTGTGAAGAACACTTCTGTGCCTCGGTCGAGAAGCGGGTCCGCAGTCGAATCCGGGAAGACAATCTCCTCCCCGACGACGCGACTGTCGAGGACCCCGAGACGTGGGTGATCGGCCTCTCCGGCGGCAAGGATAGCGTCGTCCTCACCCAGATCCTGCACGACACCTTCGCGAAAGACCCCCGTGTCGAGATGATCGCGCTGTCCATCCACGAGGGCATCGACGAGTACCGCGACAAGAGCCTCGACGCCTGTGAGGAACTGACGGCCGATCTCGACATCCGACACGAGACGGTCTCCTACGCCGAGGAGTTCGGCGTCGAGATGGACAACGTCGTCGAAGAGGACCCACACAACATGGCGGCCTGTGCCTACTGCGGAGTCTTCAGACGGGACGTGCTCTCGCGCTACGCCGAGGAGTACAACGCTGACAAACTTCTGACTGGTCACAATCTTGATGACGAAGCCGAAACGGCACTGATGAATTTCTTCGAGGGCGATATCAGAAAGATGTCACAACAGTACGACTCGAGTATCGGCCCGTTCGAGGGGGCCGACGCTGCCCGCACGCGCGGTGAGTCAGACGACTTTATTCCGCGAGCGAAACCGCTGCGAGATATTCCCGAAAAGGAGGTCGCGCTGTACGCACACCTCCAGGATCTGCCCGCGCACATGACCGAGTGTCCCCACGCAGACGAGGCCTTCCGAGGGGAGGTCCAGGACCTGCTGTACAAACTCGAAGAGAAACATCCCGGGACGCGACACTCAATCATGTCCGGGTACGAAGAACTCGCCGGATTGGCCTCAGACGAGTACCGTGACGGATCACCCGATCTCGACGAGTGTGACAACTGCGGCAGTCCAACGACCGGCGAGTTCTGTCGAAAGTGCGATCTGCTGGAAACCCTCGAAGCCGTCTGATCGGCACGCGAACCCTCTTGGGTCGACCGGTAGCAGACGGGACACTTCTACTGTCTCACGGCGAGTCAGACACGGGATTGTCGACAGTGTCGGACACTCGCTGTCGTGCGGTTATGTACTCACACGGTGAGTCAAATCGTCTCACAGCGAGCAGACGATGCGCTGTCAGACAAAACAAAAAAGGAAAATATCGCGTCCGATGCCGAATTACTCGGTCCGGACGACGTCGAGTCCGTTTTTCGTCTCGACTTCTTCGTGGCCGCCGTCGGTCTCACCGAACTCCTGGTTCGACTGCTGGAAGTTGTTGGCCGCGTCGAAGGCCTCGTCGTTCTCGTCGACGCCGTCGATTGCTTGGCGGGACTTGTCCGCCTGTTTCTGGGTCGTCGGACCGAGCACCTGGGCGCTTTTGACGCCGGTCATGATCGCCATGACCCGCACCTTACCCTTGTACTCTTCCTGAATCCGGGCCCCCCAGATGACGTTCGCGCTTGCTTCGAGGCGGTCGGTGATGTTCTGGGCGATTCCCTCAGCCTCCTGCAGGGTGAGGTCGGGACCACCGGTGATGTGAACCAGTCCACCACTCGCGCCGCGGTAGTCGACATCGAGCAGTGGATGGTTCATCGCATCCTTGACAACCTCCTCGGTCTTGTTTTTGTCCTGTGTCTCTCCGACCAGCATCACCGCGACGCCGCCCTGGTTCATAATCGAGGTCATATCCGCGTAGTCCAGGTTGATCAGCGACGGCTGGGTGATCGTCTCGGAGATGCCCTTGACCGTCTCGGCGATGATCTGGTCCATCACCGAGAAGGCCTTGCCAATCGGCAGGTTCGGAACGTAATCGAGTAGCCGATTGTTGTCGAGCACGATGATCGAGTCGGCTTCGTCCCGGAGCCGCTCGAGTCCTTCCTCGGCCTTGACCGTCCGGGCGCGTTCGACGTTGAACGGCGTCGAGACCATCCCGACAACGATTGCGCCCTGTTCTTTTGCGATCTTGGAGACGACGGGTGCGGCGCCAGTCCCGGTTCCGCCACCCATACCCGCGGTGACGAAGACCAGGTCCGCGTCGCCGAGCACCTCTTTGATCGTTCCCTGTGCCATCTCGGTCGCCCGCTCGCCCATCGAGGGGTCGCCACCGGCACCGAGGCCGTTGGTGAGGGATTTGCCGACGAGGATCTTCGTGTCGGCTTCGATCATCTGCAGGTGCTGTTTGTCGGTGTTGATCGCGATGGTCTCGGCACCGTCGACACCGATGTTGTACAGTCGGTTGACGGTGTTGTTGCCAGCGCCGCCCGCGCCGACGATGACGATCCGCGGATCGCCGAATCCGTCGACGTCTTCCATCTGCTGCTGTTCTTGCTCGTCGCGTTCGAGGGCTTCGTTGACGATATCCTGCATCGTTACACCTTGGCCCACGAGCGGTCTTTCTGCCGCTGGCTGTTGCGCCGTTTGCGTTTTTCTGACGGTCGTTCTTTACCAGTCTCCTGATCCGCGAGCATCTCCCGCACCGCCGAGCGAATTGCCTCGCTCCGGTTTGGATACTCGCCGGTATCGACCATCTGCTCTACCTCTTCGATCTGCTCTTTCGGAATCCGCAGTGTCACACGCTCCATTGTTGTTAGTTTCCCCTGTGGTAAGACGGGGCGGAGTTTACGGCCCGCCCGACCGTCTTACACAACAGAACCGCCAGAAGGCGGCGGGCCGCACACGACAACCCACGTTGTGTAAGACGACCGTCTTACGCAGACTTAACCACAGACCAGAGGATAATAAAAGTACCGGTCAGCGTAAGACACAGGTGCGTTTACCCGAGTAAACAGCCGCTGAGCCGCGTTTACAGCACTTCATGGTTGGTCGAGAACATCCGCAGCGGGGGTTCGTCTCCCACAGCTGGGGCAGTGAGACCAGTCAGATCGGATCTCGTCACCACATTCGCAGAACACTCGGTGGGATGTCTTCTCTCCACAGTTCGGGCAGTAAACGTGGGAAGGCTCTACGTTTTCACCACATTTCGTGCACGTCGTACTTTGTTGTACACGCGCGTTTTCGGTGTCACCCGCCTCTGTCTTACTCCCCTCGACCTCGTGTGACACGTCGTTGGACGCAGTGTGTGACGAGGTGCTTTCAGTGTTCGCCTGTGTGTCAGACTTTACGGTAGAAGGTGTTGCTTGCCCCTCTAAGGTGATGTTTACGTTGACGTCCTGTGGCTGCGCGGGCGTAAACGCGCCGTCGAGTCGGTCGGCGATGATGTTGTCGACGCGGTCGGCGACCAACTCGTCGAGACTGCCACTGTCTGTCTCGGTGGCACTCTCGGTCACGACGGCTTCGTCTTCGCCATGAGTTTCGAGATACTCTCGAAGTGCCTCTCGCATGACCTCGCTCTTGGAGGCGTCGAACTCCTCAAGTTGGGTGATGAGCTCGTCGTCCGCCCGGAATGTGATTTTGCTCATCGAGTTATCGGAGGTATTCACCCCACCTATTTCAATCTTCCCTGGATGTCTGACAGCCGTCAGACTCGGGTGGCCGGACAACCTGAATGCATAATGGTTAAGTTGCCCAGCCATCCTACACTTTGATGCGACCGCCCTTAGCTCAGACTGGTAGAGCAGTCGACTGTAGATCGACTTGCCCCCCGTTCAAATCGGGGAGGGCGGACTGCTTTTCCGCGAGCCAACTTGTGAGCGGAAAGCACGTCCAATCGAGCCGATTTGAACACGACAGTCGCAGCGCCGAGCGAAGCGAGGCGATCGTCTGTCACCTGTTCAAATCGGGGAGGGCGGACTGCGAGATCCGAACGTCGTGAGGATCTCGTTCTGTGAACGGCGAACGCAGTGAGCCGCGAACGCTGTTGCTGCGAACTACGTGAGCAGTCAAAAGTCCACGGCGACACGATTTGAGCAGACGAGTCACAGCCCGGAACGACGAGCAAAGCGAGTCGCATGCCCGGACTGTCTCGGCGAGTTCAAATCGGGAAGGGCAGATACCTCTGATTCTGATCGGTGAGCGAAGCGAGAATCTCGATGCCACGAGCGGCGAATGGAGTGGGGATCGTCGGGGGAGTAGCCGAAACTGCGGGCCCGCGCACGCAGGAAATGTAGATCGAAAGCACACTGTTATTGAGAGACTGTCGCTCGATGGTGAAGGGGTGTCGTCAGAAGCGTTGGGGAGCCCTCTGGTGAGGATCCATCACCGTCTCGGCTGAGTCGTAAACCAGATTCGCTCGCTAGAATAAACGCGATGAGATCGTTCTTTCCCAGCGATCGTTCGCTCAAAAGTGACCATATCAGAAACCCGATCAAGAGAAATAGTAACAGATTCATTATACATATGCGTACGGAAACAAAGAGCCGTATAGATACTAATCGGATAATTACAGAATACGTATATTTGTGGTTCACTCTGACTGTTTAGAAGTGGTACTGAATGATGACTATCTGTAGGAACAATGAGATTATATAGGGGATAAACAGAGACGATTCTTAGCCAGCGATACCGAACTGGCAAGTCCTAAGAAAGCAGGCCACAACCAAAGAATCGCAAGACAGCGGGGCCAAAAAATGGCGTAAACTATCTCGCCTCTTTATACTCATCCAACTCTACGTGGTAAGTGTGGTCGCAATGGGTGTCTTCAGCAGGGCAAAGCGGATGTCCGGACTCTCGACACGGACAGATAACTCTCTTCCCTACATCTGTCTCGCCTGTGAAACAGCGTTCGAGGTCCAGCATCACAGTTGCCCTGTCTGTGGGAGTTTCGACATCCGTCGCTCCAGATGGGTCCAAGAGTGACGGAACACCCGACCACCGTACCCGCACGGGTCGGCCACGGTTGCGGGTGCGAATACATCATTTTATGAGACACTGACCACAGCGATGCACGAGTGAGTTCGAGGCGCGACCGATCCGAGCGTTTATATGTGGACACAGGAACAGGTTGACCTGTATGGTCGAGGTATTCGCTGTTGCCAGCGGCAAGGGCGGGACTGGCAAGACAACGAGCACGCTAGCGCTCGGGATGGCCCTCGCCGAAGAGTACGACGTGACGGTGATCGACGCGGATACGGGCATGGCGAACCTGCTCTTTCACACCGGACTTTCGGATCAAGAGACGACGCTGCACGAGGTTCTCGGTGGCGACGCTCCAGTGCAAGCGGCGATATACGAACGGTTCGGCATGGATGTCATTCCATGTGGCACCTCGTTGTCCGGGTTCAGGGAGGCAGATCCGACACGACTCAGGGACGTGGTTGCGACAGTTGCAGAGCAGACTGATGTCATCCTGCTGGACTCGGCGGCCGCGCTGGGAAGCCGAAGCGCCGTCTTGCCCATCGTGCTCGCTGATCGAGTGGTGATCGTCGTCCAGCCGACCATTCCGGCAATTTCTGACGGGCTCAAGGTTCAGGAGTACGCGACAACCTATGGGACGGGAGTCGCTGGCGTTCTCTTCAATCGGGTTGCACCGGACGAGGATATCGAGCGGATCAATGACAAAGCAGAGCGGTATTTCGAGGGAAGCATTCTCACGAGTATTCCCGAAAGCGAGACGGTCCGAGAGGCCAGGCGAGCGAGCAAACCGTTGCTCGCGCACGCACCCAACTCTGCTGTCGCGAGCGCGTATCGGGAGGCAGCGGCGGCAATAGACGTGCAGGATGGCTCCGGAACGACCGTCGCGGATCGCTTTCGGAATGCCGTCATTCCCGAGCCATGAATCTGCCACAGGGACAACTCCTCCGACAGCGGGTGCTCAACAGCATCGAAACAGTGCTAACTGGTGCACTCGACCGTGATCTAACGGGATACGCGCGACTCGAACCACAGGAGACGCTGCTGTTGAGTGCGGATCGAGCGGGCGTCATTACGTTCACTGACGGCGTCCCGGTCGCGGCCTACCACACAGAACCGGACGCGACCGGTGCCGACGCACTCACCGAAATTGCAAGCAGTGGCCCCTATCGGCTGGGATTGTATGCGCTCGACCGATCCGCTCTGCAGCCGCTTCAGGAGAGCGACTCCGCGCGTGTCCCGCCGGGACTCCCTGCGGAGGTGCTCACCGGCGATCAGGAATTGGCCGAGCGAACCCGCGACCGAGCGCCGAGCGAGCGGATCGAACGGGATGAGCACGAACAGAGCGGATTAGCCGCTGTCGAATCATTTCTCGACGACGAAAACCAGATCGAGACGATTCGCTCCCGTGCGCAATCAGAAGCCGAATCACGAGCCGACGAGTGGAATCTCCCGGTCGAGTAGCTCAGACGTGGACTGGAATCCACCAGACTCGACTCCGACCGCCGACTTTCTTGCTCGTGAGATCTGTGTTCTCCTCTAGCCGATGAAGTTTGTTCAGCGCTGTCCGTCGTGAACAGCCGAGTCGCTCGGCGATTTCCGTCGCGGTGAGCGGTTCGGCGTAATCCTCGCGGTCCTCGAACACAGCGGTCACGTCCTCCAGTTCGAATTCGGTGTCTCTCCCCTGCTTGCTCATAGTTGTCAGGAGACACCGACTTCACTTATGTTTTCCCACATGTCGGCGAAGCGAAGAGGCGACGATTCTCGACAGACTCGGTAGATAATCGGGATTTCAGCCCGTCTGCACACGGATAATCGTCGTGAGTGTGCTCTCACGCGCAGTGGCTGTCGTCGTGAGATCGACGGCGACTGCGAGGACGTGCGTCCGGCCTGCGCGCTCCTGGAGGACGATCCCACCGATCGATTCACAGGGACCGAACTGCCGGTCCGGCCCGCCGGGACAGTGGGTGTCTGTCCACTCGTCGGCGCGACTCTCGTTGTACGTCAGTTGCTGTGTGACGCCGCTATCCAGACGAGACCATTCTACCCCCTCCGCAGTCGGCTCGAGTCGACCACGGACGCGCTCAGCCGCATTCTGACGTTCGCTCCACTCGTAGGTCGCCGGAATGGTATTCGTCGCCTCCTGGACGCTACGCTCCAAGAGTCGCTGCGTATCCTGTTCGGGTTCGCTATCGATCCCGGTGTGGGTCTCTCCCTGGTACCCGAGTTGGAGGTACGCGGCAACGATGGGAACCAGCGCGACAACGAGAACGAGCGCAGCGAGGAGGACGACCTGTCCGCGCTTGTTAGCTTGGGTTAACCAAGTTGGTTTTACACGTACCATACGTTGAGTGTGACGGGATCGTTCGTCGTCGGAATCGTTGCTGTGCCGGTACGGACATCGCTCGGGAGCGGGTGACCAACGCTACCGTGTGCCGTGTCGAGTCGAAACAGTACGTTCTCGGGCAGAATTTCCTCGATGCGTCGTTCGAGCGCAGGCGCTTCCCGCTCGAAAGCCGTCTCCGAGGCAGCGATCTCTGCCAGGCGTGTCTGACCTGTGTGGCGTGGCTGTTCTTGTGCGAGGATCGTCGTCGTATCCTCGGCGTAGGCATCCAACTGTGCTTGGCTAGCCGGATCGCCACCCCCGGGTGCCCCGAGCGCAAACACGATCGAGAGCGCGAGAACGAGCAGGATGCCGACTCCTGCCTCGATAGCAGTGATCGTCGCCTGTCCTCTACGCATCGACGGTCACCTCCAGTGTCTGTTTCTCGGTCTGAATTCGATCGTGTGTGATCTCGACGGCACCCGGCGGAAGCGGACCCAGTGCCTCGAACCGAAGCCGTTCGGTCTCGAACGGTGACAGGGAGATCCGCGAGACACCACGAAGCCCACTGCTGTTCTGGAGGAGAAGACGGTCGTCTGCCCAGAGTCGCTCGACGGTCGTCGTCGCCGGTGGGTCGATATCGATAGTCGCGGCCGAGGTTCGTTGTGGAAGTGTCACCGTCCGATTGTCCTCGAAGGGAGGAACGAGCGTTGTCTTCGTGCGCCGTTCGACGACGACCAGACGATCGATGGTCGTCCCGCCGGTAGGGTCGCCCGATTCGACCAGTGTCTCGCCGTCGAGTCGAATTCTGAAATCGTGATCGGAATCCGCGCCGTACTCGGATTGGAGACTGTCGATACTCAGGTTTGCGAGTGCTGCCGCGTCGAGAGTGTTTGCCCGCGTCGTCACGTTGGCACTCGGTGCGGTCAGTTGCTCGGAGAGCCCGACGGCTGCCTGCTGTTCGAGTGCGGGTCTGTCAGCACTCGATAGAGCCGAGTCGGCAGCACTGATTCCGAGGACGAGGACGCTCGTCAACAATACCAGCGCAATCGCGACCGCCGGGAGTTCTGTCTGTCCCCTCATTGGTCGAGTGTGATGGTGCGGTTTTTACGGGGACCGCTAACCCGTATCTGCAGGTCGGTTCCGCTACGCCAGGTACTGTTCTCGACGATGGCCGTCGGCGGGAGTGACAGACGTATTTCGCCGCCAATCTCTGGATTTGAGTGGTGCAATCGAAGTCTACCCCCGGTGAGTTCGAGTTCGTAGCTCTGCTCGCGGATCGTGGGCGGCAGATCGACGGTCTGGTTCGTCTCGACTGTGCCGTTGGCGTTCGGGACCGACTGCTCGATCGAACCACCGGCCGTTGCGAGGACGCGGTCGCCCAGTTCCGAACCGGCGTGCGTCCGGTACTCCGGGACGGTCCCGCCAAGTAGAATGGTGGCCATCCCACCGAGATACAGGAGGACGATGCCGATTGCGAGGCTCTTTCCAACGACCGGCGTCATCGCTCGTTCGTCGCCCACGAATCGCTGCTCAGGCATGGCTCACCTCCAGTCGAAGATCGTGAACGACCAGATATCCCTCTCGGAGCCCGGGGTAAGTCGCGACGACGCTCTCGGTCTCGTCGCCGGAGAACTGCCGGCTCTCGACGGTTGCCCCCTGATCAGCGAAGAACCGACGGAACGGATCCGGCGAGGCCGTCTCGATGGCGACGGCGTACCGTCCGGTCCCGAGTTCGCGGCGGTCGTGTGAGACGTTGGTCTGAATCGTCGTCGTCACACCACCACCGCCGCTGATCGAGACCCGGCCGGCGTTCAACTTCGGTGCACCAGCGATCAAGACTTCGTTGCGCTTGGAGTGGGTGATTGATGGGGGTTCGGCGAGTGCGGCACTCGCCCCGCTGTCGCGGACGACCGCACCGCCGAGCGAGACGACGCGGCCCTCGCTGTGCTCGTAGACCAGCGCATCGACCTCGACTGCTGCGACGACGGTCCCGTTCTCGAGGATCCGCATCGTTCGGTCGACGGTTCGCAGTGTCCCCTCGGCGAAGTGGAGTTGGTGACTGTGGACGCCAGTTCGTTCCGCACCCTGTATGGCGCGATCGAACCCGTCGGCGACCCGCTGGGCGTCGGCGTCGGCAGTCTGTGAATCGATGAGCGTCCCGACGCCGGCAGTCAGGGTACCCAGTGCCAGCACGGCCACGCCGAGCATCAGTGCCACGCCGACGATGTGTGACTGCGCGCGCATCAGGCCACCCCCAGTCCGGCGAAGACGAGGTAGGTGATCACGACGAGGGCACCCGAGTGGAGCAGCGCTTCGTACGTGCCGCGACTCGCAACGCCAGCGAACCAGCCACAGGCCAGCACTGTCGCCTGTGCGATCAGGTAAAACCGATACTGGTCCCGAGCCGGATCGACAGCGTTCGGATCGAGTGTCATCTGTGCCGAGGAATCGGCAACGCCAGAGAGTTGTGAGAAGCTATCGAGGACGGTCATGTTGACCGCGACGATGATGCCGACGACGAGCAAAGCAGTCGTCCAGCCGACGGCCGAGTAGACGAGCATGCGCGAGCGGAGCGTTTTGCGCTCGTGGTAGAGGCGGCCGATCTCTGTCTCCAGTGTCTCGAAGACACTCTCGGTATCGCTACCGGATTCGAGTGCTCCGACGACCAGCCCGACGGTCTGAGATGCCAGCGGCGTTCCGATCCGGTCGACGAATCGATCCAACGCCGCAGCACGCACGTCGTCGCCGTCCTCGGTTCCAGTCGTCAGGCTGAGGTTGAACGCGAGTGCCTCGACATCGGACTGCAGCGGGCCGAAATCCACCTCTTGAGCGACGCGCTGGACCGCGTCGGGAAACGGCCGACCGAGGCTGACGTGGCCGCTGATTGCGTGGACGAAGTCCCGGATCTCCCGGTCCTTCGCGTCGTCGACGCGGGCCCGACGAACCGAAACGAGGCCGACCGGGATGCTGTAGGCGGCGTATCCAAGCAAGAGCACATCGGCCACTCGGTAGCCGAGAGCTGCGAGTACCAACAGCACAAGTGCCGCGGGAAGGAGACAGACGACGGCTGCGCTCGCCGGATTCTGTCCGGCCGTCCGCACGATGTTGAGCGGATGCGACGGTGGTTCGTAACTCGGCGTCGCGTGATTGGTCGGCCTGAGTGCACTCACGGCCCACGCACCGCCGATCCCGGCGACGAGCACGAACACGAGGCTGCCGGCGAAGATTAGTCCCCTGATCGTGAACTGGCCGAGCGGCGTTGTGGTTTCCTCACCGAGACCGGGAGAGAGCACGCCGGCGACAGTCAGAATGAGTACTGTAAGTGCGGGGAAGATGAGCACGACGACGAACAACTCCGCGATGAGTTCGAGGTAGCCAGTCGCGCGCTGGTGGGCCCGTTCCTGCTTGTGCGAGAGCAATCGGCCCTCCATCTGCAGATAGCCTTCGAGTGAATCGCCGCCCTGTGAGGCGTGTTCGTTGAGTTTGAGCAAAAAGGGAGCCAGCCCGTCTCGCGACGGTGTATCCCGGGCCACCAGCGACAGCCCTTCGTCGAGACTGCCCGCGAGCGCGGCCCGGTTGAGCGCGTCCTGGAGCGACTCGGCTGTGGCGCCGTAGGCGTCCTGACCTGCGACGCGGTGGAGCAGTTCACGGGTATCGCTATTGCCCGAGGCCAGCACCCGCATGTATCGAACGGCGCCCGGCAGCGTTCGCTCGATCCGGTCTCGGCGGGCGGCCCCAAGCCGACCCAGATACCAGCCGCCAGCACGGATGACCAGCCACCGGATCACCGCACCGGTGAACAGTGAGACAGTGACAGCGAGGGGCACCGAGCCGACAGATGGGATCCGAAGCTGGTTGATGATCGGCAAGCCACGACTGAAAAACTCGAAGACCCGTCCAGCTAGCGACGGTGGCAAGGCGGTCGTGACAACGAACACGAGAACAGCAGCGGCAATCCCAGCGAGCCATCCGAGGCCGTAGAGCCGAGCGATGAAGACATCGAAACTCGTTTTCAGCCCGGTCGAGCGGTATCGCTGTCGATCCCGGTCGTGGGTGCTGCTGTCCGCGTGTCGCGAAAACAGCGCATATAGCCCCTTGTCGACGGCTCCGAGCTGTCTCGGCGAGCGATGGTCGACCGACATCAGTCCATCTCCCTCCCGGCGTAATCCGCCGAACCACCGGCGGTGGACTTCTCGGTCGCTTCTGAGCGACCCCGTCGGTCATCGTCGGCCTGCCGGTTCAGCCGTTCGACTGTCGCAGCCTCGTTGGTCTGAAGATCAGCGAGCAACTCGAACAGCGCGTCAAATTCGTCGATTCCCTCTCGAATCATGTGCTCGACGTACCGGTGCTTTCGGTGGAATTCGGCTTCGACATCGGAGCGATCCCGGTCGGTCAATTCGGCAATACGTGCGAGCGTCTGGATCCGGCAGTCACGCTCGTCGTCACCGAGGTCGGGGTGGCTGTAGGCGAACTCGAACTCGCCGTCGGGAGTGCGGTTGGCGATTCGGTTCCAGTAGACTGCACCCTCGTCTTTTCTGATGACCCCGCAACCCTCGTCGGCGTCGAGGTCACGAAACGACTGCTCGTCGAGTAGTTCGACGACTTCGCCGACGTAGCGGTCGCCGTCGGCCTTGCGCGGGAAGACGACCAGATCGACCTCTCTGAGCAGATACGGCGGCAGCCCCTGTTCGACGGCGCGGTTGACCAGCGAATCGATATCGGTCGCGTGTGTGGTCCCGAGGATGCCGTGGCCGGTGTTGATCGATTCTGCGAAGGTTTCGAAGCTCGCGCTGGTGTTGATTTCGGCGATGACCTCGATATCCGGATTCAGGTAGTTACACTCGGTCATCAGATCGGCCATCGTGACCCGCTTGTGCTCGCTCTCGTGCTCGCGGGTCGTCAGGGAGACGCCGGTCTCGTGGGGCAACCGAACCTCCCGCGAGCCCTCGTCGATACTGATCGGCCGGTCCTCGAAGGGGATGAAGGGCATGTGTGCATTGCACATTCAGAAACTACTAGTAGATGTTTGGCTAGCAAAACCGATGCACTACGCTGTATTTTCCACGAAGGTATCTTGATTCGACACGAGACATCGCCTATCCCACAGGAGGGGATTCGAGTGGCACCGTGTAAAATCCGGAACGAACTGTTCCAGTTGAACAAATGGGGGTGATGGTGATTCGCGTGTGCGCGCGCAAAGTTAGTGAGCGCGCCTATTGATCAGTGGGATTTCTATCTGGTTACAGCCATTTTTCTGAGGGCGTGCAAGATACAGGGCGCGTATCGGTCACCGATTTCGAGGGAAAAACAGGGCTTTCAACCGAGGATAGAGGGTTGAGGGCCTCGGACAACGGGAAAGCGAAGTGGGAGGGGATTGGATGTCCACTAAGACCAAGTTTGAAAGCCCTATATTACTAAAGTGTTAATAAAATAACTATATTGCCCATTATGAACCAAGGCGTTTAAGTGATAAAGTTGAAATTAGAAGATGAGAAGGTTGTGCTGTCTGGTTTTGTTCAATACGCAACCGACCATCTAACGGCCAATTCAAACGACGGATCGTGGATCAAGTCGGTTCTATTTGCTGCACTCACGCTCTGTCTCGGTCACTGTGCTACCTACCATCTGTTGGATAGATCGATTCAACGTGTGCAAGATAGATCGCGCGAATCTTGCGCGGGACTGCCACCGGTTTTCTGGTCAGCGGATTGCTCAGTAGAGCCTGTCATAGAATCCATCTCATAGCTTCTCAAAGCCCGGATCGTTTCCTCTCTCGTAGTTGGTGGTGGCAACAACGAACCGGAGACAGAGCGCAATGAACACCTCTGTTCGTGCGTGAACGCGGTCTCGGGCGCGGACGTGTCCGAGGCCGCAGTCCTTGACTGCATCGCTCGTTCGACTCCTGTCCGGTTGTTGTACGTCTCGCAGTGTGTCAGATAATCAGTCGTAGCGACGTTTCAGGGCTGGTAACTCTGCCCTTGGATTTAATATCGCACGCGGATGTCGGTCACGTATGCCCGGAGCAGGTCGTTCGGATTCACCAGCGGTCAGAGCCATCGGGGCTCTCATTGCGCTGATTGCCGTCGTCGGTTACCTGATTTTTGACTGGTCGTTCAACGGTTCTGCGGACACGCTCCCGACAGCTATCGGCATTATCGTCGCGGTCTCAGCCATCGGATGGACGCTATACAGCCGTATATACTCGCATGGGGGTTCGTGATAATGGCTGGCTTGAGTAGAGATGAGAGTGCAAGTATCGCAGCTATAGGCATTACCGTCGCCGTGTTTGCTTGGTATCGAACCGGCTTGACCGGAATACAGCGATGGACAAACGCTATTATCGTGTTACTGGTGAGTGTCGCCGTGGCAACGGCTACAACCTTTGTTCTGAAAAAATGGAATCCGAGATGGTATCGTTCATAGCAGGAGAAGGGCGTACCACGGGTTGTGGCGCCGACTCGATACCTGAACGTACAATGAGCTATCAGCGAACCTTCGAATTGTGACGAGCAGTCTTTCTCTCCGCCTGACTCCCCCTCATGCCATGCTCTGGGCACTTTGCGCAGCGTTCGTACTGGCTGGCGCCGCCGCCGCTGGTGCTACGGCGAACACGCTTGGCGTCGTACTCTGGCTTGCGGGCTATGTGGTCGTGGGATGGGCTGGTGTCATCGGACTTTTCGCCGAACGTGAGGCAGCGTTCAATTACGACTTCGGCGTCTACGGGATGACCGTTGATGATCTTAGTACACGCCACGGTGGCGTATCGTTGGGCCGCTTTCCCCCACTCTATCCTCGGAACACCCCGGTGTTCACCGGGGTCGTTGCTGTCATCTATCTCTGGACACTGTTGGGCCTTGCTGTGATCACACCGCAATCAGCAGTCAGTGATTTGCGTGGAGGGACGCTGGTCACCGCGTCGGTAGCCGCCGTCGGACTGGCGCTCGCCACTGAGACCCGCGATGTGTACTTTGGCCGCCGGCAATTCACCGACATCGGCGTTCAGACACCCATCCGGCGGGCGCTGGAATTGCTCCTCGTTTCGGCACTTCTTATCGGTCTGAGTCAAGTTTCGACCGAGGCGACTGGGCAACAGTCACTACTCATCTGTGGCGGGTGGGCTGGCTATTGGCTTTTGCGTCAGCGACCCGGAAAATTCGACCACTGGACCGGCCGAGTCGCCTCCGCGCTCCGACTCTCTCCCGATCCCCAGCCCGCTCCAGACCCGCCAGTCTCTCCCGAGGGACGCCCGCAAGCAGTAGTCGAGACTTCGCAGTCGGCTGTCTGGCGGGGCGCAATCCGAGCAACTGTGACGGACGATGCGCTGCTCCCGGCATGGATTCTCGTTTTCCTCAGCGGCGGGCTGGCGATACTGTTCGGGGCAACTAGTGGATTTTCAGTTGCCCGTGCAGCACTCATCCCGGTTATCGTGGCTGTGCCGCTACTCGTACTGCCGGTCGTGCCGGTCAAGATCGCGGAGTACCTATTTACCCACGGTGCTGTCGAATACCGAGTCTACGACCGCCACATCGCCGCATACGCCCCCATATTGGGGGCTACACAGTGGAGACTCCCACTTGCTGACGTTGCTGTCACCTCTACAAATGGCGACACGGTCACTGTCGAAACTAACGCAACGATGCGTATTCTCCGCCACGTCTCCGAACCGGACCGGCTCGTTGCCGCACTCACCGCTTCCTAAGACGAAGACCCACACCTGCACTTTACCGGTCGATTGAAAAAACTCCCCCCAAAACAAACGAGGCTACTGTGCTGATCCTTGGGGTCGGTCACTCGACTGGAAATGATCTAAGTATATCATCACTATTGGAGTGACAGATACACCGCGCGAATACAGCACTCACTGACCCGTAGGATGGAGCACCGATGGTCGGTCACTACAGAGGATAGAGCCAGCGCGCTCAGGTCGGTTCCTCATCTGCCAGTCGTCAATAGACCGGCACACCACATCTGGATGGGTAGTGTGTCGATTATCTTGGCTTTATACTGAATCTGCCGGACTGTAACTCACCGGCCGGCGAACTCAGTCTTCCAGTCCGAGATCTGCGAACGAGTGTGTGTGGTGCCAGAAGGCCACCACTTCATCGACATCGAACGTGAGGACACCATCGGTCAATTCGATCGTGATGACACCATCTTCAATCTCCGTATCATGGAGATGCATCTCCAGTGGTTCGTCGAATTCTGAGACTGCGAGCATCAGTTCTCCCTTTGCTTCGAGTTCCGATTGTAGCTCTGCTGTTTCTACTACCATTGCATCTACCAATATGAGCTGTGGAAAAATAAAGATATATTATCGTTTTCAAAATCCTATTTTCGCCGCAACGTTTATTATTTGGAGTTTCGAGAGAGTGTCATAGAAGACTTCTCACACCAAACAGGAACCGCTCAGTACAACTACCTCACTAGACGGATCTTTTTGGGTTTGCGCTGAAGATATTATTACGGCTCCCGACGTTGTCTAATCACCAGGGCGACCAGAGCAATGACTAGAATGACTTGTACAGCTTTGTCAATATATCCGACAAGCGTGAAACTACCAGCCTTTGCTACGTACCACAGTGGAATCTGTACCGCGGTATACGGAATCGCCACTAGCGTAAGAAGCGAGCGCTTGTAACCCCAGGTATAGAGCCCGATTCCTCCGAGAAATCCAAGCCCGGCCAGTAGAAGTGGTGGTGCAGACTCGATAAACCCAGCATACAGGTGCGTAGCGGCTGTAATCACCAGTAGCCCGATTACTATGATTTCTAACTGTGAGTAGACCCCGGCTGAAGACGTGTCAGACGTGACTGATTTGGACGCTGAAGACACATCACGATACTGTGCTTAGTTTAACTAAAGTATTGTGGCTACTATACACGATCACTGCTCTGACTTGGGGGACAGATCTTGAGTAGATCATTTTTCCGGTAGTGAGGGAGGTGCTCAAGTTCGTCACTGAGCTATATGATGCGCTGGATGCAAGCTCCAAGCTCTATATTCAGCGGGCGCTGAGTTGACTTGTTACCGATATGTCGCCTTTCAATTCGGGGAGCAACGTTCTTGTGGTGGATGACGGACAACTATGATCAGTCGAATGAATTGGCACAGAAGCATCGACAATCGTTGACCACGCGGCACACCCACGAGGATGTGCTCACAGACCGGGAGTTCGAACTTCTCCTGGAAGCGTGTAGTTCACTGCCAGAGCCGCGAGACTTGCAGGCGCGGTTCGTGTGTCTTGCCGCTGCCCGACTCGGATTGCGTGCTGGTGAAATCGCTCACTTCCGTGCCGACTGGCTCGATTGGGATCGGATGCTGCTTCGCATTCCCCAACACGAACCCTGTGAGTGTGGCTATTGCCGCCGCCAGGCATCACAGGAAACCACCCATAATGAGCAACTCACACAGGAAGAGGCGATGAAGGGACGCTGGCATCCGAAGACAGTCGCCTCAGCTCGGGCCATTCCGGTTGACCTGTCGCTCCGGCTTGAGTTGTGTCTTGAACGGTTCACAGACGAGTACGAAGCGTTTCCTCGGTCACGAACCGCGGTCAACAGACGAGTGAACGCTGTCGCTGAGGTCGCAGATATTGAGGGTCGAGTATATCCTCATTGTCTCAGGGCGACCGCTGCCAGCTACCACGCATATCAAGGGGTCGCACCCGTTCCACTCCAGGCGCTGATGGGCTGGAGCGACCTGGCGACAGCGCAAAAATACATTCGCATCTCCGGGAGAGCCACTGCCGACGCTCTTCGGCAAGTCCATCACCGGTGAAGGAAGCGATAGAGCTGTCGCCACATGCTGTAGCCCTACGCCTGACAGGTCCGTTATGGTATCTGAGGGCTATGCAAGATGGAAGGCGCGTATCTTGCACAGATCTGTCTATTCGTAGCAGCTGAACTCGGAGAGACAGACAGTCGATGTTCGATCAACCGCGGTGACAGTTACCCCGCTTTGCGGGCCTCAACAGAGGGAAGGACGAACTGCCAGTAGTAGAGTGCGTACAGTCCAGTGATAGCGAGGTAGCCCCCGACTGTAGGGAGTGGTGACCAACCTGCAACGGCAACCAGATACACGACAAAGGCTCCAGTAATGATGATTCCCTCCAGCAAGACAATATTCAGGCCTGCCTTCGTTCCTACTTGCAAGTCACTTTCCGTGATGACTCGCAACCCGACCATCCCAATAGTAAGGCCAGCCCACGTGAGCACGGGCAACCCGAAGACCGTTAGAGCCGTCGCGTCTAACCACGCTGCCTCTGAGATCACGAGTGCCCATCCAACAAGTCCGAGGCCGATCCATGCAATACTTCGCCACAATTCCTCTCGTATGATACGCCGTAGCTGTGATTTCATATCTACAGGTCAAACAAGGATTTCTACTGATAAGGCACCGTTGAGAATTTTGTGTCCGGATACGAGATTTTTCCAGTTGCAAAACGGACTTTGCGTCCGCAAAGGCTGGAGCGGCAAATCACTCGCTAACTAGTCTTTGTATAATCCGAGGGTGTCATAGAACTATTCACAAGGGCTCAGGATGTCACAGAACGGTTGTCACACCAGTCTTTCCATCCTTCGTCGCTCGTGTAATTCCTACATAGCCGAAGAACGCTGGTACCGAAGATACGCTCCGCTACCGATACAGATTGTGGCGATAAGCAACAATCCACCGCTGATGACACCCCTCAGCGTGCCTGAAACTCCGGGGTTTTCGACTATGTTGAAAGCCCGCTGAAACACAATTAGTTGAAATACCAATAGAAGGCTTCCGCCGGATACCAACAGCCGACTTTTCGAAAATTCGCTCATACTTCAGCCACCACCCGGCAACTATATACGCGTTACCTACGCTCTCTGGCTCGGAAACGCGAAAATATACACGGTGTTCTTTTAGGCACTCCTGCTGAGTGACGTATACCGGCTTCTCTAAAATAACCACCCTATCAAGAGTTCTATGACTCTCTTTCACCGTTCAATGTGTCTACTATGATCGATACCAGACAGGATTCCACCGTTTTAGAATGGCGATTACAGCCGTTGCAAAGGCAATACTCACGAGAAATGCGATAGTGGCGTTAGTCCATCGCTGGATTCCAGTCATACCCGCCCGATACCAAGCGAACACTGCGACAGTGACGCCGATAATTACGATACTCGCAGTCTCGTCTCTGGAAAATCCGTCCATCGTTACTACCTTTTGTCTGAATATACACGGCTATATAGTGTCCACCCGATTGCCGAAGCCGCGACGATAACACCGATGACTGTCGGGACGATGGCACTGTCACCGTCGAACGACCACCCAAAGAGAAGATAACCGCCGACAGCGACTACTGCGACGCTGTAACCGATAGTTCTGATTACCGCTGACTCTGAACGACCTGCGCCGGGCATACGTGTGTCTAACATCCCGATAAAGTGTTAATTCCGGGGACGAGTTGTGAAGTCTGAAACTGTCCCACGCGCTTTTTTATACACGCTTCTTACACGTCTTCCATGCCCGAGTCCCCGTCTCTCCGTAATCGACTGCGTGCTGACCTGACAGCCAATCAGTGGGTGACGGTAACAGCGATTGGACTGGCTTTGGTGGTGTTCGCATTGGTGTCGCTCGATAGTAGTCCACTCCCTGTATCAGCCGACTTCGGTGCCGAGTTCCTGCTGTCATTGAGTCTCATGGACATGGCCTTTGCCTATGACGACTACTGGCCGGTCGAGTACAGGCCGATGTACGCGGTCATGTGGACGCTCTTGTTCGGGGTAGTCACGGTTATCGTCTTCTTGAGCGTCTACGAACTCGGACTGTCGCAGGTCGGCAAGACGACTGCGAGTATTGCGGCGTTCTTGATAACGGTCGGCGTTCAGTTCGGGAGCGCAATCCTGTACGCTCGCATTCGTTGACGACACCGAGGTTCTCTCGTGTTTTCATTGAGGGCGTAACAGAATCATTGTCACAACTCGGCTGATGTCTTTCCCGGGTTAGCATCGCGTTCGTAAATGGCGATGGCTATAACGAGTCGGAGGCAGAGCGCCAAGAACACGTGTGTTTTGACACGTACGCGGCCTCGGACGCGTTATCGGGGGCGAACACGGGAAACTCGTTCAGAAATGAGAGATCCAGGTGATCGAACAACGCGAGCGGCACTGTATCCACGTAATTGAATAGCTCTTCAATCGAAGGCTGATTTTGCAGGGACGTGGTGCTCATTTCCCATTTGCCACTCCCTGCTTACTGGTGTGTCAACTGTTCTGTGACGCCCTGACAAGGGCTTGTTTTTACCGTAGAACTGGTTGAATGATCTGCTCAGTATGCGTGCGTATTTCGTACATTTGCCGGAAGTGGGCTCAATGGACGTTGATGGACTCGTTTCCGAATACCGGGAGTGGCGGCTGTGGTCAGTCCCGGCGACCTGTTTCTCACTCGGAGAACCGCTCATTCGTATTTTATGCTGTGGGAAGAAACATGTCACTATGGATTGGCGTTCACAGCTGCCGAATCGTGACGTGCTATGGGCCCTGCTATTGATTGCAGTGTTGGTACTGCTGCTCTGGTTTTTCGGGGTTGTGGAGTTCGATGTAGGTCGTGGAGGGGGGTGGTCGTAGTGCCTGCTCACGGACAGGCTGGTTCGTCCGGGTTATTACAGGGATATACTGCTGGAAAGCCTGCAAAAAGTCATAATCCGAAACACCGATACTTTTTCAACGAGTTGTAAAATAAATGTCACTCCCTCCGTGGATATCTGAGAAACTGCCGGAAGACAGGAGGGTGAATACGAAGCTCACAGAACGGCACGTCATCGAGACGATGCACCAAGCCAATCGACCGTTCTTTTCACTACAGCAGATTCAACAGCGGATCAAACCCGACGTCTCGAAGGTAACTGTCCGCAACCGGTTGGAGGAACTGGAAGATCGTGAGATTGTGGCAACGGAAACAGTGGCTGACTCGACCGTGTATTATATCAATCACCCGGAGTCAGCGTGGCCACTCTCACCCGAAGGAAAACACGCACTGAAGGACGAATCGACCGAGACAGCCAACCCGCTCCGAGAGTTCCTTCAGCATCCACGAGTTCGCTTGATCATCCGTGAGGAGTTGTGGCGGAGTATTGCATGGGCGGCGTTTGGTCTGTTCGGATGGGCACTACTCATAAGCGAATCTGACCAGTTGCCGGCAACTGTCTGGACCGCAATTGGCCTCCCATTCCTGACTTGGGCGTCACTCACTGTCGGGATGACCGGATTTCGGCTGACGACTGGTAGCGACCTGCAGGTTCAGTCTAAGGAGGGGTTGCACGTAATTTCGTTGGGTGCGGTTGTGTTAGGCGGGTTCTGGATTGCATTTTTGATTTTTGTTCTGAACTGGCCACCCTTGCTGACCAGTGGGCTATATGTTTTGGCCACGATCACTTATTTTGTCTTTTACAGACGGGTGATTCTCCCCCGGTTTACTGTACCGGTTGAACGTTGATCAGTTTGCAGATGTAGTGAGCGGCTGATTCATCACTATTGGCGCGAAACAAACATCGTAGGTGTGCTGACTTCACCCTCTCTATCTTGCGAGCGGTTTTTGGTGGCTCTCTGGTAGGTCGCTGCGGTCTGTGGTAGATACAGGGCGCAAGTCGGTCAGCTGAAGCAGACTGAAAAGACGGTTGCGATTCGGTCAATACAATTGAAATATCGGTTACAACCCATCAGCGTATTTCCATAACCGTAGCAGCATAGCCAGGGTCAGCACCATCGCAAGGGTGACCGTAAGTAGAATAATGAGAGTTGCAGAACCAACCATATCGAATTGTGAGTGGGTCATTACAATAACCTGCTGGCTTAGTCTTTCGCTCTGTGGTGTCGCTCTGATCAATCATCACGCAGGCACATACTACCGGCTGATTCTGGATTTAATTGGAGAAAATAACGAGGCTCTGGTGCTGACTACATCCTCTATATTCAGCGGCCACTCTGTTGACTTGTCACCGATATGCCGCCTTTGAATTCGGGGGAGCAGCGTTCATGTGGTGGATGACGAACGACTATCATCAGTCGAATGAATGGGCACAGCGGCATCGACAATCCTTGACGACGCGGCACACCCACGAGGATGTACTCACAGACAGAGAGTTTGAACTCCTCCTGGAAGCGTGTAGTTCACTGCCGGAGCCGCGAGACTTGCAGGCACGGTTCGTGTGTCTGGCTGCTGGCCGACTCGGACTCCGGGCTGGCGAGATCGCGCATTTCCGTGCGGACTGGATCGATTGGGATCGGATGCTGCTTCGCATTCCACAACACGAACCTTGCGAGTGCGGCTATTGTCGTCGGCAAGCAGCACAAGAGACGACTCACAATGAGGAACTCACACAGCAAGAAGCGATGGACGCTCGCTGGCATCCGAAGACAGTCGCGTCTGCCCGGTCGATCCCGGTTGACCTGTCGCTCCGGCTTGAGCTGTGTCTGGAGCGATTCACCGACCAGTACGACTCGTTCCCTCGATCTCGGACTACGGTCAATAGACGAGTGACAGCTGCCGCCGAGGCAGCAGACATTGACGGACGGGTCTATCCGCATTGTCTCCGTGCGACCGCCGCCAGTTACCACGCCTACCAAGGGGTTGCGCCAGTGCCACTCCAAGCGCTCATGGGGTGGAGCGACTTGGCCACAGCGCAGAAGTACATCCGCATCTCCGGACGAGCCACGGCTGACGCTCTTCGGCAAGTCCATCACCGATGAAAGCGGTCTAATATCCGTCAACTCTCACGATCCGTGCTGAATTGAAGGCGCTTAGTCAGCACGCGTTGAGAGTGGTCAGAGAAGAAGCGATTGCTCAGTATAGCGGATTCACCTAACGGCCAATCAAGTTCGGTATCGTACAAATCTGTTCGAGAAAAACCAGCAATTTCACGTCGGTTTCAAGGTGTTTTCAGCGGGCTTATCACGGTTAACCGGTTCCCTGTATTTGGCCCGAACAGATTCGGTGCCTCCGCTGACAACTGGCCCTCCAATCCCTCTTTCCGTGAATCCCGTCGAGAGCGGAAATCCTCAGTATAGAAGATTTAGTCATCGACCAGTTTTGCGCCGGTTTCGATGAGCAGATACAGTGGAATAAGATACGTGAGGCCAATAGCGACGATGGCGATGACCGGCTCAAGCGGCCCACCGAAGTCCGCTGAGGCTGTTTGGAGGAAAATTAGGACAACAAACCAGAGAGTCACTAATTGAATAACCGGAGTATCGTCCATACTGTATCAGGATTGCACGTTATTTAACAAGCTCTTTTCGATAAGTACGCACGTCTTCTTTGCAGTTGATTCAGCGCAGAATCTCTGGAAGAAATAGAATCGCTGTGCTGACTGCACTCTCTAGATTCAGCAGTTGTTGAATTGACTTGTTCGAAGCTCGGTAGAATGGCGAGTGCTGAATAGACCGCGCGTATCTCGTATGAAGAGGGGGCAGATTGCGAACAGCCAATCGGTCGATAAAGGCGAAGAGCAGACCGTGGACTATAGACAAACCCCGTCAATAAAACACCAGGACTATGTGGTCAACCAGTAGAACGCTACTGTGACCAATCTCAGGTTAGCATTTGCTGCAGGAATTCTTGCAGCCCTTAGTGTGGGAGCCACGTTATTTATACACATCCCGTTTGTGGAATCTGAAGTCGCACGCGTAGTCCTAAACGGTCTTTTCGTAGGAGGTACCGTCTATATCGGTCTCAAAATTCTCGAACGAACTATGGATGCACAGTAATTCACACGTCCAATTCCTATTTGCGGAAGGGATTCACCTATCTGATTATATACACGTTCTGGATGGCGGTCCGGTCAGGTAGAGTATGAACTTAATCAAGTAGTCGTGCTGAACTCACCCTCTGTATCTCGCAACTCACTACTAACAGAAATCTTGTGGACGCTGCTGAATACAGCGCTCGTATCGGTAAAGACGCCTGCGCGAATCGTTCAGCATGTACGTTCATTTTGTATCATATTATTGGGGCTCTTACCGAGCACAGTGAAACAGTGGTGTCTATTTGGAGCTGGCAAATAGATCAGTGGAAGACGCAAATGAAAGAGAAAGTACAGGCCGGTTTTCAGTTATCCGCACGCTTTACAGGGCCGAACTATTGCTGGTACATATGGAGTCACTTCCACAGATGGTGTTCCGTGAGCCAGATGGACGAAGGAAGGGGCTCATCATGTTGTCCTTATCGTTCATCTGCCTCCTTATTTGGGTGTACACTGCTGTCGTGCTCAACGCTTCTGACTTTTTCGTCTTTTTTGCTATCGGGCTTGGATTCTCCGGAGTCGCCGAGTCGCTGCCACCGGACCGACGACGTTCAGCAGGAACACTTCGAATGCTAGCCGTCGGTACCTTCGTTGTCTTCCTCGGTGTCCTTGCATCGGTCCCTGAATTACTATTAGCGTAGGGGAGGACACCCATTTTGATGTATTTCTGATATTCCTCGGTGGCAATCCGGGACGGTCGATAACTACGCAGGCAAGTTCTATCGGTTGGTTCAGGATTCATTTTGAGAAAATAACGCAGTCCCCGTGCTGACTACATCCTCTGAGTCGGTCACTGCAATTATGACAGATAAGAGGTAGGACGATAGCGTCAGTGCAAGATGTAGAGGGTGGATTCAGCAGTCGGTGACCTGTGGTTTCACACCAATCTGGATGAATCAGTCGGCCAGTAGAACTGCAAACTGAACAGAAACGCGACGCTGACGACTATCTTCAGTGTAGATCTATTGAGTCTGTTTGCGACCCCGGATCGGTGACGGGAACCTTCCTTCAGCAATTGTGTACAGCCCGATGCCCAACAGGACAACGGGCGGAACAATTGCAATTACAGGAAGGGAACCTCCCAGCGTCGTGGAAATAAGCGCAAACACGATGACTGGCGTCAGAAGCAAAATCCCGAATGTGATGAGCGCTCGAAAGACTGGTTGTCTCTGACCCGTTCGATACACAGCGATACCACAGGCGGCTGCGAACGCCACGACGAACAAACCGAGGAGGGCTGCGACCATATGTAGATGAATACCGTCATTACACATATACTATCGGGTTCAGTACTCGGTCCTGATCCTGTACTGACCGATCAAACCATCCGTGACCGGAAGGCCATGCGAAATACGCGCGTTGTATACAGCACGGTCATCCGAAGCTGACAGATGCCAGGACTCCCGGCAGACCTCATTCCAGGCTCGTCATCATCGGCAGTTTCCGTGATCCGGCGAGAAAGAGAGGTTACTACGGGTAAATCCCTTTCAACGATAGACCAGACTGAAGCTATCTATATTATTTGCAGATAGTTCTAATAGTATATTCGAGATGTACGTCCGAACACTATCGGACGAGGATCTACTAGTAGGCTCGGTGAGACTGAAACCGAGCCCTCTATCGGCTCGAGTTCGAAAAATTTGCATATCTACCAAGGTTCATTTTCCTGTATCAGAATGGATATTTATCTCTAACGGACTGGAACGCGAGTCTTCCGAGCAACTGACTGGGGCCACGTTTTGGCAGGTCGCGGACGACGTCCATCGTACTCGGCGGCTCACTCCCACCGATGCCGAGTTCCCAGTCTGTCTCCGACTCGAAACGGTCCACCGCGGTCTCGACACGGTCGCGCACGGCGTCCGAGTCCATCGTCTTCACGTCGCCATCTTCCATCAGCACGTCGCCATCCACGATGACTGTCTCCACGTCAGCCGGTGCTGCGTTATTGGCCACCTGTGCTGGGATGTTGGTCAGTGGTGTGAATTTCGGCTTCTCAACGTCGAGAACAATGACATCGGCCCGTTTTCCGGGTTCGAGGGTCCCAATCTCGTCGTCGACACCAAGCGCCTTCGCCCCTTCGATAGTGAGCATTCGCACGAGTTCCATCGAGTTGTACTGACCGGTCGAGCGCTTGAGGTTCGCTGCGAGCCGGGCCTGCCTCGCCTCGCCGAACAAACTGTAGGAATCGTGCCAGTAGTGGTCGTCGATGCCCAGACCGACATCGACGCCCGCGGCGCGCAGTTCCGGCACCGGCGTCCACTGCACATCACCGTCTGTATTCCAGTAGCAGAAGATTGACGGGCAGTGTGCCACCGACGCGTTCGCCTCAGCCGTCCGCTGGATGTCTTCATCATCGGCGAGCCGGAAGTGCGCGGCCACAAGCCGGTCGTCGAGGAGGCCGACGTCGTCAAGAAGGTCAAGCGAGTCTTCGGCTCCGTTCGAGCGCGCCATCGTGTTGCTCGCTTCCAGTTCGAGTAGGTGCGTGTGGACGAGTAAATCGGGGTGCTCGGCGGCGAGGTCGGCAGTGCGCTCCCACAGCGTGCGGGTACACGACCAGTCGTCGTGGGGGTTGATTGTCGCCCGGATGCGTCCGTCGAACGCGCCATGGTAGTCATCTATGAACTCACGGGCGCGGTCGAACTGCTCGTCAACCGGGATATCCCAGAAGAGGTCGGAGAGCGCTACCCCGAAGAACCCGCGGAGACCCGCCTCGCCGAACGTCTCTGCGCCTCCGCTGGGACGGACATCCATTGAGTTGACGGTAGTGACACCACCCGTGAGAAAGTTCAGTGCCGCAAGTTCGTAGCCCGCCTCGGTGAGGTAGTCGTACTCTCCCTCAGCGATGTGGCCAAAGATAGCGGTCATCCCGCCCACCATCTCCATTAGGTTGAGGTCGCTAAACGCACCAAGCAGCGGCGTCAGTTCGAGATGAGTGTGCGCGTTGACCAGACCGGGCATCACGACGGTGCCCTCCGCATCAATGAGACGGTCGGCGTCACAGGCCCGATCACGTTCTCGTGTCGTTCGCACATCGGTGATTACACCGTCTTTGACCACGACCGTACCGTTCTCGTAAATTCTGTTGTCTTCGTCAACAGTCATAACCACTGCGTCGTGTACCACGAGATCCGCGTCGTTAACCGTGCCCTCAGTGTTATATTCCAACTCACCGGTAGTTACCGTCATAGTTGCAGGTAGGACAGTGTGTCCGGTGAGCGTTCTGCCGGGTATCGTCATGGGGTTTTTATACCGGAGGTGCTGAAACAGGAGGTACGTCTGACGATGTCGTTGACTCGACTCCAGATTTCGGCGTCGTTAGCACCCTCGGTTCTCCCGTCGTTCTACGTCACAGTCACGGAGTCATCGGCGATCTCGCAGTTGCGGCTCGGTGACTGGAATCTCGCAGCAGAGGACGTGGCAACTGTGCTGTACGATGTTGACGGAGACACAGACGTGTTCGTCGATGCAGCTCGTGGGACCGACGGGATTGAGGACGTAACGGTACCTCCTTCTACCGGTGGCTCAGGATTTGTGCTGGTCACTGCGACCCCTGAGGCACTCCCGTTTTTCAGGACCTTTCTCGTGTTGACGGCACGGGCGGGGTTACTTGTCAGATCCCCAGTCGTGTACAGCGACTTCGAAACGAGCGGTGAGGTGGTGGGAGACGCTGAGGCACTTCAGGCCGCAGTTGACACCGCACCGAGTACTATCGACGTGACTATCGAGGAAATCGGGTCACGCCCGTCGCTACGGACGGATCCATTTTCGGAGTTGAGCACTCGGCAGCGTGAAGCTGTTCGCCTCGCGTTTGAACACGGATACTATCGGCACCCTCGGGAGACAACACACGCAGAATTAGCCGATAAACTTAGATGTGCGCCGAACACGGTCAGCGAACATCTACAGAAAGCTGAAATGAAACTCATCAAAGCGCTCGTTTCGCAGCGTAACTTTGGGCCGTAGTATCAGGCCGAACGGGATCAAAAAGGCAGTAGGAACGCCTGTGCATTATCTTCAATCTCGGTTGAGGTGCGTGTCTACACAGAACGACGTTCATTCTCGATATGATCAACGTAGGTATCAACCACGTTCTGAATGATGGTTTCGCCGGCTTCAGCGGTTGCTTTAGCCGGGTCGCCAAGCACTCCGTTTTGCGTGATGGTCTTGAACCCTTCACTCAGAAGGCGAGCGGTAGAGATCCCCCCTTCAGGGCCGGACTCGATATTCTCAACCCTTACAAGATCCTCATTCACCGCCAACACCACTGCCGTCTCGGCTGCACCGGCATGAACCACGTCCTGATCGTATTCTATCCCGGCCTTGCTGAGGCCATCATTCAGTAACTGCATATGCTCATCGAGGTCAGCCAAGGGAATCACAGTGGCTTCGATTTCCCGAGCGACATCAGGTGCGACAGTCTTGACTGGGCCGAAATTCCCGCCGTGGGTCGGGACTAAGACGATATGTTCGAAGCCGTGGTCATCGAGTGACCGGCAGTATGCCCGGATTACATCCATCAGTGTCTCGGGTGGGATAGTGATCGTGCCTGGGAACTCCATGTGATGTCCCGAGCAGCCAGGCCGGATCGTCGGTGCAGCAAGAGAATCCCCCAATTTCTCCGCGATCCGTTGCGAGAGTTCGTCACCGTTCAGTGTGTCCATATTCTACGGGAGGTGGGGACCGTGCTGTTCGATCGACCCGACGGAAACGATCGCCTCCGTATCCCGTCTTCGAGCGCCGATTCGACTTCTGGCCATACCATCTCCTCAAGGAGTAGTGACCTTCGAGAAGGCATGCAGTTGGTGCTGCTCCCGCATAGCTTAAAAGTCCTGTCGCACAGAATGAGGGTAACTCGGATCGTTCTGGGCACAGTCGATATCTGTGTCCCCTGTATTGAACGATTCCAGCCCCCGAGCTCTGGAGCGGCTGCCGTACGAGATTCACTCTCTGAGTCGGTCACGGTGATTATGATAGAGAATGGATGGGTCGATAGCGTCAGTGCAAGATGGACAGCGCGAGTCTTGCACTCTCAATTTGTGAATTAACAGTTTTTCGTGTGAAGTCGATACCGACCGGGCCGTCTTTGCCGTCAGTCCTCATCTACTGGATTACCGACCCAGACTTCGCCAGTGCTCCCGTCGAACTCGACCTTTGGGTCAGTTCCACCACGGAAACTGGGGAACACTGCGTACATCCACTCTGACGGGTTATCGCCGAAGTACCCGCCACCAATAGTCTCGTCAGTGACGGGTTCGCCATTGGCTTCCATCTCGAAGCGGACACGGAACGGGTCGGGTAGCCGGTCACCGTCAACCAGCCACACCTCGTCGGTGCGTGCCTGACTGGGGAAGTCTTCGTCTCCAGCAACCGAGAGCGGTGCCGACTCAAACCCATCCCCGTACTCGTACTCAATCTCGACGCTGGTGACCTCGTACGGCTCGTCTCCCTCTGGCGGGTTGTTGGTCAATTCGGACGTGTCGAAGTCGATAGCAACAGTCGTATCCACGCCGAATCCGCCGTAGTTGCCCTGCACGCCTTCGGGTTCGGTCGGTGGTTGCACGTTGCCGGGGGGCGGGCCTTCCTCGAATCCTGGAGATACTGGCTTCTGCAATAACACCGAAGACTGCTCCTCTTTCTGCCAGGTGAGGATAATCTCGTCGGCGTCGCGATCCGGATCGATTTCGACGGTACTGCCGGCTTTAATCGTCTCAGACATGTTACTGTCGTTGATCTCGCCACCCTTTACCACGAAGTTTTCGCGGTCTATTGTTTCACCGGAGACATGTGTCATCGTAACGGTCCCATTTTCTGTTTCCTCTGTGTCAAGCGCTACCGACGGGGCAGGGTCGCTGACGGTCTCCTCCAGACTAAGTGCGAATACAGATGTGATTGCTGCCAGTACGACGACAACAGCGACTAATAGTATCGTACTGATTACCGGTGAGACTCCTCGATCTGAATCGCGCACAAGAGAGATTAGTGACGGATAATTAAAATTATTCGCATTTCAGCGATTGACCGTTGCTGACTTCACACTCTGTATCTTGCACGGTATTTTTGATAAATTCCATATAGATCGGATTCTTCAGCGGTCTCTGACTCACCTGTACTGATCAATTCACTATGCCCGACCTGAGTAGAATTCTCTTCAAAACACACACTCTGTATGGAGAAAGATGTGAAGACCTCCACTGGGTGAGAGACTCAATAAGACCAACCCTGTTTAAGAAGCATTCATGATGAAATCGAGATAATAACCGGTCTTATGTTCTTGGGTCTTGGATTTGGCATATGAGTGATAACGAGCGACTCGCAGAGGGGTATCGACAGCGTGCAGAGAAACATCAGCAATTGGTCGACAATCTAGAGGGAGTGTCGGCGGAGGCAACCGAGTTTCTCGGGAGCGTGCCTGAGTACGATAGCGAGTAATTGAGGAGGGGCACGCTGGTCTTGTCAAGGTCGCAGCAGGCTTCTGACCGTGGCGAGCCTGTTTTCAATCATATCTCTGAGATTGCCATCTCAAATTTCAACCCCGCTCTGGATTTTCTACCCGGCGCAACGTGTGGGGAAGTTCAACCTCTGTGACTTTCTTGCCTATGTGTTCGAGTTTCATCCCGTTCTGGGTTTTCTGCCCGTCGCGACCCTATCCCGTCCGTGTTCAATTTCTCGAACTGTTTCAATCCCGTTCTGGGTTTTCTGCCCGTCGCGACGAACGTCAAGGGCAAGCCGCACAAATCGCTCATGTTGTTTCAATCCCGTTCTGGGTTTTCTGCCCGTCGCGACAGCGAGTGCTGTTAGCCCGCCCGCCTTTCCGATTTAGGTTTCAATCCCGTTCTGGGTTTTCTGCCCGTCGCGACGTGAGACAGTGTATCGAGATACTCCGTCGCGAGGGATCGTTTCAATCCCGTTCTGGGTTTTCTGCCCGTCGCGACCGGTGAAATGATTGATACAACGGTTAGTATCCTGTTTCAATCCCGTTCTGGGTTTTCTGCCCGTCGCGACAGAGATAGCCCGACCAGATATTACAGACTTGGATGAGTTTCAATCCCGTTCTGGGTTTTCTGCCCGTCGCGACAACTCCGAACAATTGTAGCGGGAGTTACGTCTGTCCGTTTCAATCCCGTTCTGGGTTTTCTGCCCGTCGCGACAAACGCAACGGATACGAATGTTATCATTTTAGATAGTTTCAATCCCGTTCTGGGTTTTCTGCCCGTCGCGACCTGCCCCGGCAGTGCCAACCTGTGTCACCTGATAGTGTTTCAATCCCGTTCTGGGTTTTCTGCCCGTCGCGACACAGTGACATTTAATCAAGCCAGCCGAAACGTAAAGTTTCAATCCCGTTCTGGGTTTTCTGCCCGTCGCGACGTCCTCCGCTGCCGGGGTGACGGTGACGTTATGCAGTTTCAATCCCGTTCTGGGTTTTCTGCCCGTCGCGACAGGGTGCTGAAATCCGTGACGACCGAGAGAATTAGTTTCAATCCCGTTCTGGGTTTTCTGCCCGTCGCGACACCCGTCAACTCTGTTTTGGCTTCAATCTCTGCCTGTTTCAATCCCGTTCTGGGTTTTCTGCCCGTCGCGACGTCGTCTTGATGAATCTCCCAAATTTGGCCGCCCTGTTTCAATCCCGTTCTGGGTTTTCTGCCCGTCGCGACCAAGCCGGAATATCGGTGAGCCGGCGCGCCCAAGCTGTTTCAATCCCGTTCTGGGTTTTCTGCCCGTCGCGACGTTTCTCAATTCCTTTTATTTTTGCATCGCTAAATAGTTTCAATCCCGTTCTGGGTTTTCTGCCCGTCGCGACCCGGCATGGGCGACCTTGCTAAAGAGGCGGGCGAACTGTTTCAATCCCGTTCTGGGTTTTCTGCCCGTCGCGACACGAAGAACCGGCCAACCGAGCGATTGCACACCTACGGTTTCAATCCCGTTCTGGGTTTTCTGCCCGTCGCGACTGTTGAGGATGGAAACTCAAATTATTCGTATGGGTGTTTCAATCCCGTTCTGGGTTTTCTGCCCGTCGCGACCCGCGTGCAACTCTTCGGAAGCCACGACTCGGTCTGTTTCAATCCCGTTCTGGGTTTTCTGCCCGTCGCGACACGCAATCAGATTGTTGCGTCGTTGCCGAGCGACTTGTTTCAATCCCGTTCTGGGTTTTCTGCCCGTCGCGACGCACAGACAGAGTTTGTTGAACGGCAGGCTGCGTATAGTTTCAATCCCGTTCTGGGTTTTCTGCCCGTCGCGACATCGTGGGCGCTGCATGACGGCGAGACACAGTATCAGTTTCAATCCCGTTCTGGGTTTTCTGCCCGTCGCGACGTTAGAATAGGTCCGACGTCCTGGTTAGCTCGTTGTGTTTCAATCCCGTTCTGGGTTTTCTGCCCGTCGCGACTCGCTCGGAGTCGTTGGCCTCGAAATCCCCTGCGCTGTTTCAATCCCGTTCTGGGTTTTCTGCCCGTCGCGACTCGCTCGGAGTCGTTGGCCTCGAAATCCCCTGCGCTGTTTCA
>NZ_JBAOJI010000001.1:1123127-1123344 GCF_037080055.1 Halovenus anhuiensis
TTCAATCCCGTTCTGGGTTTTCTGCCCGTCGCGACGATCGTAAAGCTCGCGAACTACCCTGACGACTGTGTTTCAATCCCGTTCTGGGTTTTCTGCCCGTCGCGACCACTCGGCTTGATGACGATTCAACCAGTGGTTCGTTTCAATCCCGTTCTGGGTTTTCTGCCCGTCGCGACCACTCGGCTTGATGACGATTCAACCAGTGGTTCGTTTCAAT
>NZ_JBAOJI010000001.1:1123443-1141643 GCF_037080055.1 Halovenus anhuiensis
CGACCCGAGGGTTTGACCTCGAGGCCAAGGCGATCGCCGCGTTTCAATCCCGTTCTGGGTTTTCTGCCCGTCGCGACCCGAGGGTTTGACCTCGAGGCCAAGGCGATCGCCGCGTTTCAATCCCGTTCTGGGTTTTCTGCCCGTCGCGACTTTCTGCGCTTCCGGTGCGTACGTGCCTCTGTAGTTTCAATCCCGTTCTGGGTTTTCTGCCCGTCGCGACGGTTGTCGCCCCACTGCGGGTGATCCACGTCGGCATGTTTCAATCCCGTTCTGGGTTTTCTGCCCGTCGCGACCCGTGTATCTAAATTCTAACTTCTCCCAGCAGCGGGTTTCAATCCCGTTCTGGGTTTTCTGCCCGTCGCGACAAATCAGGGTTTGTTTGTTCCTTCAACCACGTACAGTTTCAATCCCGTTCTGGGTTTTCTGCCCGTCGCGACAGGACAGCGGTGGCACATTCACATCGGACTCTGGTTGTTTCAATCCCGTTCTGGGTTTTCTGCCCGTCGCGACGTATCGGTTTGCACTCCTGCCAAGACACGATCTGAATGTTTCAATCCCGTTCTGGGTTTTCTGCCCGTCGCGACCAGCCTGCGACGGCTGGCGGTTATCGCAGTAATTATGTTTCAATCCCGTTCTGGGTTTTCTGCCCGTCGCGACATCTGCAGCTGCTTCGGCTGCGCGGTCGGCTGGAGATTGTTTCAATCCCGTTCTGGGTTTTCTGCCCGTCGCGACGCGGAACTCAGGCACCGATTCCGGGCCCTCGGACTGGGTTTCAATCCCGTTCTGGGTTTTCTGCCCGTCGCGACTTGACTGGGCGAGTGATGACCCGCCAAAGGCGGCGAGGTTTCAATCCCGTTCTGGGTTTTCTGCCCGTCGCGACCACACCACGGGCATTCGTCCGCGGGTTCGGGGAAGCGTTTCAATCCCGTTCTGGGTTTTCTGCCCGTCGCGACCCGCGCGGGCTGCCCGACGACTTCGCGCTGGAACGGTTTCAATCCCGTTCTGGGTTTTCTGCCCGTCGCGACGTCCGCGGACGGATCGATCGTCGTCGTGACAGTCGGTTTCAATCCCGTTCTGGGTTTTCTGCCCGTCGCGACCGAACACTACCGCGGCTCCTACTCGCCTGCAGTTCAGGTTTCAATCCCGTTCTGGGTTTTCTGCCCGTCGCGACATCCGCAGCTCGAACTGGTGCTGAATTATCAACTGGTTTCAATCCCGTTCTGGGTTTTCTGCCCGTCGCGACGCACCCATCGAGGCCGTCCGGCATGGCATCGACAAGTTTCAATCCCGTTCTGGGTTTTCTGCCCGTCGCGACCGGTTAGTTACTCCCGTCGCGGATCACGCCTTCGCGTTTCAATCCCGTTCTGGGTTTTCTGCCCGTCGCGACTCAGCGATGACGGCCCAGGGTTGCGCGAGCGGATCAGTTTCAATCCCGTTCTGGGTTTTCTGCCCGTCGCGACGAGCCAGACGTTCGGCGGCCAGTCGATCTCCATGTGTTTCAATCCCGTTCTGGGTTTTCTGCCCGTCGCGACCAGGAGGATCGACTCCTCCGCCTCGATCAGTTCGTTGTTTCAATCCCGTTCTGGGTTTTCTGCCCGTCGCGACACGACTGTATTCGATCCTGCAACGTGTATGTCTGCGTTTCAATCCCGTTCTGGGTTTTCTGCCCGTCGCGACCAGCGCACAAAAGAAACAGTCGCTCGTCGAGAACCGTTTCAATCCCGTTCTGGGTTTTCTGCCCGTCGCGACCGGCGTCGGTGACGTTGACTCCGGCCACGAAATTCAGGTTTCAATCCCGTTCTGGGTTTTCTGCCCGTCGCGACGGCAAGAGCTAAACTATCCGCTAAGTCGTCGTGTGGTTTCAATCCCGTTCTGGGTTTTCTGCCCGTCGCGACACTAGAGGGAATTGCCTCAATCTCACTAAACAGACTCCGTTTCAATCCCGTTCTGGGTTTTCTGCCCGTCGCGACCCGAAATCAGGATTGGTCTGTTCCTTCAACCAATGGCAGTTTCAATCCCGTTCTGGGTTTTCTGCCCGTCGCGACCGTCCCGACGTCCTCCGGGAGCTCGCGCTCGCGACTGTTTCAATCCCGTTCTGGGTTTTCTGCCCGTCGCGACCTTCTCTGGCCATTCGGCATGGCGTGTATATTCGTGCCCCATCAAGTTTCAATCCCGTTCTGGGTTTTCTGCCCGTCGCGACACTACGGGATCGAAGTCAACGACGACGACGACCTCGTGTTTCAATCCCGTTCTGGGTTTTCTGCCCGTCGCGACGTCGAAATCCTGTATGCAAGCGTATGCCGACTCGTGTTTCAATCCCGTTCTGGGTTTTCTGCCCGTCGCGACAATCGGAATACTAATCGGTTCGCCATTTTGCAATCGCGTTTCAATCCCGTTCTGGGTTTTCTGCCCGTCGCGACCGCTTCACCACGAACGTGCGGGTCTGCCGACTCTAGTTTCAATCCCGTTCTGGGTTTTCTGCCCGTCGCGACCACCGGAGACGACTGCTCCCACGCCGAGAATAATTAGTTTCAATCCCGTTCTGGGTTTTCTGCCCGTCGCGACTTGGCGGCGGAATCCGGCCGCGCGTGCTTGGAACAGTTTCAATCCCGTTCTGGGTTTTCTGCCCGTCGCGACGAAATGGGTCGGTTCAGTCGGGCGCTATCAAAAACTGTTTCAATCCCGTTCTGGGTTTTCTGCCCGTCGCGACGATTCGCCGATTATTATCGAGCGTCTTCCGAATCTCTCGTTTCAATCCCGTTCTGGGTTTTCTGCCCGTCGCGACCAAAAGAACGGTCGCTTATTGACGAGCGAGGAGTTCGTTTCAATCCCGTTCTGGGTTTTCTGCCCGTCGCGACCGTCGAGATCCTCGGCAAGTCGGAAATTGCCGGGGTGTTTCAATCCCGTTCTGGGTTTTCTGCCCGTCGCGACGATTCGCCGATGGCCGCCGCGCCGTTGGCAATCCACTGGTTTCAATCCCGTTCTGGGTTTTCTGCCCGTCGCGACGTGATACGAACGAGCCCCGGGCCATCGAGCAACTCGTTTCAATCCCGTTCTGGGTTTTCTGCCCGTCGCGACTCGTTCCTCTTTATTTCGTGTATTTTTGACTGGTTTGTTTCAATCCCGTTCTGGGTTTTCTGCCCGTCGCGACCGGGGGTGAAAATACAGCCATATGGGCAATAAACGTTTCTCAAGCACTCGTTGAGCCGAGTGATTTCGTGGACTGGGGCCGTACAGCTAATTAATAAGAGTCGATGAAGCAGTCCTCAGAGCACATTCGACTGCTCGTCCGGTGGATCGCTTCCGAGATCAGTTGTCGAGTCGAGACAGGCATCACAGAGGCGGTAGATTCGTATGCGATCTCCGTCGGAAGGGTCAATAAGAGATTCCAGTTCATCCTCCAACTCGACACGATCCGTTTTGCTGATCTCAAGCTCGAAAACACTATATTGCTGCCAAGCTCCGTACCGTTCCAGCGCGTTGTATACTCGTCGTCGATTCGAGTCGTCGCTAATGTCGTAAGCAATTGCGAGTCGCATTGTTAGCGCTTGAATGTCAGTGCGTGGTAGTTGTCCATCTCGCCAGTGATTGCTTTCCGGAGCAGAATTGCTTGCTGTCGAATTGCCTTCCGACGGGTCACTGTGTACTCGAAGTGTGGGTGCTCAAACTCCTCCTGCATGAATTCGTCAAACTTTGAGAGGTACGTTTTGAACGCATCATCTCCCAAGCGATTGTCGTTGTTGAAGTCGTCATGAACGATCGTTCCACGGTTGACCAGCCGTGTCACGAGTGCATCACAGAAGATTGGCCGGAATTCCTCCTGGAGATCAAGCGCGAGAGAGGGGCGGCCGTGTCGGTCTGCATGGAGCACTCCCAAGAATGGATCGAGGTTGTACTGCCGGAGTGCGCTCATGACTTCGTTTTTCATGAAGACATAGGTGAGCGACAGCAAGGAATTGATGTGATCTTCAGGCGGGCGCTTGGTTCGTTTCTCGAACGTCCAGCCGTCGACGAGCGTCTCATCGAGTCGGTCGAAGTACCGTTCCGCTGCTTCTCCTTCTGCACCGCGGAGTTCATCTTTCGTTTTCGTCTTCTCGACCCGAACTCCAAGATCTTTCAACACATCGGTCCCGGTGACTCCCTTCCGAGAAAGCAGCGTTCGCTGGTTCCGGATCTTTCCGGCGATCATCTCTCTGGCGATTTCGAGTTCTCGCGCCGGATTCAAGGCGTACTGGGCCCGGCGGACCTCTGCAATCGTGTTCTTTTCCGGAACAAAGCTTCCGCGGTACTTCCCGTTCTGGGTGAAGTAGTTGAGGACGATTCCGTGTTCGTTCGCTTCCGCAACGAAAGGTGTTGAGAAGTTCACACCGCCGAAGACGTTGATTGTATCCAGTTTTTCTTTGGGATAGGATCCAAGTTCCCCATCATCGCCATCGACATCCCAAATGACGATTCGTCCGCCGTCTGTTCGTACCTGTGATCCCTGCGTCGTCACGTAAATGACCGACTCGTCGAACATTCCTTCCGGTGATTTCATAGCTCGTCCTCCCAGCCCGTGCCACGGACTTTCTCTGGTTCGAGATTAGCAGTTTCTGCTGGCATGCAATACGTGCGTGCTGAACAAGCCTCACACTTCGATGGGTTGTCTGTGAACGGTGGAATGTTGTCGACTGTCATCGCTTCGATTCGAGAAATGATTTCACGAACAGTTCGACGATGCTTTTCAGAAATACGGATTGCGTGCCGGGTATCCGTCGAGTAGAGATAGATGTAGCCGACATTGACCGACTCGCCGATAGCATCCTCAAGCAGCATGCAATAGCCGGCGAGTTGCACCTCATCACTTGGATAGTACTCGCCACTTTCAGCCCGCTTGCGTTCGACTGGAGTCAGTACATCGTCGTCCTCAATGAGGTCAATCTTCCCGTGCATTCCAAGCTGATCTGACCGGAAGTACCGTTCTGTGATCCAGCCGCCGCGGTTCGCTTGATGTTCGTGTTTCGATCGCCCGTCGACGAGTTCGTACGGCGTGCCGATCTGATCCTGATACCGCTGGTAGTAGAACCGACGGGGGCAGTAGACATACTCGTTGAGCGCGCTCACCTGTACAAGTTCGTCCCTGAAGCTCGATTCAGCCATTCGAGACCACCTCGTTCACAGCCCGATCAACTCCTCGTCGTCATCTTCTTCCATCACATGGCAGTGGAGGTACAGCGCGTCCGTCCCAAGAGCCAAACTGGCCGCTGTTTCTCCCTGTAGGGCGACAGGATACAAAAAGAAGAACTCATCAAGATTGTATCGTTCCTTGGTAACTGTTGGTTTGGTCGAAACGGGGTAGCAGAGTAGTCCGCCGCCATTGCCGGGGGTTCGTTCGCGTCGAGATCGCAGCCGATCATTGAGTGTGCTAAGTGATTGGATACGGTTTTGACTCTCCCCGTTCGGATCGACTGATAGCTTAACGCCATCAACTACCTTTGGGACGCGACTCGTATCCCCGGAACCGTTATTGAGCCAGCTGCTGAGTCGCGGGCCGGTGAACGCGACACTTCGTCCCCAGCCATCTTCGGTAGTCTGAATGGTACCGCTGTACAGACAGAACCCATCCACATATCGGGCCGTCCGTGATACCTGTTCCTCGTACTCCGCGGGAACGATCCGCTCAAATTCCACTTCCGTGACAAATTCGACATCACCGTACCGAAGGAGGTAAAACAGATCGTAGGTTCGAACGGTGTCTTCGGTCTGATCGTACACGAGGGCTTGGACTGAATCGCCACGGTACCACTGCAGTTTTTCCAGGACGCGCCAGTCAATCGATTCCTTCGCACGCTGAATATCGTCCGAATCCAGTCGAACGTTTGTTCCGTCGAGAAAGTGCCGCTGTATCCGGTTTTGGCCAGCGATCACGATATCGTCCTGCTGCTCCGAACTCGCGTCTCGAAGCCGATTATCAATGTGCTGTAATTCCTCGGGTGCCGAATATCGCCAGCCGAAACTCGTTGGTTGTCGAGGTTCGGGATAGGTCTCATCGAGAATTTCATCAAGGTCACGACGAGTCAGTTGCTTATCCTCGTGAGGCGACAGATCATGGGCAATCTGTCTGGGTACGTAACATCGAGCGCGACAGGTTTTTGTCTTGGTTCGTAGCCGACCGAGCCGTTGCAGAAAACTCGCATGGTTGTGTCCAGCAAACAAGAGGCGGTCGATGTCGAAGTCGATCCCGACCTCGACGGCCGAATTGCTCACTAACACATCAAACGAGTGTAACTTTTTGGCCTTGTTTTCGCTGTGGAAGCCATCGATCCGTTCGACCTGCCGGTCGAGTTCGTCGTCCAACTGCTCAAAAACGCGTTGTACTTCGTGGATTCCGTCGAGGATGATCGCAACCCTGTCTCGATCCGCATCGGGGTCGCTTTGATCTCGGCAGAACGAAATCAGGTCATCAAGGTCATCACCCAATAGCCGATCCGCAGTACCGAACGTCGGTGCCGTTCGAACATCCAGCTCTACGGGTGGCATAACCGCTCCCCAGCCCTCGGGAGATGATCCGGAAAACGACGTTCGTTCCGTTGTATCCGTCTCGGTGAGCAAATAATACGGGGCTGCCATCGCATGCTTGAACCGTCGTTCCTGTTGCTCATCCGGAGTCGCACTCAGGAAGACGATCTTGTCAAGTTTGTGCTGTCGTTGCGGACGCTCATAGAGTTCATCAAGTAGATACCGAAGCGTATTCTGCTCCTTTTGTCCCGCTCGGTGGAACTCATCGACGACGATGAACGGGAATCTCTTGTACGCCCGGCTGGCGTTGCGATACAGATCCCGACACATCATCACAAAGATATCGGGGTTGGTCAGCAGAATAACCTGATTTCCCTTCCGCTTTTCAGCCCGATACCACCGGTGGATCGCTTCCCCATTCGATTGCACCCCGAATTCGCTTCGTTTGTCAGCCAACTTCTCTGACGTGACTGTTAGAACACTTACTTCATGATCGGCTGCATCGCTTGCTTCGTTCACTTGCTCCGTCTGATCGACTACCAGCGCGTTCGTCGGGTAGATCGCAATCGTGTCAATTTCTTCGGAGAGGGCTGGCGCGAGCCACGAGGAGGTCTTCCCACCGCCGGTCGGACTATCGTTGACCGCAATGAACTCCTCATCTCGACCGACATGCTCTCTGAGTGCAAGCTGATGGGCGTACGGCTCGTAATCGAAGAGGTACGGTTCCTCGTGTTGTCGCAACGCGACCCCGTCAAGCGAAAGCTGGGTTTCGGTCATCGTTTTTGTTTGAGGAACGTCAGATCTCGGGGGAACGAAACGGTATCAGGATCGGTTGGTGCCTCCGACCGGTCGATTTTGAGGTGGCTTCCTTCGTAATCGCCTTGGAGGATGATCGGCGTCGGTTTCATTGATTTTGTGATGACGTTGGCTTTCGGCACCGAATCGTGATCATACGCCCCAATGGGGTGATTCAGGCGGAAATTCCCTGTCTGTTCGGATACCTCCCGAACGCTCGTCTCAAACCGAGCTTTGCCGCGCTTCTTCCCCAGCCGAATATACTGCGGGAGGCGCGATTGGAGTTCGCTGGCCGACTGACTGCGTGGAATAAGGAAACAGCGGAGCTGTGTTCTCTGTGCCAGTGACCGCCGCCGGCCGAACGAGGGGAGGTTCTGTTTTTCGTACGGATCATCCTCCGCAGAGTAGTTTATTTCAGCATACTCGTCTCTCGTCGCGTTGTACGTCGTCGTGGTGTAGTTCGGACTGACCCCGGGCACCGGTGCCGCTGGCGAGACGTACACGTCATCGGCGATGTCGTCGGTATCGTCAATATACGTCGGTTCGAAGCTCGTATCGACGTACCGGCCGCTTGCAAGCCCGAGGGCGTAGTAGAGGGCGGTGTTCAAGATGTATGGTTCTGTAACCGCCAGCCGACCTACCTCTCGGGAAGTGAACGTCACTTCCCCGCACGTCCGGATTGTTGCCTCTAGCACATCCATTGGCTTACTCCGGATCGGGCAGGAATTGACGGGAGTATTCGCGTTGCTCGGCGAGAACATCGCCAAACTCGTCGCCAGTTGCGATATCAAGCAGTTCAGAGACAGTCTCGTCGGAAACGCGACTGAGGTCAAGACCGTCAGCTGAAATCGACTCCTCGAAGGAGTCCCGAACGTGTCCGGCAACGCGCTCCGGATCGAGGTTCTCCGCGCTTGTTACGTCCTGAAGCGAATCATACTCGACAGCCGGATCGTCTTGGAGTCGACGAATCGCATCGCGCGTCAGTTCGAGATTGGCCGAGCCTTCCTCGCTTCCCGCATACACACCGAGGATGTGGTTTTTCGTTCGGCCGATTCGTGAGGTCGTCGCACCGTACCGCTTGTTTTTCCGGGTAATCCCGAGGACGAAGGCGAGTTCAGCCGGAGTTGCATCCCGAAGTGTGACGACCGACGGGAAGAGCGTCCCCGGTTCGAAGAAGTCGGGTTCACGAATCGTTGCCTCGGCGGTCTTTGCGTAGTCACCGCCGGGAGCGTTCTGGAACTTCTCGTCGATGATGACTGTTGCATCCCGTAGGGTGTAGGCCGTATCGTACATCACCCGCGAGGTGATCGAGATCGCGTCGTCCCCGGCAGCACTCCCATAGAGGATACATTCGGGACAGTCTTGGCACATCTCGTTGACCTGCATCGTACAGTCGTCCTCGTCATCATCGAAGAGACCGAGATCGCGCTGGAGGGCCTTCCCAAATCGGCGATCACTACCAGTCTGCTTTCGCATGAACATGAGACCGGGGGAATACTCATCGCGGTCATCACCGTCGCTGACCGCGACGCTTGCCAGATCCGCGTCTTGGCCGTTCGTCGTAAACACCGCGTGGCTCTGCAGTTCGCGGAGCACGAGGATGTTAACGAAGTTGTTCTGCGGGCGGAGGTTCATTTCGTCCGGTGCAACGGTGCCGCTTTCGAGTTCAGGGTAGGTGTCGTGATCGATCATTGTCTTGAGGGTGTTATTTGTCGTCCGATTCGTCCTGATAGTGGTCGCGCTGGAGGCGTCGTGTCGCCGCGTAGAATCCGTCAGCGAGGTTGTTCTCCCGGCGTTTGAGTCGAGACGGCTTCCCATCGAACATCCCGAGGAACACCTCGTCGACGAAGAACTCGGCGTAGTGATCGACGCGTTCGTCGAATGACCCGCCGTGGGTGCTCTCCTCGTGGCCGACCGGGTACACCTGTTCGCTTCGGTCTACAATTTTCCCGACCCGGCCAGCGACCGCATCGATTGCGTCCTGCCGAGAGGGTTCGTACGCGCCGAACTCTTTGATCGCCTTGACACTCTCACGGAACACGCGTTCGATTGCATACGGCTTCCGATTCGTCGGATCGGGCCGAATCACGTCGAAGGCGCGGCGTGAGAGTTCCGAAATTGTATCGTATGTTTGTTCTGTCATTGTTGTAGTGAAGTGTGATTACCGCTCGATTCGCTGCCCTGTCTCCTCGTCAAGAACCCGCGCTTCCTCTAGCAGAAACCCGGCGTCACTGCCGTCATCGGTCTGTGCGAGCCGTTTGAGCAGGTATGACCCCGGAAGCCACTTGTTCCGGGTCGCACGGAGGTACTTCGCAAACAGGGCATCGTCCCGCTCTGCCCCGTACCCCAGTTGTATCAGCGCGGCTGCCGCGTTGAGCCGGGATCGAAGCTCCGACAGCGGAATATCGGTGCCGTAGAAGTCGTGAACCTGCGTGAATCCGCCACCGATCCGGGCGTAGGTCTGGAAATCGCGGCCCCGGACATCCGGAATCGGCGATTCGGAGACGACTACCCGAAGACCGGTGTAGGCACTCAACGCAAGCGCGACGAAGACACCGAAAAGCTGGAACTCGGTATCGTTGTCGGTCGGTTTGAAATAGCCGAACGTGCGTGAACCGTACTGGCTGTTCGGATCGAAGCCCTGATCCAAGGTTTCGATCATCGAGCGGCCGTGATCGTTATCCAGCAGCGCGGCCACATACGAGCCGAGTACTTCCTTGTCTTCCGACGGTGAGATGCCACCGTCACCGACTCGGAGAACCGCCTCGGCGAGCCGTCCAAGTTCCGTTTTTGCCTCGTTGTGGAAGTTTGCCGTGAACGTTGAGTACTGCTGCCACGACAGCGGCGTGTAGAAGTAATCCGGGACGAAGTGGAACCAGAGTCGGCCACCCTCACGACGCCCCGAGCCTGTTTCCCGCAACGACAACTCGATTTTGCAGGGATAGCAGGCGAGGAGTTCGTCGGGCTTCCCGGAATCGACGGCGATATGATTCGAGTAGCCCGCCTGAAGAGTCGTGAGTGACTTCGGGGCTTTCATATCCCCTTTCGTGCCTGTTGTCCCGCGATTACAGAGGACACATGTTTTGCCGCGGCGACTGCCCGAATACTCCTCAAACGGGTCGGTAAGGGCATCTGAATCCCCCTCAACAGGGCGACCATCGACCGCGATAACATCGTTGAGATACGTGGTCAACTCGGATCGAAGGTTGCCAGCGTGTTCGGTTTCAACGATTTTAGCCCAGTCTGTGTCGATCTCATCAAGGGCGTCAGAAACTCGTTTGGCCAGTGCCGTACTGTCAACGACCCCTTCGTTTAGCAGAGCCTGCCCGATGCCATAGGAGTAATCCCACTTCCCGCCAGCGGTGAGTGAGAGTTCTTCGGCTGCAGTTTCGAGGCTATCCTGAACCGCACCGGAAACGCCGAAGACGGCACACGTCGCAGCGAGTTCGGAGCGATCATCGTCGGCTTCGGCGACAACTGGATCAACGAATGATCGCTTGACGGTATAGACGAGGCGAGCGAGTCCAACAGGCTCCCGTGTCCGGTCAATATTGAACGGGAGATACGCTTCAAGTTCTTCCATGGTATCCACCATATTGTCCGTGGGATCGGACGACGGATCGGCATCCGTGGTTCCTTTCAGCGCAACTGCTTTGAGCACCGTTTCCGGGCCGGCATAGAAGAAATCCTGATCGTTGATACCGTAGAACCCTTGAGATCGCACAGTCAGATTTTGCACCAACTGACCGTGATCTTTGTAGGCTTCGTGAGAGTTCTGGATGTTCTCTTTCAGATTGGCGAACGTCTTCGTTACGAACTCCTCATCCAATTCAGGAGTATCTGCCTCTTCGGGAGCCATGTACACGCAACCGTCTTGATAAATCAGCAGTCGCTCGTAGGACGCTTGCTCCAGTGTCTCGGCGACTGCAGCGTTGACGAGATTCGTCAAAATCCCCTTGATATCGGTGAGGCTGTGCCGTCGCAGGTCAGCGGCAGCGTTCGGATAAGCGTGCTGCACTGCATCGGTTACACTACGTCCTGTTGCCGCCTCAGGAGTCTCGCTTGACGCCAGTGCGTCCGCCAGCCGAATCAGTGGGCGATAGCCATCAAAGACGTGTGTCGTCTGATCAGGGTTTGCTTCCCAACTGTCGTGGTGATCGATAGCACACGAATGGAAGTCCACCATCGTCAACGACTCGGCCCAGTCTAAGAGTCCGAATCGCTCTACGTACGATTCGATTTCCGATTCGGGAATATCGAACCGAGTATCCGCATTCTCGTCGCGATCTTCATTGAGCTTGTGAACATCGTGAATCGTGAACAGCGCGATGACATCCCGAAGCTCCCCTTCGTTATATCGGTGGCCATCGACGGCTTCGATAGCCTCGTTCACACGTGCGAGTGCTGTGACACCGTTCCGAACGTGGTTGACCAGCGATTGATCGGTCTTGTCGAACTCGACGCTTTTTGCTTGCTTGAACCCCCAGCCGGCATCGACAAGTTTCGGATCAATGTCTTCGTGGAACGCGTTGACTATCTGTTCCTCAACAGTCCCTGTTCCCTCCTCATCAGCGGATTCTCCAGCCGAGCTATCGTTGGCTGGATAGTGATCCAAGAGGCCAGCCATCGCGTCGGTAACCGTCTCATCTTGGAAATCGCCCAGTTGTGCGTTGGAATCAGTCATTGAATTTTCCTCCGTTGCTCGTTAGCTATCGGTTATTTTTACAGAAACGTCGCCACAACCCCGGGCGACAGCACTCCCGACTCCCGAGTGTTCGGCGAACAGCGCGAGAGCCGTCACTGCGTTCACCACGGACTCGTTGGCATTTTTGAACGTGTATGCGCACGTCCCCGAGAAACCCTGACGAAAGATCGGCTGGGTGCCACCGCCAGGATCGTTGACGCGGTTGACAAGCACGCTGTGGGTATCGTAACTCAGGGCGTCGGGTTTCTCGATTACCGATTCGACTAGCGTCTCCCGTCCCACATTGAGGGGCAGCTCCTCGGGGGCCGTGTTGTCCCACTTGCCGAGCAGGCTGCCAAAAACGGCCGTTCGTGTCGGGAACATCGTCGTCACCGAACCACCCTCCTCGATACACGTCGGCGTTCGGAACTCCATCTCAATTGTTGGATTATCACACGTATTCGCACGGTTTAGCAACGCTGCGTGTGTCGTATTCTCGCTCTCGAACCGTTCGACGTGTAACTGTCCGTGACTCAATTCAATGGTCTCGTTCTGCAGTACAAGCGCATTTACCAGCGCTTGGAACACGTCGGCATCGTCGGGATGCACAATTCCAAGCGACAGTTCGTAGGTCTCACCGGGGAGCAACGTCTTGTGGTGTGATCGATCACTGCCTCCAAATTCACCCAACAGTCCACTGCAGTGTAGACTTCCGAGCGAGGAGTCGTGTACACTCTGTCCGACTTCCTCATCAACGTCCGATAGGACCGAAAGCAACGCAGAGTAGACGGAATAGCCGTCCGACTGTGGGACTGGAAATCGCGACTCGGGTTGAACCCATGCAGTTACTTCCCGTAACTGCGAATCCCCATCGGTGGCTTCTTTCCGACCGTTCGTAATTGCCATGATAACCCGTTCATTAGGAGGTTACTAAAACCTATCTCTGTTCTGAGATGAGTAATAAAACGCACCGAATGCACTCGTATGCAGCGACACGCATTTACTCCGTGCCGGTCAGATTAGGCTATGCGGACTTATATCTCTCCGATTGGGTACGATACCCGACGTGTAACCCGTCCTGTCATCAACACAGGCCTAAGCAGCGAAGATACGGTGCAGTTGCTCCGTCCAGAGCAGGAATCAGACACGGAACAAGCATCGCAGGCTGTTGCAGATGTCAAGCAACTACTGCAGGAAATTGAACCGGAATCAAGCTGTGTTGTCACGAGGATTACAACCAGTTCGTTTGAGGAGACCGTTCGAGAGTGCTGCGAGGTCTTCATGGGGATCCAGGAGGAGAATGAGACGATTGTCTCGTTAGGTGGGGGAGCACGAGATATTTTGCTTCCGCTGACGGTATCAGCACTTGTATTCCAGTGGCAAATTGATCGGGCGCTGTTTTTCAGCGATCTCGACGGTGAGATACGAGAGTGGCCGCTGCCAGTGCTGGCTGCGCAAGTCCCACAGCGAACGATGGACACGTTTGAGACAATCGTCAGTGCAGGAGAGTGGATTTCATTGTCGAAGATTGCAGAGGAGACCGATCAGTCGAAGAGTACGGTGATCCGTCATGTGAACGACCTCGAAGCAGTTGGCGTTGTAGAGAGTGATAGTAGTAACAAAATCAAACGGGTGCGCAATTCGTTCTCAGGGGAATTATTCCAGTTGGCACAGGGACCACCCCTCTGAAAGACTCTTTCATCAACCCTTTTCAGTTGCCTGTACAGCCGGGGTTGACGAAAATCTGGCTTGATTTTGAGACAGGAGAAACAATTATACGATGTCTGGCGCTATTTCCACCCCCTGTCGAAGCAGGTAGAAAACCCAGATCGGGATTGAAACCGAATCGGACGGCCGCAAAGGCCCCGACATCAAGGTCGACGACGTGCTGTCGAAGCAGGTAGAAAACCCAGATCGGGATTGAAACTGTCCACCTCGGTCTCGTCGAGGGTGAACGGCTTGGTCGAAGCAGGTAGAAAACCCAGATCGGGATTGAAACTCACCCGGAGGCTGGTATAGAATGGTTTGCGTGCGTCGAAGCAGGTAGAAAACCCAGATCGGGATTGAAACAGACCGCCGCCGACGACAACAACGACAGCGAGGAGGTCGAAGCAGGTAGAAAACCCAGATCGGGATTGAAACTCGCCGTGATCGTCGTAGTGCGCGAGTGCGTACGTCGAAGCAGGTAGAAAACCCAGATCGGGATTGAAACCGACCGCGGCGTCCGATATCCCGTCACGACGGACGGGTCGAAGCAGGTAGAAAACCCAGATCGGGATTGAAACTTATCTGCAACTAAGTGATGATAATGATTGCCAGCCGTCGAAGCAGGTAGAAAACCCAGATCGGGATTGAAACAGCAAGTGCTCGAAGAGTCAAGCGAAGAAGATCCTGTCGAAGCAGGTAGAAAACCCAGATCGGGATTGAAACGGCTCGGATCGGGGTCATACTCGGAGCGTTGCCTCGTCGAAGCAGGTAGAAAACCCAGATCGGGATTGAAACAGTTCTTCGTGGGCGGTCTCGAACGCCTGCCTGATGCGTCGAAGCAGGTAGAAAACCCAGATCGGGATTGAAACGTGTCAATCGGGTGTCTAACCCTGTCTAACCCCGGGGGTCGAAGCAGGTAGAAAACCCAGATCGGGATTGAAACGCGCAGCGCGCGAGAGGTCAAGAAAATGGAAACCAGTCGTCGAAGCAGGTAGAAAACCCAGATCGGGATTGAAACCAGATGCAGGACGAGCAGCGGCGGATCAAAAACCCGTCGAAGCAGGTAGAAAACCCAGATCGGGATTGAAACTTCTCGAAGGGGTTTTCATCATCGGGGCCGGGAGGTCGAAGCAGGTAGAAAACCCAGATCGGGATTGAAACCGGTCGTTATTAATGTTGGATCCGTTAATGAAGGACGTCGAAGCAGGTAGAAAACCCAGATCGGGATTGAAGCTTAGTCGGGATCGGGCAGGACCTTCCTGCCGTTAAAGTTTCAGACGAACTTAGTTGGATATTCACAGCCCAAAGCAAAGACCCAAACAAATCAAATTCATCAATAAACCACCACAATTACAGTTCTATTCCTTCCAATAGAGGGCCACGGAACATCTCATACGGTCATCTGAAAGAAAGTGACTTTGTTGAGTTGGGTTTGCAATGGGTGAGCAAAATCAATATCAGTTCAGGATGGTTCTGGAAAATTACCTACGTCGTCTTGTTGGGCGAAGAAGCTTAGTTAGCTCAGTTAATATTTTTCTCGTAACGCATTGGGAGACCACCAAACAGCACCAGATTCACCCACTTTCTTCATTTCGAGATTCCCCTCGTTAGCAAGACCTCGGAGACGGTCAAAAGCTCCGCGTCGGCCGAGATCTATTTCGTCTGCCACTTCTTTTGTTGTGAGCACTGGATCAGAAGCCTCTCGAAATACTTCTAGAATCTCAGTATCAGATACGGTCGGTTTCCGACCCGGTCCTGCCATTATTGACAGACGCTGAAGCCATTTGTATAGTCATTCGCTCATATCGAGGTTCTAATTCCTCGAAAGGAATATATACGATTCTTCATCGTATCGGAATGGATGCTCAAACTACAACAACTTCGCAACGGAAGCACCAGACGAGAGACTCACACCGAGCGATCAACTCATCCCTTTAGACGGGGGGTCTAACATGAGGGATTCACACCGAGCAGTCTCTGAATATACCGACCAGTCACTGTCTGCAATCCACCACGCTCTAAGAGCCTCGCGCAGACGTTCCGTAATCGGACTCGTTGCTCATCGAGCGATCCCATTAGGATCCAATGGACGAAAGAGAGATACTGCAAGTAGGCAACCTCTGGATAAGGATACAGTAGTAACGGTACGACAGCTGTCGAGAGAGATAGTTTCGATTGAGGAAGATGTCTCGCTGGACCAAGCAACCGGAGACCCATATCATAACGTCTATACTTCACTTATTCAGACACATCTTCCAAAATTGGACGAGATTGGTGCTATCGTATATAATGGGGATCGGAAGGTGGTTACGCCTGATGAAAATTTAGTCGCACTGGCGATGGTAACTTCGATCACATCTCCTATTGCCCAAGTACTCTTCCACAATGCAATAGCAGACCTATACAGAAGGGATGGTGAGTCAGTTTTGCGGGATTCAATGGGCGATTGATGAGGTAGGATACATTCTAAATTCTATTTGTGATGTCTGGATACCAAATTCAAGGGCAAACTGATTATGGTGAAGAGAGACTCTGTTGCTCAGAGGTTCAGCAATCAAGACGAAGAATCATACAGAAGAAAGCCAATGAATGTTGAGAAGGATACAGCGGAAGCGACGGCAGAGGAACAAACGAATCAGTTGCCTTCGAAGGGAGAGAAAAAGACGCCAAGTCAGATCATCAGAACAATTTCCTCAGAGACTTTCGACCAATGGTACAAAAAGAGAGAGTTCAGACAGAATATCAGAGGAGGAACACCTTATTTCAACGGTCCAAGCCAAGTCAAATCACCAGAACGTCACAGTCCGAGCAGTCTTCTTCAGTGTCACCGTAAAACGGCTTACAACCAATTGAACGCACCAGCAGAAGCTGGCGATCCAACAGGGATTTTCTGGATCGGGTCACAGTTTGAGGAGAAAATCGCACTCCCCTACTTACAGAGAGTCGTAGCTACAACCGACAAATATGTCACAAACTCACTATGGGTGGATTTCACAGAGAGTACTGATGTAGGTGAGATTAGAATTAAAGGTGAGACTGATCCGGTCATCGTCAACGCTGATTCTGAACCACTACTGCTCACTGAAATCAAAACAAAGGATTCAGTCAAGAACATCGAATCGCCCAACAAGCACCATCGTGCGCAAGCACATGCGTACATGAAAGGGTTGTCAGAAAAGCACTCCCGAAAAGTCACAGACGCAATTATCCTCTACGGGGGAAGAACAAATCTGGATGTACAGACATTCCATGTCGAGTTTGATCCCTGGTTCTGGAGTAAGACTGTCGTCAACTGGGCTGAAAAACACACTGAGTATAGGGTACATCAAGAACTGCCTCCAGCGGAACCAGAGTACAATTGGGAATGCAAGTTCTGCTCATATCGTGAACGGTGTGGGAAGGGGGACACAGACTATGAAGATATTGGGCCGACTGGATTCCTTCCTGGTGTTTCAAAATATCCAAAGGAGAAAGTAGTCGAATATCTCAGAGCCCGCGACGGAGCAAAGCTCACGCCAATACTCGCAGCTCAGTATCCAGAACTCACTGAGGAATATCAAGTACATGACTGGGAGTGTCAAGAGTGCAGCGCCGCGTATCCCTGGGATGCAATCGATTGGGATAGCAGTGCAGTAGACCTCCCTCGATGTCCAGAATGTTCTGACAGTGAGCCGGTGGCATTACTCGGTGGACCACGACCAGCTGACCAATTTGGGGGTGGAAAACATGGCGACGAGTAGCTGGATTCAGTTGGATGATCGCCGGGCAAGTTGGCTCTTTCTCTTGATCGGAGGAGAGCAAGAGTCAAATGAGAGTTCCATCTCAACACCATCTGGCGAACAACAATACTGGGAAATCGGTATCGCAAATGCTAATGAATTCGTTAATTCAAAAGCCGCGCGGCTTGACTGTGCAGGGATTACATCAGAGACTGATCTCGTCGACGCACTCATGGAGGTGCTCAATCGCTATCGATATGAAAAAACCCTCATCATCACACCAAGAAATGAGACGGTCCAGTACTTGCGCCGATGTTTGTTGAGGTCAGATATAGATAAGCCGTCACTGCGTGGCTTCAGACAAACAAGTGTTGAAGCCAACTTAGAGGAGTATTTTGGCCAGAGCTTGAACGATTATGGCGTTGATCCCGCAATTGGAACACTACCACGTCAGACTGAAGCTGGGCAGCCACAAGTCGTGAGTGCAGGAGCTTCACGGGAATTGTGGGAACATTGGCAACGAATCTTCCGTCTGCTTCCGGCTACCAAACTCACTGGTGAGGCCCTATGACGAGTCTTCAATCCTCCGCAAGAATAGAGACACTCAGTCTGGTATCAGACGAGCGGTCTGGAGATGTCCAATTGAGTCAATTCATCCGATCGCAAGCGGGCGATCTGACATCAAGAAAGAGTGGACACCAGGATTCTGCAGAACCCAGATTCGGTACTTCCCAACCGGCGTAAGCAGCGGAGCTGAAGCGTCGCTCTGATTGAGGAAGATGTCCGGTTCAGAAGTG